>DASWHG010000374.1:0-13099 GCA_036393315.1 Anaerolineales bacterium | reverse complement strand
AAACACAGTTGCTTAGCGGTTTAAGTTTTTTCTATCTGTCTCTGCGTCTCGGTGGTAAATCCATCCCTCCTCCCTATCCCCTCATTCAATCAGATCGTTTTCTCGAAGTAGAATACTTTTCGTAAGGCGGAAAGCGAGTATTATCCTTCGTTAAAGCGATCGGTATTCCCAACTGCCCGGGCGCGTTCGACGAGCAGCTCACGGACACGGGCATAGATTAATTATTGGAGTGCAATTAATACCGCCGCGGTGACAACCGGCCAGGCAGCCGAACGGGGGTCGATCAGCTCGAAATGCCCAAGCCCTTCCAATGGCACCAGCCGGACAGGATCTCCATAGGACTCTGCAACCGCGGCGTAGCGCTCGCTGAGGGCAAACGGCACGGTCGCGTCCAGCCGGCCGTGCAGCAGGATTTGTGGAATGCCGATGGGCAGCATCTCTACAGGTGAAGCGGCCGCGTAGCGCTCCGGGTACTGCTTGGGAGAGCCGTTCATCAAGCCAGATACCACCCCAGCGCCGAGGCCCATCTCCCAGGCTGCGGCCAGATCGCTCACGCCGGCCATCGAGATCGCCGAACGCAGCGGAGGTAGCCTGAGGTCGCCCAGCTCGGGCACGCCGGAAATCGCTCGCCCCGCAGAGGCTGCCGCTAACCAGAGCGCCAGATGCCCACCGGCCGAGTGGCCCAGGACGGCCAGGCGACCCAGGTCGAGCGGGAATTCCCCCGCCAGCGCCTCAACGCGCTGCGCTGCCATCCCGATGTCCTGGAATGTGCCGGGCCAGCCTCCGCCCGGTTGGCCCAGGCGGCGGTACTCGACGTTCCAGGTCGCCAACCCCAGGCCGGTGAGCGCCTTGCACAGGTGGCCGAGGTGCTCCAGCCCGTACTTCGCCCGCCAGAAGCCACCGTGGATAGCGATCAAGACCGGGTGCAGTCCGGCTCCGGGAGGCAGGTACAGGTCGCCGAATTGGCTGCGTTCAGGCCCGTAAGCCCGCCGCACGTCGCCCTTTGGCCCCGGCAGGTACAGCACCGCCAGCTTGCGGCAGTACCGGCGGATGACTCTCTCCAGGATGGTCGGCGCAGGTAGGAATGCACCCATCTAGAGATCCTTCCGCCGCTCCCAGCTTTCGATCTCTCCCGGGACGACCACGAACAGCGGGTGCGCTTCCGGTTCGCTCACCTCCAACAGCTCCCGGTGCTTCTGTGAGTCGCGCCCCTGCAGCTTGTGCTGGAGCAACGCCCACTCGTAAAGCAGCTGTCCCCGCGTCACCAGGATCCGGCGGGAGGCCGGGTCGGCCGCGATTTTGCTCTCGTCGAAGCGGCGCGGCCGGTTCCGGCTGGCTTTTGAGCCTTTCCAGCTGAGGGTGGTTCCGGTACCCGCCCGTTCCGTCCTGCAGGACATTCTGGGCTATCAGCGCCTCCAGCCTGGCTGCCGTCAGGCCTTTCGTGTCAAGATATTTCGGGCGCAGGCTCCACAGGCGCATCTCGGGCGGCTTCCTCCATCAGGGTAGAATTGCTGCTCACCCATTATAGCAGGCCTGCCTCCCAGGCCTGGTGGACCGCCTGTGCCCCGCTTGGATCGATACAAACCATCATTCCAGGGCAAGAGGGAAATACCAGGGCAGGCGAGCGTCAGGGTCGGCGATCAAATATTTTATGGTTCTAAAACGAGCCGCCCCTCCAATTCGCCCTCCACCTGCTCCCGCTCCCACAGCATCGGGTGGTACTCCCCGTTCAGCCACAGTTCGATCAGGTCGTCGTAGTGCGGGCTGCCGAGCTGGCCCGACTGCCCGGGCGGGAAGATCGACAGGGAGCGAGAGAAGTCGCCCAGGTCGATGATGTGGCGGTTGGAGGGGGAGCACAGGTTGTTGCCGTACGGGTTGTCCGGCTGCATGGCGGTCTGGCAGGGGGTGTCAGTATCGCCGCCGATCGGGAACGGCCCGCGGTTGAAGACCCGGTCGAGCGGTTTCTGCAGCGACAGCGCGTGGGAGAAGGGCACCTGGTGCAGCCGGCCCCATCCCCAGCTAGCCGGGTCCGGGCCGAGTTCTGCGCGCAGCCAGGCAACGGCCTGTTTCAGGCTGCGGGCGACCACAGCTTCCCGCCCGCCAGCCTGCTGCACCCACCAGGAATCGGGGTTATCCAACAGGCGCAGCATCGTGACGGTGTCGTAGCCGTAGAATTCCTGGGTGGACTTCAGCAGCGGGTGGAAGCCCTGGCCCATCAGTTTCAGGCTGAGCGCCGCGCCAAGTCCCGGTTCGAGCAGGTTGCGCACCAGGGTGTAGCGGGTTACTTCGTAGAGGGTTCCCCCCACGCTCTCGGTCGTCAGGCGCCCGTCCCAGGCGAACAACTGCTCAAGGGCCAGCTGGAGATCCTCATCTGAGCCGTTTGTTCCTGCCAGGTTCAGCCCTCGCAGCTTATCGACGAATTCCTGCCCGGGCAGGCAGGTGAGGTCCATCTGGATCCTGCGGAAGTCTTCAACCGATAGCTTCACCTTGCTTTGGAGCATCTCGGTCACGCGGCGGGCGCGGTAGCCGTTCATCCAGGCGTTTCCCAGGTGAAACGGGTAATCCTTCGGAACGATGCAGTTGTTGCAGTGGGCCAGGTAGCCCTCGACCGGGTTGAGGGCGTGGGGCATCGCTTCGAACGGGATCTCGCCAACCCATTCGTATTCTCCGGTCCAGCCTGGGGCAGGCACCGAGCCGTCCCCTTTGGCGCGGATGGGTACCTTGCCGGTGACCCAATAGCCGATGTTGCCGTCCACGTCGGCGTAGGCCACGTTGAGCTGCGGGGCGTCGATCAGTCGCATGGCGGCGACGAAATCGTCCCAGCCGCGCGCCTGGTTGAGGTCCAGCCAACCGGTGAGGGCCAGGCAGGGTCGCAGCGCCATAGAGTTGACGGCGATGCGCTCGATCTCTCCGCCATCGACCCAATTCTGCGCATAGTCGATCACGTCCGAGATCACCGGCCCGTGCCGGGTGACGATCACTTTTTCGGTGTGCGGCTCGGCCCGCCCCTTGACAAGGATGGGCTCCTCGATGACTTCGGCCTCCAGCCAGCCATCTTCGCTGAGGTAGCGGGTGGGGGAGCCGGGGTCGAAACGCTCGACAAACAGGTCCTCACAGTCGGTGAAGGCCAGGGTCATCCCCCAGGCGATGCGGTCGTTGTGCCCGACCAGCACGCTCGGCACGCCCGGCAGGGTGACCCCGGTCGCCCGGTAGTCGCCCGCCTCCAGGTGCGCTTCGTACCACAGCCCTGGCAGCGTGATCGCCAGGTGCATGTCGTTGCAAAGATAAGGCTGGCCGGTGTCGCTCCTGAGCCCGGAGATCGCCCAGGCATTGCTGCCCTGGCCGCGCCGCAAGAACGGTTCTCCGGTAGGTAGGTCAGCCTGCTCTAATCGGTTGACCTGGATGCCTTCGGGCAGGACCGTCGGGTTCTCCACCGGGTAGTGGATCTCCAGCTCGGCTGCCCGTTCCGGGCCGACCGCCTGCAGCAGCTGCGCCCGCACGATCTCGTGGTTCCAGGCGTGCGAGAGCTGCCAGATCATCAGCCGCATGAAGGCTGTCGTGTCCACCAGCTCCCAGCGCTTCGGGCGGTGGCGCAGCAGGGTGAACTCGACCGGCAGCCGTGAACCGGCCCGCTCCAGGAAGGCGTTGACCCCGGCTGTGTAAGCTCGCAGGATCTCGCGTGCACCCTGCGGGAAGATCGCCAGGTCCATCTGCGCCAGGCGGTTGAACCCGAAGATCCGCACCGCCCGGTCGGTGTCCAGCGCTAGCTCCCCGAACAGCTCGCTCAGCAGGCCGCGAGCTGTGCGCCGGTTGAGCTCCATCTGCCACAGGCGGTCCTGGGCGTGCACGAACCCCTGGGCAAAGGACAGGTCGAGCATATCCTGCGCGTAAATGTGTGGCACGCCCCAGCGATCCCGCAGTACTTCGACCGGCGCGGAAAGGCCCTCTAAGGTGATGGTGCCCTCCACCTGGGGCAGGTTGCGCTGCCCGAGCCAGTTCAGGCAGGCGCTGGCGAGCGGTCCAAGCAGGTCGATGAGTGGTGACATGGGCAGGCTCTCCGGGAGTAGCTTTTCCTATGGTTTGGAATCCGATGGGTTAATTCTACACCCGCTGGATCGTTCTTGGGATACTATGCCGGGTTACCTGGTGTCAGCGCGTGGTTCGGGTTTCAACCCAAGCGTTAGGCTGGCAGCGTCTCTTCAGCAGGTCTGATCCTGGATGATGACCAGGTAAGCCATCACCGTGCCATAATAGAGCCACGAAACCGCCGAGCACAGGATGATTTCGAGCAGCGTGATTTCGAAGATAGCCGCAATGACCGCCAGGATGATGCCCTGCACGGCGATCACGTAGGCAAGGAAGAGGATCAGCTGGGCGAGAGTGTCACAGAAATCCGGCTGGGTTTTCGAGCATAACCAGTACCACAGTGAAAGCAGGATTAAGCTCAAGGCTGCGGCTGCATATCCTACCCCGGTCAAGGTGGGATCATTCAGACAGTTGCCGACTGCAAGCGAGATGCCCGCAGTCAGGATGGCTGCCATGATCGCGGCGAGGAGACCCGCGCACAGGCTCCAACCCTTGCAGAACGGGTTCCACCACGGGCAAGGATGTTCGTCGCCATCGCCTCCGCCGCCTTCACAGGCCGGCAGTTGGACGTTGACTTCTTCTTCCATTAACGAGCAGCACCCATTCCCAGGGTCCAGCAAGACCCGGACCGTCACGTTCTCCCCGCACTGCTCCTTTGGGAAAATGTGAGTCGTTTCACTGGAATTCGCCCCGCACAGGCAAACCGGGTCGGTCAGCCCGCTTCCAAAATTCCACTGGACGCTGGCATCCTCGGTGTTCCCTGCCAGGTGAGCGGTGAACTGATATTCGAACCCCGCCGAGGTGGTTGAAACGAGCACCGGTTCATCGAGCGAGCTCACCTGCGGGCAGGTGCTGGGCTGCAGGATCGAGAAAGGCAGCGGAGGGCTGGCAACCGGCGGGCAGTTTTCGCAGTTAGTGGGGATCGCAAAGACCTGGACCGTCCAATTTCCCTCAGCGAACCCGTCCGCCATGGCCAGGGTTAAGGCGAGGGAGGGTACTGTTGTGCTGCGGGTGATTGCAGGTTGGAGGCCGCCGGTGCAGCCTGGCTCCTGGCTGCAAGGACTGGGTTGTTCCGAAAAGATCCAGTAATACAGGCTGATGCAGTTGCCTGGATCCGTTACCGAAACGCTGAGTTTGAGCGGGTCTCCTGGAGCGTAGCAGTCCTGTTGCGGACTCGTGGTGATTTCACCAAGCTCCGGGCACACCGGTTCATACGGTTGGCACTCGGGTGGAGAAAGGGTCGGCCAGAGAGAACCACAGGCTTCGTCCTCCTTGCAATATGCGGCGACTCGCATGTTGCCAGAACCGCATACACACCCGCTCCCGCCCAGTTCGCTGAACTCGACCGACCAGCTGACGGGGATATCCTGCGCATTCACTGAAAATACTTTTTTCAGGAGTGGGCCGCCGCAGCTGATGACGACCACGACGTTGGCGCAGTTCTTCGCCGTCCCCTGCACTCGGACCAGATCGATAGGCTGGCCCGGGTTACCGTATACGTTTACCGACGTGATGGTGATCTCACAAGCCATATTGAACTCTCCACACCGGTTTGAAATTGAGTGCCTTCTGCCAGGAACGATTCAATTATAGACCTTTTTCGTCCATATTCGAGGGCGATAATCGTGCGTTTTTCTGGCTTATCTAACCAAAAACCGGATTGCATTTCTGAATATTCTCACCAGCCTAACATTCCCCCTCTGAGTTATACTTATAGTTTATACAGCCCATTCCGGTGCGGCCCCTATCCGGGACCGGTGGATACTCGGGTGACGTTGAAAGTTGGTTGAGCTGCGCTATCTCGCTTCTCCCACGGACCGCCTCGTTGTGGCAGAATCGGTGTTATTACAGCATACAGATTGAACCTAATTTCGCCAAAGTTGAAAGGAAACATCGGAAGAAATGGATAATCCTCGAGAAGAAGCGCCTCCTTTTTTCAACCGGCCCCAGGTCGTGGTCGAGAAGATCATGGTAGGGAACGGCGTCCCGCTCGGGATTGAGCGGGTTTCAAATTCAAAAATCGGGATCGGTGGGGCCTACGGCGCCTGGGGAGATAGCTACGACAACGACAGCCTGTCCAGCCTGGTCGAGAACCGGCTGGGAGGACCTCTCGCGGATGCAGAAAAGATGAACCTCGCCGAATTGGGGTTCAACTACCGCCACCACCTGCCTCACCTCTCCCCAGAAGAGCACGTCGAGTTGGAGATAGAGGTCGGCGCCCGCTTCTTGCGAGAAGCGGCCCGGGCCTGCGGTTGGGAGCCTTCCGAGGTCGAGGGCGTGCTGATCGGGGTGAGCGGTCCGGCCACCGCCGACTATACCGAGCGCATCGCCGCAAAAGCCGGGATCCAGGACAGCGCCCTGAAGGTGAGCATCCACAAGGCCTGCGATGGCTCGGTGGCCGCGCTGCACCTGGCGTTGAACCCAAACCTGCCGGTCAACCTGGCTGGAGTCCGTAACCTGGCTGAAGAGCTGCAGGGCAAGAAGGTCCTGGTCGGCGGGATCGAAGGGCTGAGCCGGTTCATCAGCTTATCCAGGGATAAATACGCGCTGCAGCTGTTCGGGAATGGCGCCGGGGTCATCGGCGTGATCCCGGGCGAGTCGATGAAGTTCCTGATCGGGAAGACGCTCGAGGTCTTCGACGAGGAAGGGGTCCTGGCAGTCCGCATGTTCTACCCGCATTCCAGGCAGCGTGTTTCCGGGCAGTCCATGATCGAGGTCACCCAGGCCGGCGAGAACCACATCCGCGTGGCCGGCTTGATGCACGAGCCGGACAGCGAATGGCCCGTGGCGATGGATGGGCCGATGGGGATGGTGAAGCTGTTCGTGCGCTCCGGAGTCCAGGTGGTCACCGAAGCTTACCAGGCCTACCAGGCGCTGATCGAAAAGTTGGGCATCCCCGATAAGTCAATTGCCGTGGCCATCGTGCACCACGCCAATCTGAAGATCAACAAGTTGAAGGAAAAGCACCTGCAGCGTGAAGGGATCCGCCTTCCCATGCCGTGGGTGATCAGCGATTTCGGGAACGTCAGCGCAGCTTCGAATATGATTGCCTTCCTGCGCAGCCTCTCCAACCTTAAGCCAGGCGATCACGTCCTGTTCGATGGTTTCGGGGCCGGCACCTATTACGATGTCCTGGCGCTGGAACTGGGTGGGTAATTTAAAAACAGCAGCGAGCGCCAGGCGAAGTAACACCCGGCGCTCGCTGCTGTTTCTATTTTATTAAAACAGCCCCCGGTGTTTTACCTCCTCGTAGAACTGGCGGTTGTGTTCGATTAAGGCGTGCTTATCTTTCTCGTCGCCGGCCCGGAAATACTCGCGCGCGCAGCCGACCAGTTCGTTGTCCCCATCCTCGTAAATCCGGTTCAGGGTGTCGTTCGTCAGCCGGTGGCTGGCGAAAAACTCCAAGTATTCGATCCCTTTGTCCCAGCCGAAGCGGTACTTGATCATCCACCCGTTCTTGAGAATCGAACCCTTCCTGCGCTGCTGAAAGTCCGTTTCCGGCAGGCTAATCCCCCAGACCTGGTATTGTGAATCGAAAAGTTCCTTGAGCTTCACGTTTAACTTAACGAAAATGATAGCTGGATTGTTACACTCGCGGTGCATTTTTTCATGGAATCGGTATAGGGGAATCCCTACCTGCCTGTCCGTGGAATCCCCTATTGAGGGATCCTTCCTGCACAGTTACGATTGATTCTGGAGAAAAGCAGAAGGCAAACCACTGCCAAGAATCGCATGTTTCGAAGAACCGAACCATCCGAAGAAAACCGCTCCTCGCCCAGGGCGAGCCCAGGCGGAGGGTTGGGCTGCTCCTCCTGGACGATCTGGGCCGGGCTGCTCGTGATGTTGGTCGCCTGGACGTATTTCCTGTCTGGCGAGCAGGCCGACCCGCGCACGGAGGTCAGCTATACGGCGTTTCGCCAGCAGCTGGAGCAGGGGAATGTCCAGCAAGTGACCCTGCAAGGGGAGCGGATCGAAGGCGAGCTGCAGCAGCCCGCCACGACGGTGGTTGGCGAGGAGACGCAGGAGTACACCCGCTTCGTCACGTACCTCCCCGCGTTCGGCGATGAGGGGCTCTTCTCCCTGCTGCAGGAGCAGGAAGTCGAGATCATCACCCAGCCCCCGGAGGAGTTTTCGTTTTGGTTCCTTGTGATTAACGCCCTGCCTTTCCTCTTATTCCTGGTCATTGGCTTTTTCATCCTGCGCAGCATGCGCTCCCAGGGCCAGTCGGTCTTCTCCTTTGCCAAAAGCCGGGCTCGCTTGTACGAACGGACGGAAGAACATACCACGTTCGGGGACGTGGCGGGCGCCCGCGGGGCCAAGCTGGAGCTCCAGGAGATCATCGACTACCTGAAGAACCCGCACCGCTTCGAGCGGCTGGGCGGTTCGCTCCCGAAGGGAGTGCTGCTGGTAGGCCCGCCGGGGACCGGGAAGACTCTGCTCGCCCGGGCAGTCGCCGGCGAGGCCATTGTACCCTTCTTCAGTATCACCGGCTCGGACTTCATGGAGATGTTCGTCGGCGTTGGCGCCTCACGGGTGCGCGACCTGTTCGTGGAGGCCAAGAAGTCTGCGCCCAGCATCATCTTCATCGATGAGCTGGATTCGATCGGCCGCCGGCGCGGGGCCGGGCTGGGCGGCGGGCACGACGAGCGCGAGCAGACCCTCAACCAGCTGCTCTCCGAGATGGATGGCTTCGAGGCCAACCAGAACGTCATCGTCATGGCGGCTACCAACCGCCCGGACATCCTCGACCCGGCCCTGCTCCGACCCGGCCGCTTCGACCGGCTCATCACGGTCGACTTGCCGACGATGAAGGACCGCGAGGAGATCCTCAAGATCCACGCCCGCAATAAGCCCCTGGCCGGGGATGTCGACCTCGAAAAGATCGCCCGCGGCACCCCCGGCTTCAGCGGCGCCGACCTGGAGAATTTGCTCAATGAGGCCGCTCTGCTGGCTGCCCGTAAAGGTAAACAGGTTATTGACATGGCCGACGTCGACTCCGCCAGGGACAAGGTATTGATGGGCCTCGAGCGTGAAAATTTGATCCTGACCGAGGAGGAGTGCCGGCTGCTCGCCTACCACGAAGCCGGGCACGCGGTGGTCGCGGCCGTCGTCCCCAACGCCGACCCGATCCACAAGGTCACCATCGTGCCGCGCGGCCGCGCCATGGGGGTAACCCAGCAGCTGCCTGAGCAGGACCGCTATCTGTATCCCCGCAACTACTTATTGGACCGCCTGGCGGTCATGATGGGCGGCCGCGCCGCCGAAAAGCTGGTCCTGGACACCATCACCAGCGGAGCCGAGAACGACCTCAAACAAGCCACCCGACTGGCCCGCAAGATGGTGCTCGATTGGGGTATGAGCGACCGCCTCGGGCACGTCGCCTTGGGGGACGAGAACGACGAGGTCTTCCTGGGCGAGGATCTCGCCAAGAGGCGCGAGTACAGCGAATCGACCGCCAGGGAGGTGGACATCGAGATCCGCACGATTCTGGATGAGGCCTTCGAACGGGCGACCCAGGTGCTGGAAGAGAACAGGCAGGGTTTGGACCAGGTGGCGCAGGCCCTGTTGGACCGGGAAGACATCCCGGGGACGGAAGTCCTGCGGATCTTACGCGGCGAGACCGAGCCGCTGACGGTTTAACTCCCGCCCGCTGTTCCATGTCCGCCTCGAACTGCTGGTCGAGCCATTCGGCTTGGTTGCCAAGGCGGGAGCCTGGTACCTGGTTTACGCCATTAAAGGCCGGTTGCGCGTCCAGTCCTTCTCCGAATTGATCGATGTGCAGATGATGGAGGAGAGCTTTTTGCGGCTGCCCGGTTTTGACCTGGCCGGCGTCTGGGAGGATTGGTACGCCGGTCGTGCCCGGGATAGGGCGGGTTATCCGGTCTGCCTGAGGGTTTCACCCGCCATGCTAACATTCCTGCCCATGTACTTCGGTTCCGGCGTCCGAGAACGGATTGTCCGGGCCGGTCCGCCCGATCCCCACGGATGGACAACCCTGGAGCTCTCCTTCGAGTCCCTGGAAGCGGCGCGGGACCGCCTGCTTGCCTTTGGGAGCGCAGTCGAAGTGATCGCTCCGCACGCCCTGCGGGTGAGCCTGCAGGATTATAACGAGCAGATCGCTGCTCTATACCGGCGCACACCGCTATAACGCCAGCCTTAGCCCGATCTCATCGTCGTACATCTTCCCGTTACGTTCGAACCCGAGACTGCGATAGAAGCCCTCAGGACTGGCCTCGCCTTCCCCGCAGCTGGTCAGTAGCTCCTTCGCGCCCGGCCGGCTGCGGACGTAGTCGAGCAGCAGCTCGATCGCCCGGCGCCCGTAGCCCTTCCCCTGGTGTGGCCCGGCGACCATCAGCCGCCACAGGAAGTACTCCTGCTCATCCGGATGATCGTACAGCATGATGAACCCGACCGGGGTATCGCCAGCGTAGATCGCCCGGAACCAGGCGTGGTCCGAGAAATGCGCCTGGGCGATCGACTTCGCGTTGTCCGCCACCATCATGCGCTGCGCCTCCGAGAGCGTATTGCTCAGGTTGCAGATGTCGATTACGGTCTCTTCCGTGATCTCTCGCAAAGTAACGGGCGAATCTTTCGTGGGAATGGTTTCGTCTGGCATTTCCTTCTCTCTCATAATGATGAGCCGCAGCTAAAGGTTGGATGAAGTCGGCCTGAACAGGCTCAATTAGCCGACGCAGGTCGGCTTTGTGTACTTCGTAGGTGCAGTTTCAACTGCCAGGGTTCGAGTCCAGCTTTACGTACGCCCGCACCGGGAACGAGCCGAACCCTTTGACCTTCACCGGCACGGCGAAGAAGCGGAAGCCCGCCTCAGGCAGACGGTCCAGACCGCACAGGTGCTCGACGATCGGGATCTCGGCCCCCAGCAGGATCGTGTGAGCGGGCCGCTCGCCGTCTGCCGTGTCGTCGATGTTGAGCGAATCTATCCCGACCAGGGCTGCCCCGGCCTCGGCCAGGTATTGGGCTGCTGACCGCGTCAGGAATGGATGGCCTTCGAAGTATTGGTCATTGCGCCAGTGCGCATCCCAACCGGTGTGGACCAACACCGCCTTTCCTCCCACCTCCAACCCGGCAAAAGCCTCCCGGTCGATGGCCCGCCCGAGACTGGCGGCCCGGACCACCAGCCCCTCCAGGTCCGCCAGCGATTCCAGCGGGAGCCCGGCGAGGTCGGTCCCCTCTGCGTAGCGGTGGAAAGGGCTGTCGATGTACGTGCCGGTGTTAGCGACCATCTCGATCTTGCCGATCTGAAATTCGGTGTCTCCAGTGTAGAACTGACTCGAGTACTCCCGGCTCCAGTAGTCGCAGATGAGCGGAGGCGGCAGGCCTTTGTACGTGATCATGCCGTCCTCCACGGTGTGGCTGACGTCGACAAAGCGTCTGGTTCCGGTTGATTCTTCAGGCATTTAGCCTCCTTGGGTGCGGCGCGTTCGTCTCGTCCGCCGTTCTCTTCTCCGCCAGGATCACCGGGTGACCGCCGTCCCCCTCCGGCAGGAAGGTCTCCCACACGATCTCGAATCCCAGGGTGTTCAGCCATTCCCGGTAGGTCTCGGGATCAGCGTGGCTCCAGTACATCTCGGCCCCCTTCCAATCCGGTTCGGTACCGGTCCAGGCCTGGTGGCCAACCGAGAACATCAGCAGCCCGCCCGATTTGAGCCAGCGAGCGATTTTTTGGAACAGCGCTGGGTGCTCGGCGACCGGCACGTGGATAATGGCGAAGAACGCCACGATTACGTCGAACTTCCCGGCTTCGAACTCGACCTCGGTCATATCGGCGCAGATGAATTCCCCGGACGGCACCAGATCGCGCGCCCTTTGGATCTGTACAGGTGAAATGTCGACCCCGGTCAGGTTATGTTCACCTGCCAGGATGCGGCTGACCGGGATGCCGCAGCCGCAACCCAGGTCCAGCGCCTGCAATCCGGGCTTCAGGCGCGGCAGCAGCGCCGCCAGGCATTCTTGATACCCGGAGCCCTCGTAATCGAAGTCTGCCGAGCGGTAGACCTCCGAAATCCGGTCGTAACCCGTGCGCACGATCTCTTTGGGGTCTCTGCCTGGCTCCAATCGTTGCTCTCCCATCAGGTTTTGCACCGGCAGCCTGCTGTGTGCTGACCTGCCAGAGCGGGGCTGCGGGGGCCTCTCCTACTTGATTATAAAGGTGATCGCCCTAGTCGCCGCCGTACACCTGCAGCGCTT
Source organism: Anaerolineales bacterium (assembly GCA_036393315.1). Lineage (GTDB taxonomy): Bacteria > Chloroflexota > Anaerolineae > Anaerolineales > UBA4823 > DASWHG01. Next base: position 805 of record DASWHG010000374.1, on the reverse strand, counting down.
CTACCTCCGCCTCCGGAGCGATTGCCAGGACGTTGTCCCGCAGGTCTTCCAGATGCCGGTGGACGGCCTCTGTACCGATGCCGGGCGGCGCGTACACAGCGAAAAGGGCCCGCTGCGTGCCTGGCTGCACCCGGGTGCGCAGGTCGGGACCATAGATCACGCTCGAGATCACGCCCTCGCCGTCCACCATAATCATGTCCCCGGGCTTGCAGGCCTGCTCTTCGCCGCGCAGCAGCGTATAGCGTTCGTCGCCCCGGGCGATCTCCAGGCGGACTGGTGGTTGGATCACATCCAGATCGTGGACTGCCGTCAGCAACAGGTTTTGCAACTCGCCCATGAACATGATCTCTACCAGGGCGGCCACCTGTGGGATAGGCTTGTCCTTCAATGCAACCGATTCGATCTGCAGCAGCACGTGGTAGGTCTTCTTGAAGTGTTTGTAATAGGCAGTGTAAGCCTGGATCTCGGGGAGCGCTTCCAGCGCAGCCCTGTCCTTTCCGGCGAAGCGGGTCCGCAGTTCGCGCTCCAGCGCAGCCTTGCGCTGGTCGAGCGCCGGATGCCGTTCCGGGTTGGCGGCCCCGCGCATGGAGAGCACGCCTGCGGCCGCACCGGGGTAGGCGGCCTGCCAGGAGGGGAAGACGATCAGGAGTTTCTCAATTTTTTCCCTTCCCTTCCAGGCGGGCCTGCCAGCTCGCCGTCCACTCCGGGTCCATCCTGGCCAGCCGGTTCTTCTTCAAGTTCTCTCGCATCACCCAGCGTACGTCCCGGTCGGTGCTCTGGCACCATTTCTCCATCAGCGGTTTCC
>DASWHG010000373.1:0-17498 GCA_036393315.1 Anaerolineales bacterium | reverse complement strand
GCCAGCGCCTAAATCCGGGCCGCGAGCGTTCGGGTCGTAATAGCAGCCGAAGTCCATGCTGTCCAGGATGGCCTGCGCCCGGTCGCGCAACTGCGGAACGGCGTTGGTAATCATGATCAGGGCGGAAGCCAGCCAGCCGTTGTCCACACTGGACAAGAATGGATAAACCGGATCCCCACTGGGAGGCCAGACGGTCAGCTTCTCGCCGGTAGAAGGGTCGTACCAGTTATAGTACTGGCCAGTGAAGGTGTGGCGCTCCATTGTCTCCAGCATGTCCAGCACCTTGCCGATCCGCAGGCGCGCCTCTGCAGGTTTGATGATTTGCAGATCGCGCGCCGCCAGCGTGCTCCAGACGTACAGTCCGATATTGGTGGGCGAGGTGTAACCGGCCCGGACGCCCTCCGCGCTGACGTTATCGGCGGGCAGTCCATTATCCGGATCCGTCATGGCGACGAAGGATTGCCAGGTATCGTGCGCATACTGATCCAGGGCGCGACGTTGACCCACGTCCAGGCCCGTTGGATGCGCTTGCGCCGGCAGTGCAACTGCCAGCAGGAGCATTACAGAAAGGATGGCCAGAAAAGTTGTCCTTGTCGTATTTCGCATCTCATTATCCCCTTTCGAAATCGTATGATCTACTTAACAAACCGAACAACCTGAAAACGCATCTTCCTGTCCTTTCACCTCCCTTCCCGGGCTATTCCATCCCGGCCGTTTCCTCGTGTAGGCACGCTGGAAAGGCTATTTCATACCCGGCTTAAACAGCTAGAGCCATTCCAGGCTCAATTCCCAGAATGGTCAGATGGTTTTTCGGAGACGACGTCCTCCCGGCCCGGAAACAGGCGATTAACGTCGAAGTAGGTTGCGTTGTGCTACGAGGGAAAAGAAAGTTGGTCGGGGCGAGGTGCAGCGGTCACGCCTTACGAACAGGCCGAGAACGATCGCTGTCAAACCGTAAAACAATCATATCACGATTAGCTGAGGTGAGGTAAACATGAACCGGCGCTGGCAAGATCGAATCGCGATCGACCCGTAGGTCCAAGTGATCCCTGTGTCTAGGGAACGAGCATACCCGCAGTGATGGGGACTTGCTGCCTGGCGAGCAGGAAGTAGGCCAGGAGGGGACGGCGGGCCAGGATGCTCCTGGTGGGGGAGATCGATCCGGGTATGGGTGCATCCACACGCGTAGACATGGATTTTCTCCTTATCGTATTCTGCGACAATATGAATGGATTGGGAAAACATGATCTGGCGTCCCGCGCCTTCCCGGACGGCATCCTGCTGGAGGGGAAGAAAGAAGAAGCGAAGGCGTCGAAAGCGCTTATACCGGTAAACCAGATCGTTCCATCTACAACGATAAAGGAAACAGGATTGTTCCAATTGAGGATGGCGCAATTTGGAGAATTTAGATGAAAGATCGAACGGACAGGGCGCTTTCCAGTCGAGCAGGGGAAAAGTCGTTTCGTGCCTGGGTAAGTGCAGCGGGATCTGGACTGTAACTCACGGCATGAAGAAGGAGGGCGGCTAGAAGGCCGCCCTCCCGTTGACAAAACGAACGAGTGGCTGGCTAATCTCCTCCCTCGCCGCCGAAGTCCTCTCCACCGCCTTCGCCGCCGGAAACGTCACCGGGAGCGCTTTCGCCGAAGACGACGAAACCTTGCTGGTCGGCAGCGGCCTTATTCCTGCCGAAGGCCGTCCCCTTGAACGGGAAGGAGAACTCCTGCGTCTGGGGGTTGAGGTGGCCGAGCTTCTTCGCGCCGGCGACCACGTTGTCACTCAGGTTCCAGGTGATGAGCCCGCGGGTGATGTCGGACTCGTAAATGAACCCGTCGTACCAGTAAGATGACCAGTCGCCGCCCAGGATCAGGCTCTCGGTGGAAAGCGGCGCCGGATCGGCATAGGCGATCTCGAAGGCGTTCGCGGGATCGGTGAATTCGACCACAGAGATGCCGGATTGGTAATTCCCGGCGAAGAGCACGTAGCGCTTATCGCTTGGCACGACGTTGAAGTTGTGCCAGGTGCAGTTCTCCGTATTGGTCTGCGGCCGGGGGTGGACGAAGGTGCCGAGTAAATCGCCGGTGGGCGGATCGAAGAAGAAGAGCGAGCGGTTCGTGACGCTGCTCGATTCCTGACACTGTGCCTGGCCACCGCCGCCCGGTTCGTGGCCGAAGATAAGCACGTTGCCATCCCAGGTGAAAGAAGCCGAGTGGCCGATCCCGACACCATCGATGGTTCGCGAGTAGAGCTGCATGGGATCTTCCAGCGAGCCGCCGCTGGCGCCGCCCAGGCTCCAAACCGAGAAGCCGTTGCCGCCCGCACAGGCAGCCAGGTTGACATCGCCGAGAATGACGCCGGTGTCGTGGCAGGAACGGCCGGCCGGCTCGAAGCGCAGGTAGCTGGCGCTGGCAGGATCGGAGAGCGGGACCTCGACGATGTCGATACCCGGACAGGCGCCGCTGGAGGGGCTGTTATAGATCAGCAACCGGCCGTTGGCCAGGTCAGGTACGCCGGTCGCGGTGTGCGAGCCGCACTCCGTCTCGATGGAGGCCACCAGGTCAGGGTCGGTTGGATCGCTGATGTCGAAGACGTGGAGCCCTTCCCAAGCACCGAACACGCCCGGAAGCACCGGCTCTCCGTCACAGGTGGCACCAGCAGGAGCAGGCGAGTTCCACGAGCGCACCAGGACGTTCTCCCAGACGATCACGTCGCCCTGGTTCCCGGCGCAGTCGCGGTAGTCGAGCACCTCCACCGGGTTGGCCGGCGCGGAGATGTCTATAACGCGGAACCCATCGTAGTTACCATGGTAGGCATAGTTACCCCAGAAGGCGAAATCCGAGTTGGCTGTAAAGGGGCTCGGCGTGTTTTCACGGAAGGAGAAACCCAGCGGGTGCATGTTCTGGGTGTAGGCAAAACTGCTCACGGCCTCCCCCACTGTGGGGGGTAACGCAAATACACTGCTGATCGGCATGATGGTTAAGGCCAGCAATACCAGCCCGACGATAACCTTAGATCTAAACCTGTACATCATCTTTTTCACTCCTCTGGCGGTAAATTAAATTCGGATTTCATGGATCGACCACAGTCAGGTAAATCTTCGGCTCATCACCTCCTTCCTGTTTCCAATTCCATGCGCTTAAATCAAGATGCATCTCGCATTCACAGGCTTCTGATCCTGAAATTGAGTTTGGATGCATCTTCGTGTTGGCACTCCATCTCTCCACAGCACGAGGATCTATGTATTTGTATTGACTTTGATGGAAATTAGCCTATTTCGACCCTAATAGAATTATATAAAATTTTTTTAGGGAGTCAATGGCTCTATGGTAATGTACTTGTGACATCAGCGGTTAGCGAATTTAGAAAACTGAGTAGGCGCAATGCTTACCGTTCAATTTACATCTCTACCAGGCCACTCCCGAGCCGGTCAGCATCAAGGCTGCCCGAACCCGTGCTCGTACAGATAGCAACCATTCGCCCCAGGCATCGTGTCTGGGGCGACCTGATGCCCAATCCTCCGCGCCTGTAAGGTCTCTTCCCCGATGGCAGCACTGGCCTTCCCGCTGAGTGGAACGGCGCCCCCCAAGCGCAGCGGCGCCGCCGATTGCGCAGGAAAAGCCTTTTCCGCTGAGAGGGGTTGTGCGCAATCGGACCTAAGCGCAGCGGAGCAGGTTCGGCGGCGGCCAAGAAGTACTCGTCAAGCCGCTCTTGACAGAATCTGGGATTAGTTCTATTATATAGAATATATTTATCCCCTGGACTTGCTTATGACTGAACTGCTCTCCCGAACCGAAGAAATGATCCTGCTGGGAGTGATCCGGCTGGGCAATAACGCCTATGGGATCGCTATCCGCGAGTACCTGGAAAATGTGTTGGGAAAATCGCTTTCCGTTGGGGCCATTTATGTGCCCCTGGAGCGGCTGGACAAAGCTGGATATTTAAGCTCGTATGCTGGCGAGCCCACTCCGGAAAGAGGCGGGCGAAGCAAGCGCTTTTACCAGATCACGCCGCGGGGCCTGGCTGCCCTCCAGGAAACCGAAAAACTCCACGACACATTATGGTCTGGCATCGGTGATCTGCCCCGGTACCAGGCAGGTAAGGCCTGAAATTTGCGACGGATGCCAGACACTCCCTCGAACCATACGGGCCTTCCCCCACCCCCGGAACTGGCCGAGAAGCTGTTGAGCCGCCTGCTGCAGGGCGTTGACCCAAACCTGCGGGAGGCCGTCCTGGGCGATCTGGCCGAAGCATATTACGGTCATGCTTCCAGGGTGGGCTATCGACAGGCGCGGCGCTGGTATTGGGGCGAGTTGTTGCGCTCTGCCCCAGCCCTGTTTCATTTAACAAGCAATGCATTACTGAGGAGCAAACGGATGAAAAGCAATCTGAAACTGGCTGTCCTGGGGCTGGCGCTGATCCTTCCCTCCCTGGTGCTGGTCACCAGCGGCGTCCTGCAAACCGGCTTTGGATCGACTGGGTTGGTCAATGTCGTGGAAAGCCTGGGGATTGAGACCTTCCTGTTCAGCCCGGCGCTGATTCTGGGCGGGCTGGGTGTGGCACTTGTGATTAATCTGGTCTCCGTTTTGCGTGTGCAATTCCAGCTCGAGGCAGGGATACTGGTCAGCACCATCCAGGTTCGGGGCCAGCTGCTTAACCTGGGGTTGATCGGGCTGAGCGGCCTGCTGCTTGCGTCAATCCTGCTCTACGCTGTGACGGAGAACTTCCTGATCCTGCCTCGCTGAGGGCGAGGAGAAAAAATTACCCTGTTCATCCCTTCGCACGGATCCTAGCTCGCCCGCTTGCCGTCCTTAAACTTGGCGTTCTTCGCGATCTTCGCGGTGAATCTTTTTCCGCGTCTAGCCATGCTCATCAGCGTGCCATTGGCGTTCATTCGCGTCCATTCGCGGTTGAAAGGTCTTTCTCGAGAACCGCCAATGAACGCGAATACACGCGAATGTAAGGTCTCTTCCCCGGCCTGGCCGGCGCAGACGACACAGAGATGGGACGCGGAGAACGCGGATTCCATTGGGTTGGCTGGGTCCTTTGGCTGAAATCTCTGCTTTGCAAGAATGAAAAGAAGTATTAATTTGTAAAAAATGGTACTTTTGCGTGGTTTATAGCACAATTAGGACATCGTACGAAAAGAATCCGGCTCGACCGTTCACAAGGGTCCGAAGGAATCCTCGTGCAGTTCCATACCTTACAACCAAGGAGATCGCTATGAAATCAGTTCGATTGGTCCGCTTGTTTGTCAGCCTCATCGTTATCCTGTTCCTCGCCAGTATCGCTTATGCTTACACCGCGAGCAACACCGTTCCCACCAACCGCGCGGGTTACGGCTCTGCTACCATCAGCGGTTACGTCGTAGAGAACGTTTCCTACAACCTGTCTACCTCGGACCCGCGCAATATCGATTCGGTCTCCCTTTCCCTGGATGCCGCGGCATCGACGGTGAAAATCAAGCTGGATTCAACCGGCGCCACCTATTACGACTGCACCAATACCGCCGGGTACAACTGGTCCTGCGATGTTGGCGGAGCGGTTACCATCACGGAAGCAAACGAATTGCAAGTCATTGCCGCGCAGTAGACGTTGGACTTAACCGAATAACGGGCCGGATCGCCGGGGACAAGGGGTTTAAACGCCGGCGGTCTGGCTGGTCATGGACGGTTTCATCCCGCCCATACTGGATTCCAGAGAGGCTCTTGAAAAGATATGGCCGGTAGTCGAAGATGGGTGCGAGTGGTTCTCTGCGCGACGGTTCTTGCCCTTGCAATTCTCGCCTGGGTTATTTTCCTGCCTGTCAGATATGGAGGCTGGGTCGCCTATATCATCATCGATGGTACGAGCATGGAACCGGGTTTCCATCCGGGAGACCTGGTCGTCCTTCGAGAAGGAAGAGATTACCGGGTGGGGGATGCAGTTGCCTACTTTACGCCCGATCTGGATTCTTACGCCTTTCACCGGATCGTAGCCGAAGACCGGGGCCGCTTTACTTTGCAGGGTGACAACAACGATTGGGTCGACGCTTACGCCCCTGCGTACGATGAAATCGTCGGCAAAGAATGGTTCCATCTGCCGGGTGTCGGGAAGGCCGCGCAGAAGTTTGTGATTCCCATTAAGCTGATGCTGGTTGCCGGCCTCGGGAGCGTGATTGGGGTGGTCCAAAAGAAAAAGGTTCGATCTCAGGGCAGGAGAAAACCGGGGAGGCTCATCCCTCTGTTCCTGGAAAGAATGCTCCAGGAAAACCTGGGCATCAAAATCGAAGAGATGATGATGATCCTGGGGACCCTGGCCCTCGTCTCTTTCATCCTGGGTGTTTTCGCCTTCATGAACCCGGTCTGGCGGACCGTCTCGAGAGAGATCCCCTACGAACAGCAGGGCGAATTTTCTTACTCAGGCGAGGCCCCTGCGGGTGTCTACGAATCGAACGTCATTCGATCCGGGGACCCGTTGTTCCTGCAGCTGGTGTGCCAGGTACAGGCGGGATTCCAGTACCGTTTTGTCGGCGAGCGGGCCGAGGGATTATCGGGAAAATACACCCTCTATGCACAGATCAACACCCCCAGCGGCTGGAAACGAAAGATAATTCTCCAGCCCGAACAGTCCTTCCAGGGGAATACCTACCAGGCCCATACGGACCTGGATGTTTGCCAGTTCGACAGGCTCATCGAAGAAGTCTACCGGAGCACCGGCATCTCTGAATCGAGATACTGGTTAGACATCGTGTCCGAAACCTCGATATCCGGGAGGTTGCAAGGGAAAGACTTTCAGGCGGATTTCAGCCCGAAATTGACTTTCATGTCGGATCGCCTGCACCTGTGGCTGGAAGAGGGCGACCCCGCGGATCGACCCATGTTCGTGTCGGCCTCGGGTTCCATCCCGGATCCCTATCAAGAAGTGAACAGCCTGCCATTCTTAAGTCTTAAACTTGGGATCCCCCTGGCGCGCTTGCTTTCCGTGATGGGCATGGGGCTGTCCATCTCCACCATGATCTTTTTGAACAAGTATTATCGTGGCTCGACCGCCGGCAACAAAGATCTTGCCATCCGCATGAAATATGGGCACATGCTGGTCGACGTCCAGGGGAAAAATCTACAGCCTTCCGTAAACCTGTTGGATGTGTCGAGCGTCGATGACCTGGCCAAGTTGGCAGAGAAATACGATTCCATGATCTTGCACTCGACCGATGGCCAGTTCCAGGGCTACCTGGTACAGGGGAATGGGATGACGTACCGGTTCCATTCGGAAGAACAGCCGGCCAGGTTGTGGGTATCTTCTCTCACCCAGATCAAGGATGAGATCTCTGCGGCGCTGAGCCGCTATGAATTTTTGGTGCATTACCAGCCGATCATCTCGTTCCAGGAGAAGTCCATCGTGGCCGTCGAGGCGCTGATCCGCTGGAACCACCCGCAACGAGGGCTGGTCTCGGCGAACCAGTTTATCAATTCGGCTTTTGAAACCGGCCTGATCGAGACGTTGGATGGATGGATGCTTAAACAAGGGTTATCTCAAATCACGACCTGGAAGGAAATGGGCGCTCCGGAGCTGGTCCTCTCGGCCAACCTTTCCCTGCGTGCATTGGGGCACGAATCCTTCAGCAGGATCGTGAATTTGATTGGCAGTTCAGGAATCCCGCTGGCCTCCGTCCAACTGGAATTTACGGAATTCGACCTGATCGAGGCTTCCGAGGATAAGCTGGCCTTTCTCAATGAACTGAAAACAATGGGCATCTCGATTTCCATGGATAATTTCTCCGGAAAGATCCCGCTGAATATCCTGGCCCGCCTGCCGATTAACTGTTTGAAGGTCCATCTAATCAATAAAGACGGAGCATCGAGCACGCAAATCCCTTCCGTAGTGGCCCTGGGGATTTCTGTGGCGCAGAGCCTGGGTTTAAAGGTCATCGTCGAAGGGGTTGAGACGGATCAGCAGCTGCAGTTTTTCCAGGGAAATGATGTCTATGCCGTTCAGGGATATCTCCTTGGGAAACCGATCTCTGGAGATGAGATGACCCAGTTATTGCTGAAAAGTAACAACTGGTGATAGGATAGCGTTCCGGGGATTATGGAGGGAAAATGCGGTCGATCAAGGTATCGCTGGTAAGATTGGTGATCTTAGGGTTGGGGATCATCCTGGTATCGAATCTGTTCTCTGCAATCGCCGCTTCGAACCAGATTCAGACAACCCGGCTGGCAGACCACCGCAGGCCTATTTCGGCGAACGACTTAAAACCTGTTGAATGCCAGTCGCTTAACTTAACCGGGATCGTCACCGGATCCGGAAACTTTAAAGGGAGTGGAAAGTCGGAATTGATCATCGGCAGCCCAGGGGCCGATACGATCAGCGCCTTGAACGGGGACGACTGCATCCTGGGTGGCGAGGGGGATGATACCGTTTTTGGGGATAATGGGAACGACGTCCTCCTGGGCGGTCCGGGAGCGGATACGCTCTCTGGAGACCAGGGCACCGATCACTGCTATGGGGGCGCCGTTTACAATAGCTGCGAGTACACCTATCCGTGACTTATCTTATCTTGCCGACCTTGCCCGCCCGGCGCTGGGAAGACGCCGGGCTACTCGTGCAAAGCCCATCCGGGCTGGATAACGGGCCGGCAGGCCTTCGCACCTTAGCCCCCGGAGCTTACAGATCCGGGCTTTTGGCAGCGCCCACGGGCGCGGGTTGGAGCTCCTTCCCGAAATTTGCTTCCTGAGGGAAGGTGAACAATTCCGATAGCAGCAGCTGGGCGCTCTCATGGTCGAGGGGTTCGGAAATCAGGTACCCCTGGCCGTACCCACAATTCAGCGCTCTGAGCTGTTCCAGCTGGCTGCTGGTTTCCAGGCCTTCGGCGATGACTCCCACGCCCAAGCGATGGGTTAGCGAGACGATTGCCTGGACGATTTTCATGTGGCTGCTGTCCTCATCCATTTTACTGACAAAGGACTGGTCGATCTTTAAGGCGTTGACCGGAAATTGAGACAGGTAGCCCAACGAGGAATAGCCGATACCGAAGTCATCGATCTGAATCTGGATGCCAATGGATTGCAGCCGGGCAAACGCTTCTCGGGTGGCCTGGTTGTTCTCCATGATTGCGTTCTCCGTGATCTCGAGCTTTAAGTTCTCTGGGTTGAGGCCGGTCTCGTTCAAGACCCGTGCGATCGTTGGGATGAGATCGGGCTGAGTGATATACCTGCCGGACATGTTGACGCTGATGGTTAATGGGAGCGCTTCTGGGAAATTTCTTTTCCATTCGCTCATCTGGAGGCATGCCTCTCGCAACACCCACCGGTCGATCTCAATGATCAACCCGGTCTCTTCGGCCAGGTGGATAAACTCGGCTGGGCGGAGCAGGCCGCGGGCGGGATTTTGCCAGCGGACCAGGGCTTCAAATCCCATTAACTGGCCGCTCTCCAGCGATACGATCGGCTGGTAATACACGGCCAGTTCGTTGCGTCCAATCGCCTGGCGTAGTTCCGACTCTAAAGCCAGCCGCTCCATGATCCGGCTTCGCATGACCGGGTCGAAAATCTCGTAGCGTGCCTTGCCGTTCGCCTTGGCGTAGTACATGGCGATATCGGCGTCCCTGAGCATGTCTTCCGGGGAGTTATATTCCTGGTTGTTGAATACGATCCCGATACTGGTGGTAACCAGCACTTCGTTCTCGAACATCTCGTAAGGCTCAGCCAGTTGTTCGTGAATCCATTGGGCCACGCGTGTCGCTCCCTGGTAGTCCGTGATATCTTCGATGAGGATCACAAACTCGTCACCGCCCAGGCGCGCCACGCTGTCGGTCGTGCGCAGGCCTTTTTGCAATCGCTCGGCGATCGCGATGAGCAGCCTGTCCCCCACGAGATGTCCGAGGCTGTCATTGACGTCTTTGAACCGGTCGAGGTCCAGAAATAACACCGCGAAGAGATAGTCTTCCCGCCGTTTGGCTCGCTCGATCGCCAGGGTCAGACGGTCCAGGAATAAGGCCCGGTTCGGCAGCCCGGTTAGGGCATCGTGAAATGCATCGTAAATTAATTTATCCTCCGCGTACTTTCGATCGGTGATATCGGTCAAAGAACCTGCAATGCGGGTTGCCACCCGGTTCTCCTCCCAGACCGCCAGTCCCCGGCAGAGCATCCAGCGATAAGAGCCATCTTTATGCAGCATGCGGTATTCGTTTTCGCAGTGTGAAGTGACCCCTTCGAGATGAGCGGAGATCTCCAACCTGAAACGTTCCAGTTCTTCCGGATGGACCCGGTTGAACCATTCATCCGGGCTGTCACCCAATTCATCGTCCTGGTAGCCGATCATCGACTTCCACCGGGGGGAGAAGTAAATTTTATTCGTCTGTAGATCCCAATCCCAGAGACCATCATTTGCACCACGCACCGCCAGTTCGTAGCGCTTCTCACTCTCCCGCAGTGCGCTTTCCACGCGGACTCTCTCGGCGATTTCCTGCTGGGCCTGCTCGTACAGGCTGGCATTCTCGATGGCGATGGAGGCGTAATCGGCGAGCGAGGTGATCATCGCCTCGTGCACCTCGGTGAAGTCGCGCCGGATCGCCTGGTTGTCCATGGATAGCACGCCCAGGACTTGGCCCTTCGACAGGATGGGCACGTGCAAAAGACTGCGCACCAGGAAACCGGTGCTTACCTTGAGCGGCTGTTCCTGATCCGATTGCCTGATCCGCAGTGGTCGCCTGGTAGCGATCACCTGTCCAACCAGGGAATCGCTGACCGGGATGCGCATGGTACTGCTTCTCGTGTGGTCGATGTTCTTTACCGCTCGCAAGAAAAGTTGGTCATTGCTTTCATCCAGGAGCGCCAGGAAGCCTTCTTCTGCCTGGGTGAGACGGACACCCGCTTCGACGATCCGCCGTAAAACTTCATCCAGATCCAGCGTCGAAGTGAGGCTCTGCCCGATTCTTGAGAGCACCTTCAGCCAGTTTACCTGTTCATTCATCTGCGCCTTCAATGTCCCTCTCGATGTTGAAACCTTTTGATCATGGATTTGTTTCCCTTCCTTCTCGACATTTTGAACGGTGGTAAAAGCAATTCCCCCTGTGAGGACCGGTATGCCGGGAAAATTAGATATAAATTGCCGATTTTTCTATTTATGAGAAAAAAATTGTCTTCGAAAGTTTACCATAAGCAATTCTGAGTGAACAGATATGAAACTGGTTTTTTTGCTTATCAATCTTGTTGGTTTGCTATCTGGGTTTGAGAACTATCGTTTCACCCTCCGGGGAACTTTCCCCTCTCAACCGGCGTCTTGTTAGGTAACCGGGAGACCCGCAACATGCCCAGCGACCACCCCGGAAGCCAGCTATTAAACCGGCCCGTTCTGGTAGAATCGACCTTTACTGTTTTCCGAACTGAGAGAGGCATCCTGATGAAACCACACCGGTCCTTATCCGTTCCCCTGCTGTCCGCCGTGCTGCTCGGCCTGTTCCTGGCCGCCTGCGGTCCGGCCTCGCCCACCCCCGAGCCGACTCCTGCCGGCCCGACTCCGGTCGACCAGCCGACCCCCAGCCCGGAAGGCGAAAGGCCTGGCGCCTTTACCCTGGCCAGCTTGGCCGCCCTCCAGCCCGGCGACGTCCTGCTCCAGAAAGACTACGAACCCACCTTCTTCCGCATCGAGACCATGGTCCCCTACGGCCGCGTACCCTCCTTCACCCTGTATGCCGATGGCACCCTGATATACCGCCTGGAAGGCCAGTCCTTCGAGGACGAGGTGATGGTGGCCGTGCAGCTCACCCAGGAGGAGTCGGTCGACCTCCTCAACCAGGCCCTGGACCTCGGCCTGCCCCGCCTCGAGAGCCACACCGACTTCTGCGAGAACCCGGGCGGGCAGGGCATGTGCGTGATGGACGCCTCGTACACCATCCTGCGCGGCCGGCTGCCCTCCGGCCAGCTGCACGAGGTCAAGATCTACGCCGATTTCGCCAACGACCCGGCTGCCTATGAAGGGATCGGGGACCTGCTGGAGGGCTACCAGCACCCCGAGGCCGGGCCCTACCAGCCCCAGGCCGCCACCCTGTTTATATCGCCCCGGACTGGCGCGGAGGGCGTGGTCTACGAGTGGCCGTTCGGGCCCGAGCTGCTGCAGAACGCCAGCCAGGAGCGTCCCTGGGCGACCTACCTGGAGGGCGCCGAGCTGGCCGAGTTCATGGAGCCGCTGCCCCGTAACGTGGGCGACTTCCTCTTCGAGTCCAACGGCCGGCCCTTCAACGTCTACCTGGTCCCCTGGCTCCCCTACGCCGACTTCCGGGCCGCCATTCAGGCTGATTTCCCCGCACCCTCCCCGGGTGAGAGCGAGACCGGCGCCTTCTCCGCCTGCCCGATCCCGGAGACCGGCGATGTAGAGCCCTTCGGGCAGCTTCGCCTGGTCTACGCAGAGGCCGGGCAGCTGCTTCTCTGGGACGAGGTCCGCGAGCCGCTCGTCCTGGCCGAGGCCGGGGACATCGAACAGGTGCGCCTCTCCCCAGACGGGGAGACCGCCGTGTACGTAACCCAGCCCGGCGGCGGGGCGGTGCAGCTCTGGGCCATCTCCCTTGGAGACGGCCGCGCGCCGGGCGAGCCGCGCCCGCTGGCTGCTGACGGCCAGCTGACCGGCCGCCTGGCCCTGGACGACTTCTCCCCCGATGGCCAGCGGGTTGCCGACCAACTGGTCGCCGACCAACTGGTCGCCTTTACCCACCAGGTCAAGCCGGGCAACGCCGAGCTGTGGGCCGCCCGCCTGGACGGCGGCGGCTCCCGCCGCCTGGTCTCCGTCGACGAGCTGCGCGCCCAGTTCACCGTCGATCCCGAACCCCAGGGCCTGGTCCCCTTCGGCCTGAACTGGATCCCCGGCACGGAGCGGCTGGTCTACGGCGCTTTTCCCACCTACGACGAGGGCATCTTCATTTACGTCCCGGACCAGGTCTACCAGGTGGACGCCGGCACCGGCCGGGGTAGCGTGCTCTTCCCCGCCGGGACCGGCGGCGAGCTGGTCTTCGCCCCCGATGGGAAGAGCCTGGCCATCCTGCGCCTCGACAGCCTGAGCCTGTACGACCTGGAAGCCGGCGGCCGGCCGGCGCCGGTCGACCTCCTCTACCACGCCATTGGCTTCGGCGAGTACTACTTCTACCCGCCGGTCTGGTGGGCGCCCGATTCGAGCCGCCTGCTGGTGGCCCTGCCCCAGGACCGAGAATACACCCCCTCCGTCCCAATTTCCCTTTGGGAAGTCCCCGCCGACGGTTCTGAGCCCGCCGAGCTGGCCGAGTTCACCGGCTTCGCTCCTTCATTTAAAGTATCCCCCGACCTCTCCCGCCTGGCCTACTGGAACGCGCCCCCGGAGTCCAACGACCGGGAGCTGCACCTGGCCAACGTGGATGGCTCGGAGGACGTGCTCTATACGACCGGCTTCCTGGTCGATCTCCTGGAATGGGCTCCGGACTCGCAGCGCTTCGTCTACACCACCGGCGGCAGCGAGGATGCCCGTACCCTGCTCGGCGACATCTGCGCCGGGCCGGTCGAACTGGCGGACTTCCTGGCCTACCCCTACTGGCTGGGTGGGGGGCGCATGCTGCTGACCGGCGACCGGGATGGCGCCCTGCAGGTTGCCGAGGCGAACTACGCCGGCGAGTTCACCCTGCTCTTCACCCCGGAGAGCACCGATAGCTATGCCTTCGCGGTCTTGCCGGGGGAGTGAATCCCATGTCCCTTGGTCAAGTAAGTCTATGGAGAGAAGAAGATGCGTAACATCCTCAAAATGATCGCCCTGGCCGCCCTGTTGGCCGGCTGCAACCTGCCCGCCCCGGGGTTGGCCCCACCTCGCACCCCTGAGTTTGAGTCGACTCCAGTCGAGCCGACCCTTGGGATTCCAAGCCCGTTCCCGGGCACGATCACCCCTACACCTGGGCAGGCGGAACCCCCGACGCCGGCCGGTGAGCCCACCGTGGAGGTTCCCACCTCGACCCAGCCGCCTGCCACAGAGGCGCCCGCGGTGGAAACCCCCACGCAGCCCTCCGTTCAAACCGAGCCCCCACCCCAACCTGGTGATGACCGGCCCGAGGAAGCCATCCTGATCCAGCAGCCCGGTCCCGGCTCGCGCGTCACCAGCCCGGTGCTCGTCGCCGGCATCGCCAACCCGACTTTCGAGCAGAACCTGGGCGTGCGCCTGGTCCTCGACGACGGCACCGAGCTGGCCATTGGCCCCGCCATGATCGAAGCCGACCTCGGCCAGCGCGGGCCCTTCGAGGTGCTGGTCCCCTTTAATATCAGCGGGGAGCGCCAGGCCTTTATCCAGGTGTTCGACTCCAGCGCCCGCGACGGCGGCATCATCCACCTGAGCTCCGTGGGCGTCACCCTGGCCGAGTCCGGGGATGCGAACATCGTCGAGGTCGAGCCGCACCGCGAGCGCATCGCCATTTACCAGCCGGCCCTCACTGCCCAGGTCAGCGGCGGCGTTGCCCATGTGGAGGGCTTCGCCCTGGCCAGTTTCGAACAATCCCTGCTGGTCGAAGTCCTGGACGCGGACGGCCACATAGTCGGCTCGCAGTCGGTGCTGGTGCAGTCCGCCGAGATGGGGGTTCCTGGCCCGTTCAGCGCCGACGTGCCCTACCAGGTGAGCGCCACCGGCCCGGGCCGGATCGTGGTGCGCGACCTGAGCGCGGCTTTTGAGGGCGATGTACACGTTGCCAGCGTCGAGATCGAACTGGCGCCCTGAGCGGAGGCAGACATGAGAACAGGTTTCCAGAGAATGGATTCTCAGAGAATGGATTCTCCACCCACCCAGGCGCGGGCGGCATTCATAGGCGGCTTATTCGCTGTGCTGACAGCCTGCATCACCGGCACCTTCCTGATCGCCAACACCCTGATCCAGAACGGCTTCGTCATCTCCGGGCCGGTCGTGCAGGCCAGGGGCTCCAGGCGCCCCGCCGAGACCGCCGCCCCGGACGCCTTGTTGGACGCCGTGCTGGAAGCATATGTCGAGGCCGGTAGCCTGCTTTGCGCCCTGGGAGGCCCGGTCGCTGTGCAGGGCGCCTCTCAGCCGGTCGTGTTCCCTGGCCAGAAAGGCCCCACCATCGTGTGCTGGATCGGCCCGCAGCAGGCCCGGGCATCCATCGCCTCCGGCACCGTCATCCGCCAGGTCAGCCTGGACCGCAAGGACCTGGAGGCGGCGCATGGATTCGCCCAGGAGCTCGGCGAAAGGGTCGACATTGCCATCATCGCCCAGGACGGGTCTGTGAGCGGGCCGTAGATTTCCTCATTGGGCTATTGCGTTTTTTTTGAAGTCTTTTACGTTGTCGTGTTTTGCGTGCTTCGCACGTAAAACACGACAACATATCCTCATGAGGCTATTGCCCGTTAGAAATATTTAAGCGATAATAGACTTACAGGCACCCGGTGCGGCGAGCCGCAGCTTGATTTCTACCCATTTCCAAACAAGATATCGCTGTATTTTTCATTCATCAGGAGATTGGATTTACGAAAAGCAGGAGGAAAACCATGTTTTATCCAATCTGTCGTTCTCGCAGTGCACCCGCAGGATTCCTCTCCTCCGGGCTGTTCTCGGTTTACGCCCAGCAAACCCAAGGGAACGGCATCCCGTGGTGGGTGTGGCTGCTGCTGGTGCTGGTGATCCTGGTGATCGCCATCTGGTGGTACACCGCGCGCCGGCCGCCGGAAGAGACCTACCAGGCGGCCGGCCGGATGCCATCCCCTGAGCCTGCGGCCTCGCCGCCCGCGCCCGACGACCTGGCGGTGATCGAGGGCATCGGCCCCAAGATCGCCGCGCTGCTGCAAGGCGCCGGGATCACCACCTTCGCCGAGCTGGCCGAGACCGACCCGGCCCGCCTCGAAGCATTGTTGAAAGAAGCCGACCTGCGCCTGGCGGACCCAAGCAGCTGGGCCGAGCAGGCCCGCCTGGCCGCCGCCGGCGACTGGCACGTGCTCCAGTCCCTGCAGAAAAGCCTGAAGGGAGGCCGGCGAGCCTGATCCCGCCGGTTGCAGCCTCGGCCCCACCGGGGCAGCCCGGCAGAGCGGCAAGCCGCTCGGGTCTAGGTGGCCGGAATGATCCGCAGCGGTCGCGCCGCGCCATCTTATTCATCCCACAAGGAGACATACAAAATGACCTCATTGATTAAAATCGAAGGCATCGGCGAATCTTACGCCCAGAAGCTGCGTGGCCAGGGCATCGGCTCGACTGAGGCGCTGCTTGCCAGCGGGGCGACCCCCAAGGGCCGCAAGGATCTCTCCGCCCGCTCCGGGGTCAGCGAGACCCTCATCCTCGAGTGGGTCAATCTGGCCGACCTGTTCCGGGTCAAGGGGATCGGCGAAGAGTACTCCGACCTGCTGGAAGAAGCCGGCGTGGATACGGTGCCCGAGCTGGCCCAACGCAACCCGGCCAATCTGTACGAGACGCTGGTCGCCATCAACCAGCAGAAGAAGCTGGTCCGCAAGCTGCCCACGCAGGGGCAGGTCGGCAGCTGGGTGGACCAGGCCAAGGCGCTGCCTCGCCTGGTTTCGTACTGATCGCCGGCTGGCTGCTGCAGACCCGGACCGGGTGTAGCGGGCCGTTACCGCGCCCTCGACAGGTCGTGCCCGGTGAGGGCCGGCCCGTCCCTGGTCCGGACATTCTCCGGTACGTGTCCGGGCCGGCACGGATTCGGGCTTGCTTTGATCCGGCCCATCCCTGACCTTTCCGGCCCGTCCCTGGTTCGGACATTCTCCGGTACGTGTCCGGCCATCCCTGGTCCGGACATCCTCCGGTACGTGTCCGGCCGTCCCTGGTCCGGACATTCTTCGGTACGTGTCCGGCCTTCGCCAAAGGGTGAAAATCTTGTTTTTACCTGCTCCAAAACCCGGACCGGCATGAGATTCCGGCGCGCTTCCCTGGAGACCTGCGAGCGCGCCGGGGGCGTGGTGGTCGTCATCGACGTGCTGCGCGCCTTCTCGACCGCCGCCTACGCCTTCGCCGCCGGCGCCCGCGACATCTCCCTGGTGAGCACGGTGGCAGAAGCCCTGGCGCTGCGCGAGCGCTCGCCGGGCCTGCGCCTGATGGGCGAAGCGGACGGCCTGCGCATCCCCGGTTTCGATTTCAGCAACTCCCCGGCCGAAGTGACCGCCGCGGATCTGCGCGGGTTGAGCCTGGTGCAGCGTACCAGCGCCGGCACCCAGGGGGTGGTGCGCAGCCGCCTGGCGGACCGGATCCTGGCGGCCAGCTTCTGCAACGCCAGGGCCACCGTGAACTACCTGGGGCGGCTGGCTCCGGAAGAAGTCACCTTCGTCATCACCGGCCTGCGGCCCGGGCTCATCCGGCCCGGCGGCCCGGGCTCTTGGGGCGACGAGGACGCCGCCTGCGCCGAGTACCTGGAGGCGCTCCTTTCCGGGGAGACTCCTGACCCGAGCCCGTACCTGGAGCGAGTTATGCAGTCTGCGCCCGGCGAACTGTTTACCGATCCGGCCCGGCCGGAGTACGCCGCCGCCGACCTGGACCTGTGCCTGGCCCTCGACCGCTTCGACTTCGCC
>DASWHG010000372.1:0-6846 GCA_036393315.1 Anaerolineales bacterium | reverse complement strand
CCACAGGCAGCTTTCCTGATCGCAGAAGATTGGTGGGCCGGCTTAGGGTTTGGGCTGCTGGCCTTCGGGGCCTGGGGGATGGGTTTCAACTTCGCCACCGTTTCTTACCTCTCGCTGGCCTCTGAGCTTTCTGGTGAGGAGGGGCGGGGGAAAACGATTGCCACGATGTGGTTCATGATGATCGTCAGCATCATCCTCACCGCGGTCGGGCTCAGCCGGATGTTGGATCCCTATTCACCTGAAGCCCTCATCCGGTCCTTCTATATGGTCGGCCTGGCGGCGCTGTTTTTCGGGGCGATCGGCCTGTTCAAATTGGAAGGGCCTTTCGAAAGCATCGAGGCCAGCGAGGAGGCGCGCTACTCCTGGGGGACTTTCGCCAGGTTTATCCTGGAGAACCGGCAGGCAACCCTGTTCTTCCTCTACCTGGTGATTTTGCTTGCGGCTCTCCTCGGGCAGGACATTCTCCTGGAACCGTTTGGAGGCGAGGCATTCGGGATGTCGGTCAGGGCGACCACCCGCATCACCTCGATCTGGGGCGGATTTACCCTGGTTGCCCTGGTGGTCGCCGGATTCCTGGAACGAAAGTTTACCAAGCGGAAGGTCGCCGCCTGGGGAGGCGGGGGAGCCCTGGTCGGGTTTGGATTGATTGCGATCAGCGGGATCGTGCTCAGCCAGGGTTTGTTTTACGTTGGGGTCGTGCTGCTCGGGTTGGGAACCGGCCTATCGACGGTCTCAAACCTTTCCTTGATGTTGGATATGACTGCGCCGGGAAAGGTTGGCCTGTTCATCGGCGCCTGGGGCATGGCCAATGCCGTCTCCCGCCTGACCGGGTCGGTTATCGGGGGCGCCCTGCGGGATGTGCTTTCTCAAATCCTGGTTAACCCGATATTTGCCTACGTGATCGTTTTCAGTTTCCTGGCAGCCTTGCTGTTGGCCTCGTTGATACTGCTTTACCGGATCGACGTTTCGGCCTTCCGCAAGCAAACGCAGGATTCACCTCTGGTCGAACGCGTCGCTCTGGCTGCGGATTAATGACCAGTGATTTAGGATCATAAAAGAACAGGTGTAACATGCCAGGAGAATGGCTGAATTTAAGCGAAGCGTCTGAGATTCTGGGTGTGCACCCAAGTACGGTGCGCAACTGGTCGGACCAGGGATACCTGCCTGTACACCGCACGCAGGGAGGCCACCGCCGCTTCAAGCGCAGCGAAGTGGATCTGTGGATGAAATCTCAGCGTAAAGATGCGCCGGACGAAGGTCACCTGGTCGTGCAGAATGCATTGAGAAGCACGCGTATCCAGATTGGAGAAGGCCGGCTCGAATCGGAGGGCTGGTACCGGAAGCTGGACGAGGAGGCTCGCGCCCAGTACAGGCGCAGCGGGCGGAATCTGCTGCAAGGATTGCTGGGCTTCCTCTCCTCGGATGAACCGGTGGCCGAAGCGGAAGCGCGCTCTCTGGGCTACGAATATGCCTCGCGAGGCTGGCGCTGCGGCTTGAGCACAGCAGAGGCCTCCATGGCCTTCCTCTTCTTCCGCAACGTCCTGATGGATTCCATGCTGGAAGTTTACGAAGGAGCGGCGGTTCCTTTGCCGGGAGCCTGGGGCAATATGTTCCGGAAGATCAACGCCTTTACCGACCAGATCCAGATCACACTGCTGGAGACGTACGACGCCTACCAGAGAGGCAGCCGGTGAAACGCGAGAGCAGGCGGTTCTCTCCGTCGAAATGGTCGGACCTGCTGGTGCCAGTGCTGCTTGGAATCCTGTTCCTGGCCCTGGTTGCGACTCTGGTCCTCGTCCTTCTATCCGTCCTGGGTGTAATCCCTGCAGTGTAGTTGTCGATGTTTGGAGGCTAGCCATGCACTACATCTCGTTGTTTTCCACGCTGGTCACGTTTATTTTCGTCGTAGCCGTCATCGAGCGTTATCGCCGCCGCGGCGGGACCCATCTCTTGCTCTGGGGCGTTGGGCTGGTCTTCTACGGCCTGGGCACTTTGACCGAGGCGGTGATGATCTTCGTTTTCCACCCGCTGGCGCTCAAGGTATGGTATCTGAGCGGCGCGATGCTGACAGCGGCCTGGCTGGGCCAGGGGACCATTCATCTGCTGGTGCGGAGCAAGGGTGTGGCGAGAACGCTCACCATTGTCCTGGCGGTCGCATCGCTCCTTGCCGCCGCCCTGCTCGTGGCTGCGCCGATCAATCCTACCGCCGCAGCTGCATATAACGTCAACCAGCCCATTTCCGGCCAGTACAAGGACATCCTGGAACGCAACACCGGCATGGTCATCCTGACCATCCTCCTGAACGTCTACGGCACGATCGGCCTGGTCGGCGGGGCTATCTACTCGGCTTTCATTTTCTGGCGAAAGCGCGTCCTGATGGATCGCATGGTCGGGAACATCCTGATTGCGGCCGGGGCGCTGATGCCGGCGATGGCAGGCACGTTCATCCGGGCTGGCCTGGCAGACTGGCTTTACCTGAGCGAGTTCTTGGGGGTCGTGCTCATGTACGCCGGGTTCGTCAAAGCGACGGCTTACCGCCCGGCCGCCGAATCGAAAGGCACCGCAGCCGTTTCGGCCCCATAAAGCTGGTTCATCTGGGTTGGAAGGGTAAAATTGCACGAATTTAAAAGATTCCCGGAAGGATTCCGCGCTTATAATTAGGCACTGGCAAGCCGCCGATAGTTATTTGGAGAGAACAAAGACCTGAACGGCGGCTTGCTTAGGCGATTGGCCTTTGGATGCCTGGTTCTTGATCAACTTGCTTTTGGCCAATCGCCAGGCAAAGGAAACATATTAAAGAAACGGAGAACAAAATGACGGTATTCGAAACTCCCCTCTTCAAATCATTGATGGATATCCCGGCGATGTCGCGCATCCGGCGCAACCATGGCCTGGAACACGCGACTCTGCACATCCTCTCGAAAAACCACCCCGGAGTGAACCTGGCGGGGCATTCGGATGCGCGCGGCTTCTGGCTGCTTGGTGAAGTACAAATCGACGAGGTGCAGGATGCCATTGAAGAGGCGCTCCGCCGGATGCGAAGCGGGGAGCACGATCTGGCCGTCCACCAGAACTGCGGCACCAATTTTGTCACCGCCGGAAGCCTGGCGGGGTTGGCGGCCGGGGTGGCAATGCTCGGGGGAGGGCGGAGCACCCGGGACAAAGTGGAGCGGCTGCCGATGGCGATGGCGTTTGCAACGATCGCGTTGATCCTCGGGCAGCCCCTTGGGTCTCTCTTACAGGAGCACGTGACCACCTCCGGCCACCCGGGTGAACTGGAAGTGACCGAGATCGTCGCCAGCCGGCGAGGGGGAGTCCGGGCTTATCGAGTGACGACTCGAGGATAAATATGACAGTTAGCCCGCCGGTGATCTACCTGTTGCACGGCGAGGATGAGTTTGCAATCGCCCAGTTCGTGGCCGAATTAAAGGCCAGGCTGGGCGATCCGTCTTTAGCGGAGATGAACACGAGCACCCTGGACGGCAGGTCAGCCTCCTTCAACGAACTGGTAACGGCGACCAGCGCAGTCCCGTTCCTGGCACCCCGCCGGTTGGTCGTGCTCACCCATCCGCTGGCGCTCTTTTCCAACGAACCGGCGCGCGGGAAATTTCTAGAGCACCTGGAAAAAATTCCCGACTCAACCGCGTTGGTGCTCATCGAGCACCGCCCACTGACCGATGACGCTTCCAGGAAAAAGAAGAAGATCCACTGGCTCGAGGAGTGGGCGCTGAAGGCGGGGGGCGGGCGGGTCTTGATGCGCTCCTTCAACGTCCCGGTTGGTGGGGCGATGGTCGATTGGATCCAGAAACGAGCAGTAGAAGCAGGGGGAAAATTCACTTATCAGGCAGCCGGATTGTTGGCCAGCCTGGTGGGTTCAGACGTCCGCCTGGCCGACCAGGAGATCCAGAAGCTGCTAGCTTACACCAATTTGAGCCGGTCAGTGGAGGCGGAGGACGTCGACCTGCTCACCCCTTCCGCAGGCGTGGGGAATATCTTCGCTCTGGTGGATGCCCTGGGGAACCGCAACGGCCAGCAAGCTGTGAAGATGTTTCACCACTTGCTGGCCGAACAAGAGGTACTGTCAATTTTTGGGATGGTGGTCAGGCAGTTTCGTCTGCTGCTGCTGGCGAAGGAGATCCTGGAGGATTGGGGCGGTGAGAGGGAGATCGCCCGCCTTTTGAAGGTCCAGCCTTTCGTGGCGCAGAAGCTGGCAGGCCAGGCGCGAAAGTTCACTCTCCCGACATTGGAATCGATTTACAGGCGGTTGTTAGAGATGGACGCTGCCAACAAATCCGGCGAGATGGAGGCCAGCCTGGCCCTCGACACCCTGATCGCCGACCTCACGGCGTAACATGCCCGTTGTTTGACCCGTTTGCGTTAATCCCAATCCACAGATGGTTCGGCAGTACAGAGCGCGTGGTGCGGACTTCGACACTGCCGGCTTTGATGGCCGGCGTTTCTTTTGATCCCGCCTGTGCATTTTTTGGCTGTACGGGGGCCATGCTCGGGTGGACAAAACATAGATTCGGGGGTTTTCCGTACTTTTTCTGGTAATAAATCGCGGCACGTTCGATTTTAGCAGCCAGGTCAGATTTTGAGTCGTTATCGAACCAAAGCATTCCAATGTTCATGGCAGCTCTCCGTAAATTTTTTCAAGGTCTAAACAGACGGCACCGTAAAACGGATCCACTGGTTGTTGTAAAGGACTTCGAACGTCCCTTCCGGGAGGAGATGTTCGGAAAAAGTCCTGCTCGCTGCATTTAATCTTCGGGAGTTGTTCTCGAGATGCCACTGGCCGATAAACTTCGTCGAGAACGAGCCGACCAGGCGGCGATCCATGGCATGGACTTGATCGCTCCTCAGGGTGGCCACAGGCCAGATCAGCGATCCAGGACCATTTTGCAGCAGCCACTTCAGGTGTACGTAAACGCCATAATCCAGGTACTCCCCGGTTAAGTACGCCAGATCGTCGATCGCCAGGATCACAGCCGGTCCGAGCTCCCGCCCGCTACGCCTCTGCTCGGCGATGGCAGCCAACTTGATAATCATCTCGCTCGCTGTTCGCTCGTAAGGCGCGGCGATACCCAGGCAGTGCGGATATTTCTTCAATGATTCGACTTCGTGAAGCTGCGGTGTGATCAGGCAGAAATTGACCGTCTGGGGGTCGTTCAACCTGGCAGCCGAAGTCAGGAGCGCGGTCAATAAGCGGGTCTTTCCGCTGCCTGGCTGGCCTGAGATCAGGATGGACCCTGGAGCTGGATTGGAGAGGTCCATCAGGAAGGGCATCCCGTCCTCGCAAAGGCCGATCAATGCGGAGTAAGAGGGGAGGTGCCCCAACGAATTCAAGACCGTGGAAAGCGAAGGTACGGGAGGCGGCTGTACGTAATCATCCCGGTAAACCCCCTCGATCACTTCACCTTCGATGTAGGAAAGGTCAAGTTCGTCTGGTTCCGGACGGATAATTGCATTTCGGGCGATTTCGATCAGGTTCATTTTAGACACCATTTTTCAAGACTGGGCTTAGAAAGATTGCGGAATCGGGCTTTTTGTTAACGCCAAATATAATCGAACAAACGTTCTATGTCAAGGTTATTTTCGAACAAATCCTGATAAACG
Organism: Anaerolineales bacterium; assembly: GCA_036393315.1. Lineage (GTDB taxonomy): Bacteria > Chloroflexota > Anaerolineae > Anaerolineales > UBA4823 > DASWHG01. Next base: position 1,230 of record DASWHG010000372.1, on the reverse strand, counting down.
ACTGCTGTCGATCTGAAAATTACCGTTTATCCCAAAAGCTAAGACTCTCGATGTGGAAAGTTTGTGGGAACAGGTCGAACGGCGTGATCTGCCTCAGTTGATACCCCCCTTCGACCAGACGGCGGGCATCCCGCGCCAGCGTCGCCGGATCACAAGAGACATAAGCGATGGTTGCCGGATTTAACGATAGGATGCCATCCAGCGCGTAACGGTCGATACCGGCCCGGGGTGGGTCGACGACGATCGCCTGAGGCCTGGCTTCCAGGCCAGACAGGATTTCTTCAGCCGTGCCCTGGTAAAGCTCGACGTTATCGAACTCGTCCAGGTTGAACACGAAATCGTCGCAGGCGCTGGGCGAGGATTCGATCCCGATCAACCGCTCGACTTTTGGGGACAGAAAGGCACTGAACAGGCCAACCCCAGCATAGACGTCCAGCACTGTCTCTCCTGAGTCGAGGGACAGGTTGGCGATTAAATGCTCCACCAAGGCCTCAGCCATGCGCGTGTTGACCTGGAAGAAAGATCCGGCGGACACGCGGAACTGCCTGCCAAGGACCTCCATGATCACGTAGCTGCTGCCGACCAGGACGGCTGTTCCCGCCGGCCCGAGATGCGCGATCGAGACCGGAAGATCTTCCACAATATATTCTGGGATTTGCGGATCCTGCGATTCGAGCGTGATGAGGAAATCGTCACCCATTCCCATCCTCAAGCCGATGCGCTCCAATCCAGAGCCCGGGTCGAAATCCAGCTGCGGCCAAACGCTGTTGATCGGCTCCTCCGGCAGGTGGCACTCCTGGATGGCGAAGACCTCCTCGGAGCGGAACTTGTAGTAACCCAGCTTCCCCTCCGGCGTTTGGTGGAACTGGACGTTATTGCGGTAGTAATACGGGTCCGGGCAAGGCACGATCGTCTGGACAGGTGGATCCACTAACTGGCCGATCCGTTCCAGCTGGTCTCTCAGGATGGCTGTCTTCGCCTCGAGCTGGGCAGGATAATCGATGTGCTGGTAGTGGCAGTTCCCGCAGGTGATGAAATGAGCGCAGCGTGGAATAGTGCGTCCAGGCGCCGGGTTGATCACCTCCAGCAGCTCCGCACGCGCATAGCCGCGTTTTTCTTCTATCAAGCGAATGCGAACCGTCTCCCCTGGCAGGGCAAATGGCACGAACACAGCCCGCCCGTCGGGCAGGCGGCCCAGCACCTCGCCGCCGTAAGCGTGGGTGGTCAGGG
>DASWHG010000371.1:0-2989 GCA_036393315.1 Anaerolineales bacterium | reverse complement strand
AGACCTGCGTGCGAGCCAGCGAGGCAGCCTACCAGAAGGTCCTCTCCATGCGAATGCAGGCTGAGGGGCAGCTGCAGGCCTACCTCGAGCAGACCGCAGCCCTGGAATCGACTCGCCAGGAGGCCGTTGGGAGGCTTGGGGAGCACCAGGCCGGGATAGCTCGCCTGCAGGCCCAGATCGAGGTGCTTGTTCAGGCCGAGCAGGCCCTGGCGGGTTATGCCAGCGGAGCGCGCCTGCTCTTACAGGCGGCCCGGGAAGCCAGGCTCGAAGGAGTGCGTGGCGCTCTGAGCGGCAGCCTGGACGTGCCGGCTGCGCTGGAGGTCGCCATCGCTGCTGCGCTGGGCGAGTTCCTGGATGCGGTCGTGCTGGAAGAGGGCGCAGACCTGGAAGCGGCCTTGGCCATCCTGCAGGAAGGGGGCGCGCGGGGGGTGCTGCTGCCTATGGGCCGGCTGAAACCAGGTGGACGCATGTCTCGCGAGGCCAGGGATGGGCAGGTGCTGGGCGTGGCTGCCGACCTGGTCACAGGGGCGGGCTCGATCCGGACGGCGGTTGACCTGCTCCTTGGAGACGTTCTGGTCGTGCGGGATCGAGAAGCTGCTCGAGAGGTGCTGGGGGATCTCGAGCGGGAAGCGGGTGATGAAAAAAGGGGGGTAATGCGTGTAGTCACATTGAAAGGGGAGGTCTACCACACTCACGGGCCGGTCGTCGCCGGCCAAGAGGGAAAACCGGGCACGTTGAGCCGGCCTCGACAGCGACGTGAGCTGAATGCTCAGCTGGGTGAGGCTGAAAACCGGGAGGCGGTCCATGAAGACCAGATCCGGCAGATGGACGATGAGTTGGAGGAGCGGCGTACGGAAGGCGAGCGGCTTGCTGTAGGCTTGCGAGACTTGCGGCGGGAAGAGGAGAAAGCGGGAGTTGCGCATAGCCAGGATAAATTGAAGCTGGAACAGGCGGAAAGAGACCTGCATTGGCAGGAAGAGCAGCTGGCCTTGGTGGAGAAGGAGATCCAGGACGGGCTGCAGCAGGCTGACCGGCTCGAAGCAGAACGAGCAGAGCTGGATGAAGCGATTTCTCAAGCCCAGAACGATCTCAGGGAAAGGGTGAGTGCCCTGGCAGAGCTGGCGATGGATGAGATCCAGGCCCAGGTAGCCCATTGGGGGATGCGGGCAGCCGTGGTTGAACAGGCTGCAGCCAACGCCCGTGCCCGCTTCCAGGAGCGCCGCGAAGCCCTGGAAACGGCTCGCCAGCAGCTGCAGGATTCTCAGGCACGGCTGGAAGAGATCGAGGCGACCCGCCTCGCCTTGGAGGGTGAAAAGTCGAATCTCCGCCAGGCGGAAGGGGAGATCGGCGGCCAGATTGAAGCGTTGCGCGCAAGCATCGAACCGGCCGAAAAGGAGCTGGACGACGCCGAAGCCGAACAAGTTCAGCTGCAAGGCGAAGAAGCCCGCTCCCGGCACGCGTTGAACATGGCAGAACACCATCATGCTCAGGCCAAGATCAGCTTGGCCAAGCGTCAAGAGACCCTGGACACTCTGCGCCGGAGGATCGAGGACGATTTCGGGCTGGTTGCTTTCGAATACGACGAGGAAGTATCGGGGCAGGCGCCGCTTCCGTTCGATGGGATGGTAGAGGAGCTGCCCCGGGTTTCGCGCCTCTCCCCGGAAACCGAAGAGGCCCTGAAACGCCAGCGGGCGCTGCTGCGCCGGATGGGCCCGGTTAATCCTGAAGCGCAGGCGGAATACCGCGAGGTCAAGGAGCGCTATGAATTTCTAACCTCCCAGGTGGACGACCTGAATCAAGCCGAAGCCGATGTCCGCCAGGTGATCGCCGAGCTGGACGAGCTCATGCAGCGTGAATTCCAGCGCACGTTCGAAGCCGTGGCGATTGAGTTCCGCCAAATCTTTGGCAGGCTCTTCGGAGGCGGTTCCGCCAGGCTGGTCCTGACCGATCCCGACGACCTGACGTTGACCGGGATCGATATCGAAGCTCGCCTCCCCGGACGGCGCGAACAAGGTTTGTCGCTGCTTTCCGGCGGCGAGCGCAGCCTGACTGCCGTGGCGCTGGTCTTCGCCCTGCTGCGGGTCTCGCCGACTCCGTTTTGCATCCTGGACGAGGTGGATGCCATGTTGGATGAGGCGAACGTCGGCCGCTTCCGGGAGCTGCTGCGCGAGCTGAGCGCCACAACCCAGTTCATCCTCATCACCCACAACCGCAACACCGTCCAGGTTGCCGACGTCATCTACGGGGTAACCATGGGGCGCGATTCTGCCAGCCAGCTGGTGAGCCTGAAGCTGGACGAAGTGGAGAAAGTCGTTCCGGATTAAATTAAGACTACCCTGTGTGATTATACAGAAAACAATAAGAAATAGATGATGCGAGCGGTGCTTCACTCCGCTCGCATCATCTATTAAGATGTTAGCAGCTCTGGTGGAATGTCCGGTTCGGTAGGGACCTTGTCCTGCCAGATCTCGAAGATCTCGGGATTGGCGAGCACCCGCTGCTGTGTGAGCCACTCCTGGAACTTCGTATCCCGCAGCTGTTCGTATTCGGTGGCTGACAGCGGCCGGTCCTCGTGGCCGAGAGCCTGGATGATGTGCCAGCCGAATTGGGATTGGACCGGCTGGCTGAGCTCGCCGACTCTCAGGTTGAATGCCGCCTTTTCGAATTCTGGATCCATCTGCCCCACGGGGAACCAACCCAGGTCGCCGCCGGCTTCCTTGTTGCTCTCGTCGAGCGAGAGCTCAGCAGCCAGGGCTGCGAAATCCTCCCCATTTGCCAGTCGATCGCGCACCTCCTGAGCAGCGGCCTCGTCAGCCACCAGGATGTGGCGAGCCCAGACCTGCTCCTGTTCGCGCGGCAGGTCCTCTGTAAGCGCGTCTCTGAGCTTCTGGCGGTAGAGCTGGTCTTCAATGACCTTGCGGAACTGCGCCCCGCTGAAACCGACCTCCTCTTTGAGGCCGTCGATCAACGCCTGGTAATCTTGCTGGTA
>DASWHG010000370.1:0-5473 GCA_036393315.1 Anaerolineales bacterium | reverse complement strand
CCCGCGGATCTGCCCTGGGCGATCTACCTGTGGGGCGCCCGGCGCCACCCATCTCAGGTATACGAGATCCTTTCGGCGCTGCTCATGCTGGGCGCGCTTTTTGGACTGCCCGCGACCCGGCGCCTGTCTCAACGGCCGGGCCTCACCTTCCTGGTCTTCCTCTCCCTGTCCGCGACTGCCCGCCTGTTCCTGGAAGCCTTCCGGGGCGACAGCCCTCTTACTGTTGGGGGCCTGCGCACACCTCAGCTGGCCGCCTGGCTGGCACTGGCCCTGGCGCTGTGGTGCCTGGGCAAACGCGCCGGGTTCGGGAGCAGGCAGAGAGAACCCGGCGTATGACACTTCCTGGGCGCAGATGGATCGTTTTTCTCCTGGCAGCTATTCTCCTGACCTGCAGCTGCCGGCCTGGCGCGACGATCCCGCAAATTCCAGCCGCGCAGCCCCTTCCGACCCCTTCCACAATGGCTGAAGCTGCACCCGGAGGGACCGGCGATCTCGAAAAGGCCATCCCGGGCAGTCCAGCCGCCTCACCGGCCACAGACACCGCCCTGGTCCCCACCCGGCCTCCGGAGCAGCCGGTAGTGCAGATCCCGCTGGCCGGGCCAGTCGCGGTTGCGGAGGCGGAAGTCTCCGGCATGGCCTGGTACGGGAATACCCTGGTGCTGCTGCCCCAATACCCGGAGCGACTATCTGAACAAGGCCAGCCCGGAGTCCTGTTCGCCCTGCCAGAGTCCAGCATCCTTGCCTTCCTGGATGGGGAAGGCCAGGATCCGCTCGTGCCGATGGAGATCCCCTTGTTCAGCCCAGATTTTACGAAGCTCATATCGGACTACGAGGGCTTCGAGGCTGTTGCTTTCATCGGAGACAGGGTCTTCCTGACCATCGAATCCGGCAGGTTTGGCCCGATGATGAGCTACCTGGTCGGCGGCCGGGTCGCGCCCGGGATCGAGGGGATCAGCCTCGACCTGTCTACGCTGGTCAGCATCTCGCCTCAAGCGGACCTCATCAACCGCGGCGAGGAAGCGCTGGTGATGTCTGGAGACCGGCTGCTGAGCCTTTTCGAGACGAACGGCGCCAGCATCAACCCTTCCCCGGTTGCCCACCGCATCGACCTGGAAACGTTGGCAGTCGTTACCGTCCCCTTTCCCAACGTCGAATACCGCATCACGGATGCAACCCCTGCGGACTCGACCGGGCGTTTTTGGGTGCTCAACACCTTCTTCCCCGGTGACCTGTCCATCATCCCGCTCTCCGATCCCATCGCCAGTCAGTCCGGCCAGGGCGCCACCCACGCCCGGCAGATAACCGTCGAACGCCTGCTCGAAATGCAGGTTGATACTGACGGGGTCACCCTGACAGAGACGCCTCCCATCCAGCTCGAACTGCGGGATTCCCTGCAGGTGCGAAACTGGGAAGCCCTGGCCGAGCTGCCGGGGAGAGGCTTCCTGCTCATGACCGACAGGCACCCGGAGACCATCCTGGCCTTCGTGCCCCAGCCTTAGTCCGGCCGTAGGATGCGAAGGCGCTAGCCATCCTTCCGAATGAGGAGCGAAAAAAAATGAGCCTGGAAGGAAAGACGATCCTGATCACCGGAGGCGCGGTGCGAATCGGCCGGGCGCTGGCTCTGGCGGCAGCCCGGCGAGGCGCCGACATCCTGCTGCACTACAGCCATTCGCGCGCCGCGGCCGAACAGACCCAGGCTGAGATTCAGTCCCTGGGCTGCCAGGCATCCTTGTTGCAGGCCGATTTCACCGACCCGGCCGGCGCCGCCGGGCTGCTGGCCCGCAGCCGGGAGACCGGTCCTTTGTTCGCCCTGGTGAACAACGCCGCCATCTTCGAACCGCTCCGCCTGCAGGATACGACCCTGGCAGACTGGCAGCGCCACATAGACATCAACCTGACAGCGCCTTTCCTGCTGAGCCAGGCATTTGCGTCCGGGCTTGGGCCGGCTGAACAAGGGCGCATCGTCAACATACTCGACTGGCGCGCCCTGCGACCCGGCGCGGACCACCTGCCCTACACGATTAGCAAAGCCGGGCTGGCGGCCTTGACGCAGGCTCTGGCCGTTGCCCTGGCGCCGCGAGTCACCGTCAACGGGCTGGCGCTGGGGGCTATCCTGCCGCCTTGGGACAATGAGGCAACCCCGGGGATGCTCGATTCTGTCCCGGCCGGGCGCTGGGCGGAGCTCTCCGAAGTGGAAGAGGCCCTGCTCTTCCTGCTGGAGGGCCCGGCCTATATCACCGGCGAGATCATCCACGTGGATGGCGGCCGGCACCTGGTTTGACCGTTCTGGTAAGATTCGATGCCAGCTCATACCAACTGGAGGAACTATGGATCAAGTTTTTATCACTGACCTGGTGGCTCGCGGCATCATCGGGGTGAACGACTGGGAGCGCGAAAAGCCCCAGGAAATCCGCATCAGCATTGTGTTATACACCGACTTGCGCAAAGCCGGCGAATCGGACAACATCCATGACTCGGTCAACTACCGCACGGTGTCGAAAAAGATCCAGGCGCACGCCGAGAGCGCCGGGCGGCTGACCGTCGAAGCGTTGGCGGCCGACCTGGCGCGCCTGTGCCTGGAGGAGCCGCGCGTCCAGAAGGTGAGGGTGCGGGTTGAGAAACCTTCCGCAGTCCGCTTTTCCCGTTCGGTAGGGGTTGAAATTGAGCGCAGCCAAGGAGACTGACGCGGTCCCGGTCTATCTCGGGTTGGGATCGAACATCGAACCGGAGAGGAATTTACCCGAGGCGCTGGCCCTTTTGGAGCGGCACATCCCGGTGGCAGACCGCTCGACAGTCTGGGAGACCCCACCGGTCGGCGGAACCGGGCCGAACTTTCTCAACGCCGTCGTGCTGGTTTACTCGACGATGCTGCCAGACACGCTGCGAGACGAGCTGCTGCGACCGGTCGAGGCCGCCCTCGGCCGGGTGCGCAGCGCGGATCCGAACGCGCCACGAACGATCGACCTGGACATCCTGATCTACGATGGCCAGGCTCTCGAACCGGAGATCTGGGTCCAGGCATACTGGAGCGTTCCCCTGGCCGAACTCGTTCCCGATTGCGTGAATCCGGAGACTAGCGAAACGGTTCAGCAGGCCTCCCGCAGGCTTGCCCAAACCATCGCCATCGTTCCCCGCCGGGACGTGGCCCTTTAGGGTTCCACAGCTCGTATGTGAAGTTAGTGGCTATGCGCAAATGAGCCGGATTTGCTCGCTTAAAACTGAAATTTCCCCGATCCTCGGGAGATGTTCTCCAGGAATTCCTGGCGCGTCGCCATGCTCGTCCGGAAGTAGCCGAGCATGGCCGAGGTCGTCATACGGGTCTCGTGCTTCTTCACCCCTCGCATCATCGAACACAGGTGCAGCCCTTCCAGCACGACCGCCACCCCTTGCGGGTCGAGCAGCTCCTTGACGAAGTCGGCGATCTGCCGCGTCATGCGCTCCTGCAGCTGCAGGCGGCGGGCGAACATATCCACGATCCTGGGGATCTTCGAGAGCCCAATCACCCGCCCGCGCGGCAGGTAGGCCACGTGCGCCCGGCCGAAGAAAGGCAGCAGGTGGTGTTCACACAGGCTGTAGTATTCGATGTCCCGCACCAGCACCATTTCGTCGTAGGTGACTTCGAACAAGGCACCGTTCAAGAGTTCGACCGGGTCGGTACGGTAGCCGGCCAGCAGCTCGGTGTACATCTGAGCCACGCGCTCAGGCGTGCGCACTAACCCCTCGCGGTCGAGGTCTTCGCCAAAGGCGTGCAGCATCTGGCGGACGGCCGCCTGGATGGCATCCTCATCGATTTTCTCGCCTGCGAGCAGTTCAGCGATCTTGAAGATAGGGTCGTTCTCGTCGGTCATCGGGTCCGGCTCCTCAGTAGATGCTGGCATCCGGAGATGCTGGCCTCAGTGAATACTGGGGAGAAGTTTAACCGCAATGCTTTCGAGCGTCAACGGCTTTCCGGACAAAGAAAATGAGCCATGACCCCATTGCGCGCCTGGGAGAATCTATATAAAGTTGAACGAGAGTCTCAGGCCTTACCGGAGTCGATCCTCACGCCATATATCGCCGGGTTCACCGCTCACATGAATTTATCCATGGGCGATGTGAAGGCTACCGAGTGCTGGGCCGCCGCCTACCGGCCCCCAACCGCCGGAGACCTAGGATCGAACTTTCTCTACCGCAAGTCCGAGTACCTGACGGATGCGCGGCTTTTGCTCTCGCAGGGCAGAGTCGCAGAAGCTGGGAGCCTGCTGGAGGCGCTGCAGCCAGTCGCCGAGCGGAGTGGGTACACGGGAAGTGTGATCGAGATCCTGTCGCTCAAAGCCGTAGCCCTCCACCGCCTGGGAGAGAGGTCCGGGGCGATGGTCCTGCTAACCCAGGCTTTGCACCTGGCGCAGCCGGAAGGCTATGTTGCCACCTTCGTAGAACAGGGGACGCCGATGGCGGAAATGCTCAAACAGGCCGCCGCTCAGCAGAGCATGCCCGGATACGTGGACAGGCTCCTGGCAGTTATGCCGCAGCCCGGCGATTCCCAATCAAGAGCAGCGGATCTCGTCGAACCGCTCAGCGCCCGGGAGATGGAGGTCTCGCAGTTGGTCGCCACTGGCCGGTCAAACCACGAGATCGCCGCCGACCTGGTGATCGCCACGGGAACGGTGAAGAAGCACCTGAGCAATATCCTCGGCAAGCTCTGCGTCAGGAGCCGCACCCAGTGCGCGGCCAAAGCCCGTGAACTGGACCTGCTTTAGAATCAGGCTGAGGCCTGAGCCTCCTGGGTGCGGGCTGCGACCCGGGCCAGCACAACGAAAGTGAGAGCGATCAAGCCGAGCAGGATCCCCAGGTCGGGTGCGACTCCTGCCAACCCGGCGTCGTTCTGGGCAATCTGCAGCACCGGCTCGATGATGTAATACGTCGGGAACAGCCGCCCGATCCACTGAGGCAGGCTGGGGATCATGTAGACGAAGGCCGGCGCGTACAGCAAGATGCCGATGCTCTTCATGGTGGCGAACAAGGTGTTGGTGTCTTTCACCAGCGCGCCCAAAAGCACGCCGATGGCCGCGCTGAACACCGCGCCGAGCACCAGCACGCTAAGTAGCAGGACCGGCTGGCCGCCGAAAGCCCGGTTGAGGAACAGGATCATCACGCCGGTGAGCACGCTCAGCACCACGCCCAAGAGCCCCTTGGCGGCGAAGATCTCTAAAAGCGTCGCCGGGCTGATCGCCAGGGCGGTCAGCGTGCGCTTCATCTTCTCCATCACCATCGAGCTGGCGGGCACGATCGAGCCCGCGTACAGGATCGTCACCAGCACCATGAGCGGCAACAGGCGCTTCTCCCAGGGGACGTTGGCGCCCCCTCCCAGGACGGTCTGGACGATCTCGACCGGCAGCTCCTGCCCGCCGATCTGGCGCGTGCCGTTCACGATGGCGGAGCTCAAGATGACCCGGTTCTGCAGGTGGCTCTCTCCCCATACGTACACGCTGAT
>DASWHG010000369.1:0-4281 GCA_036393315.1 Anaerolineales bacterium | reverse complement strand
TTTGTACCGCACCGCTACTACATAAATACCTCCACGACCGAGATGGTTAAGATCGACCTGTTTGGCTCAGGCCAGGCGGTTCTATTCCGAGATGGCCAGGCCTTTCCGGCCCGGTGGATGCGGCCCGCCGAAGGTCTGCTCTTTCTCGTCGCGCCCAATGGTTCACCTCTGCCTTTGAAACCGGGCGTTACGTTCTACCAGGTAATCGGCGAGACTTCCATCGTAGGCCAGGAAGAAGGCAGCTGGCAGTTCGAATTTCAGATTCCCTGAATCAGGGATTTGGTGATTGGCCGAAAGCAACTTCACAATAATCAAGTCCCAAATTGCCAATCACACGAGTAAACCGCCATCAACACTACCAATTTTTATTAAATTCACTTTCGGCGGTTTGCCTTTAACCCCACCAGGATTTCCTTCACCAACCCCGGGCCGGTGTAGATCAGGCCGGTGTAGACCTGGATGAGCACCGCCCCGGCGTCCATCTTCTCACGCGCGTCGGCAGCATTCATGACGCCCCCGGCCCCGATGACCGGCAGCTGCCCTCCGGTCAGACTGTGAATGCGTTTCACCATTTGGGTACTGAGAGCCCGTAGCGGTTCGCCGCTCAAACCGCCAGTCTCATCCGCCAAAGGAGAGTGCAGCCCAGGGCGGGTAATGGTCGTATTGGTGGCGATCACCCCGTCCATCCCGGTGCCCAGGATCGCCTCCAGGGCGTCTGCCAACTCTGCGTCGGAGAGATCGGGGGCCAATTTCACCAGCAGCGGTACGCGCCGTCCGAGCTGCCTTTGCTGCCGGTCCCGCTCCTCCCCCAGCCCGGCAAGAAGCGCCTCCAGGTAATCGCGGGCCTGCAGCCTCCGCAGACCGACTGTATTGGGGGAGCTGACGTTCACGGCCAGGTAATCGACCAGCGGGGCAAAAGTCCGCAGCAGGCTCAGGTAATCCCTTGCCGCTTCCTCTAACGGAGTGTCCCTGTTTTTCCCAAGGTTCACACCCAGGATCAGGCCCGGGGGTCGCGGCCGGGAGAGCCGGGAGGCGACCCATTCTGCGCCCTTGCCGGGAAAGCCCATCCGGTTGACGACAGCACGTTCTTCCTTCAATCTGAATACACGCGGCTTCGGGTTGCCTGGCTGTGGAAACGGCGTGACGGTGCCCACCTCGATGTGCCCGAAGCCAAGCAGGGCCAGACCCGGCCAACCCAACCCATCTTTGTCGTAGCCCGCCGCCAGGCCGACCGGGTTAGAAAAAGTCAAGCCAAAGACTTCGACGACTTTCTGCGGTCCGCGGAACCATGCCTGGATCACTGTGCTGAACAGCGGCACTCGCGCCGCGGTGCGCAGCAGGCTCAACGTCAGGCTGTGGGCGCGTTCGGGATCGAGACGGAACAGCAGGGACCGGAGGAGCGGGTACATCTCAAACCGGCTTACCGGGTGTAGCCAGGAATTCTCTGACGGCCGCGATCTGCGGATGTGGGACTAAACCGGCCTGTTCCCACTCATCCAGCAGCTGCGATAAGGTTATGACCGTGTGCAGTCGGTAGCCGGCCACCTGCAAGGCCTCCCCGGCCCCAGACTCCCGGTCGATCAAGACGACCACGTCGGTCACTTTCAACCCCGCTGTCGCCAGTTTTTCGATCGCCTCGAACTTGCTGCCGCCGGTGGTGGCCAGGTCGTCGATCACCACGACCGTTTCACCTGTATTGTAGTCGCCTTCCACCAGGGCGCGGGTGCCGTAATCTTTGGTCTCTTTGCGCGGGTAAACGAACGGCCAGTTCCCGTGGAGTCCAATCGCCGTAGCGATGGGCATGGCGGCGTAGGGCAGCGCAGCCAGCCGGTCGAAAGATAACCGGTGAAGCAACGGCAGATACGCGGAAGCAACTTCCGCCAGCAGGCTTGGGTATCCAACCAACCGGCGCAGGTCGATATAGATCGGAGATACCAGGCCGGACTTCAGGGCGAACTCCCCAAAGCGGACGCAGCCCGACTCGAGCAGACCGCGGGCGAGCGCGGCATGCCTGCCTCCGGGCTTTACCGTCGAAGTTGCTTTGCCTGATGTTGGTGAAGAAGAAACGATCCGCTCCCGTTCTCTGTTGATGGCTATGCGCAAGGCATTCGCGGCTTCCCTTGGGTCCGCAGCCTGCGATATGCCGCGCGAAACCGGCACCAGCATCCCCAGTCCATCGGCGCGCAACCCGGCTCGCAGGGCCGCTTCCAAATCCCCGCCCTGGAAGCCCACGCCGGGCGCCAGGATCCATAAATCGGGCGCCAGACTCCGCACGCGTGCCAGCGCATCCGGATGGGTCGCCCCCACGACCAGCCCCAGGTTGTCCTGCCGGTTCCAGGATACCGCCTTCACTGCAACAGCCTCGTAAAGCCTCAAATTTCCCTCGTCGAGAGCTGCTGATTCGCCGTCCAACAGCCCGGGTTCCTGGCGTTCGCTTCCATGCATTCGATCCGGAAAGACTCGCAGGTCCTGGAAATCCCCTGCCCCGGGATTGGAGGTCTTGCACAACAAGAAAACCCCGCGGTCAGGGTCGCTCAGGAAAGGCGCCACCGCATCGTAACCCAGGTACGGGTTGACGGTGACGGCCCCCGCACCCAGGGTATCGAAAACAGCCCGGGCATACGCCTGGGCGGTCGAAGCGATATCGCCGCGTTTGGCGTCCAGGATCACGGGGATTTCCGGTGGGATTGCAGAGATCACTTTTTCTAAGATCGACCAGCCTTCCGGGCCCAACACCTCGAAGAAAGCCGCGTTCGGCTTGAAAGCCGCCGCCAGGTCTACGGCTGCCTCGATCAGGCGCAGGCAGAAGGAATAGGCCGCATCAGCCGTGGGTTCGGGCAGGTCCGGCAGGTGCGGGTCCAACCCCACACACAACAGCGAATCGACCTGCCGGGCTCGCGCTTCCAATCGTGAGAAGAAGCCCATCACGACTTCCCTAAAACCATCGCCAGCAGCGCCATGCGGACGTACAGCCCGTACTCCATCTGGCGGAAGTAAGCGGCCCGAGGATCGGCATCCACATCCATGCTGATCTCGGTCAAGCGTGGCAATGGATGCATGACGATCATCCGGTCCTTCGCCTGGCTCAGGGTCTCGGCTGTGATGACAAAAGCAGCCTTCACGCTCTCGTACACCTCCTGGTCTGCAAAACGCTCTTTCTGCACCCGGGTGACGTAGAGCACGTCGCTCTCCGGAAGGGCCTCGGACAAGGTGTAATGCTCGGCCTGGGGGATTACCTTCTCTTCCAGTTCGGCAATAATCTCCGGCGGCATCCGCAAGATTTCCGGGGAGACGTAGTTCAGGCGCACGTCGTATAGCGAGAGCAGGCGCGCCAGGGAGTGGACCGTGCGCCCGTACTTAAGGTCGCCAAGCATCGTCACGGTCAGCCCATCCACCTCCCCTAATTCTTCGACGATTGTGAACAGGTCGAGCAGCGCCTGGGTGGGATGCTCGCCGATGCCATCGCCGGCATTGATGATCGGTTTTTGCGCGTATTGGGCGGCCAGGGCAGAGGCGCCCACTTCGGGATGCCGCAGAACGATCACGTCGGCGTAGCATTCCAGGGTCCGCACCGTATCCGGCAGCGATTCGCCTTTCGAGACAGATGAGTAAATCACCTCATTGATCGGGATGACGCTGCCGCCGAGCCGTTCCATGGCCGAGGTGAATGAGGACGAGGTGCGGGTGGAAGGTTCGTAGAACAGGTTTGCCAGGATCTTGCCTTTCAGCAGGTCGAACGTCCCGACTCGCTGGACCATCTCGCGCATCTCGTGCGCGACGGCGAAGATATAATCCAGGTCAGCCCGGGCGAACTGCTTTACCGACAGGATATCTTTCCCGTAGAATGGGGCAGTTCGCTGGTCTCCAAAGGGGAGATAAGGGCTCTGCCTTTGGGTAGGGGGTAGATAGGTTGCCATGTCTGTTCCTCCATTACTTAAGAATACTGTTTCACTAACTTTTTAAATAGCGCGGACATTTATGCCAGAGCCAGGTTGTGCCAGGACCTCACCTTCGTGAAAAACTGTTTGCCCGCGCAACACCACCCGGCGCAGCCGGCCGCGCACCTGCCAGCCCTCGAAGGGCGTCCAGGCGCAGCGGGTATATGTATCCTTGGCGCGTAGCTCCCAATCAGCGTCCGGGTCGACCTCGATCCAGGTCTCCGGCTGCTCGGGCAGGTTGAAGATCCGGCGCGGGTTGGTTGACATCCGCAGTATGAGGTCTTCGAGGGTCAGGCGGCCCTGGTGGACGGCCGTGAGCAGCAAAGGCAGGGCGGTCTCGAGG
>DASWHG010000368.1:0-7892 GCA_036393315.1 Anaerolineales bacterium | reverse complement strand
AGAACGGGCTGCACATATCGCCCAATCATGGCTTCATGTGCACCGCGCACACAGACGAGGATATCACCCAGCTGATCGATATCCATAAGGCCGCTATGCAAGAACTGAGGGCGCAAGGAGTGTGGTGAGGCAAGGCAGATTGTACTTCGTGGGTACGCTTTTCTTCTTTATATCGAGGATACTCAACTATGAATAATAAAACCAATCCCTATCATGTCGTCGATTTCCCACCGGAGCGCCGCGGCATGGCCGCCTTCCTCGAACTTAAGGCGGGGAAGCATTGCATGTACGCCTTGCTGGAAGTGGACGTTACGGTCGCCAGGAAATTCATAGAGGACTACAAAGTAAAAACCGGTGAGCAGCTGTCCTTCACCGGCTACCTGATCTCTTGCCTGGCCCGTGCCGTGGATGAAGATAAGGCAGTGCAGGCCTACAGGAAAGGCAGCAAACAGCTTGTCGTGTTTGACGACGTGTCGGGGCTATTCAAGGCTTTGTTCCGTATGAGTTTACGTCGTGACCCGACGATTGTTACTTCCATGGCAGGCACCGTTGGCATTTCATCGGTAGGGATGTTTGGCAAAGGCCACGCCGGCTGGGGGATTTCTACCGGCTCCCATGTGCTCGACCTGGTCGTGGGGGGTACATCTCGGCAGCTGGCGGAAGTGGATGGGCGGATCGAGCCACGCGAGATCCTCAGCCTGACGATCATTTTCGACCATGATATTATCGACGGGGCCCCGGCCGCCCGGTTTACGCGCAGATTGGTGGAGCTGATCGAGAGCGGTTATGGGTTGGATAATGAAGATACTCGTCATCTCCTCTAACACTCTGCCCGCCTCTCCATCGGGATCTGTCTATGTGGCCGGAGCCGTCCGCCAGGCGGGTCATGAAGTCCAGATCTATGAGCGCTTATTTTCTACCGATCTGGCTGGCGAATTAACGGCGAAACTCATGGACTTCCAGCCGGATATTGTTGGCATCTCGATCCGCCTGGTGTTCGGGGATGAATTAGATCTCGAAGCGCCGCTGGGCACTCGCCATACCGATTTGCGGCCGCGGGTTAAAGAGTTCACCGATTTCATCCGCCAGACTTCGCCTGCCCACATCGTCCTGGGAGGGCCCGGCTTCAACTATTATGCCCGGGATTGGCTGGAGTACCTGGACCTGGATTACGGCATCTGCGGCGAAGGGGAAGAATCCTTTCCGCTGTTCCTGAAGCGCCTGGCGGAGGGTGGGGACATCACTTCAGTACCGGGCTGTGTGTTTAGAAATGATGGCTGTTTCGATTCTGTTCCTCCCCGCCCGGTTAAGGATTTGGACAAACAGGCTCTTCCCGCTTATGATCTCTTAGATTGGCAGTCCTATGCCGGGAGAAATATAACCCCCGCTGTCCTTACCAAGCGCGGCTGCGCCTTCTCCTGCACCTACTGCCTTTACAGTAAACTGGAAGGCAAGCGCTACCGCTCGAAGATTCCCTTTGGCGCTTCTCTGATACTGGGAGCGCCGGGGGAGACCCCGGAGACGATCGCCGAGACCCTGGACGTGCTGGACGATTATGAGATCCCAAACGGCGTGTGGGTGACCGTTGGCGTATACCTGTGGACCGATTACCAGGAAATTGTCCCCGAGGCGCGTCGGACGGGCGTTCTGAAAGATGACAATGAGCTATTCAGCGGAGCTGTCTATCTCTCTCCGGACCTGCCCAGGTCATACCTGCAAGAGCTTCCGGAGGCGCTGCGCGCCCGGCGCGGTTATTGGGTCCAATTCAACAAACCCAGCGAGGCCTGGACGCTGTAACAGAATAAGTACTTTGCATATTTCTACTTTGTAATTCAAGTGGAGGACAATGTTTCATGGATGAGAAAATATGTACCGTGAGTTCGCCGCGATTCAAAACCTTCAACTTTCAACGCTCCTGCGCCTCCACTCACACCTTCTCCCTATGCATCCTCCACCGGATTAGGAAAATATTAACTCAAACTACTTGCATAAGCATCCTGATTTTGTTATGCTATTAAAGAACGGAGCAGGGCTGGGCAGGAAACTACAATTCTCCGACGTTCGTGAAACGATAATTAGTGATAAAGTCGAGCAGGAGGAATCAGACGATGAAAGTCAACCGAAAGTTATGGAGCATTTTAATTGTCATTGCGCTGCTGGCGCTGGCGTTCAACATGGGCGCGGCAGTTCAACGCCAATTCCCACTGTGGAGGGCATGGAGGGTGATGCAAACACATGAATGGGTCGACCTGACCCATGCCTTTGAACCAGGAATCCCGCACTGGCCCGGTTTCCCGGACGAACAGCGTGAGACAATTTACTGGTACGAACCGGGTGGAGGCTCGCTTGGTTCGGGTTTCTATGCCCAACTCTTCACCCATGTCGGGCAATGGGGGACACACGTAGACCCGCCCGCCCATTTCATCCAGGGCCTGCGCACAGTTGACCAGATCGATGTGAAGGAGATGATGCTGCCGCTGGTTGTGATTGACGTGCACGAAAAAGTAGAGGCGAACCCGGACTATACGATCCAGATGGAGGATATTCGAGCCTGGGAAGCGAGATATGGCAGGATCCCGCGTGGCGCGTTCGTGGCGATGCGGACAGACTGGTCCGAGCGTTGGCCCGATTCGGCGGCGATGCGCAATGAAGATGCCCAGGGTGTGGCGCATTACCCCGGCTGGAGCCTGGAAGTGCTGAAATACCTGTACGAAGAGCGGGAGATAACGGCCTCGGGACATGAGCCGACCGACACCGACCCGGGTATAGCCACCAGCCAGGGCGATTATTCGCTGGAGACCTATATTCTCAGCACAAATCACTACCAGATTGAGCTGTTAACCAACCTGGACGAGGTACCCGAAGCAGGGGCGCTGGTGGTGGTAGCCTTCCCAAAGCCAAAGGATGGTTCGGGCTTCCCGGCCCGGGTGTTTGCGATCCTACCGTAGACGGTCAGACGGCGACCTGCCCGGTCCTGCTTTCAAACTTCACCGCTTCCCCACCTCCACCCACATCCTCTGCCCATCCGTCTCGATCTGGACCCAGCCGTTCTCATCGGTTCGCAGCACGGTATACCCTTCCAGAGCCGCCAGCGCCTCCAGGGAAGGCAGCTCGCCCCGCTCTCCCGCTGCTTTGTTCAGCAGGGCTACCTGCGGCCTAAGGTTGGCGATCCACTCGGGCGGGTTGATCGGCAAGTAGCCGTGGTCGGCCAGCAGCAATGCGCTCATCGGGCCAATGGCCGGCCCGTTCTGCAGGTTCTCCAACTCGGCGAGGTTCATCTCGACGGGTAACACGGCTCGAAATACGTATATGTCTTATTCCTTTCGTGTGGCATACAACATAATGAATGCCCGGCAAAAATTCCTGCCGGGCATTCATTTTACTTCCTTCAGTTTCTACCTTATTCGTCCGCTCACCTGGTACGCGCCAGGTTCGGTTTGGATCGGTGCTCTGTTGGAGCTTGTGGTTCTCTTTATTGCCGGAATGCGAAGATGAGCCCAAAAATCCAAAATGCCGGATGGGATCGAAGTGTCGGCAGTGAACATTCATGAGCTGCCAGCCGCCGCGTCGCTCTCCCCTGGACCTTTTGGAAGTTGACTGGCGAGTCTTATTGGACGAAAATTAAGGAAAGGAGATCGGAAATGAAGCCTACACCTTTGCGCTGGCAACCCCCGGCGGAGATATTGCCGGCCGGGTGCGCAAATCCCCGCCCGCCTCGCTCGAGGCTTACTTTTACCGCTCCGGAAACACCCCGCATGTGATCGAAACCGAACATGGACGGATCGGCGTTGGCATCTGTTATGAGAATCTGTTGTTTGAACGGTTGGACTATTTGGTTCAGTCCTCGGTGGACCTCGTCCTGCAACCATCCGCCGCGGGAAGGCTCAAGCCAATTCGGCCGGGAGATATAGAACTCTTTGACCGGATGGTCGAGAGAATCGCGCCTCGATTTGCCAGAGTGTTGGGCGTCCCCGTCGTGTTGTCCAACCGGGCGGGCCGGATTCAAACCCCGCTGCCGGGGGAACATGGGGAATTTGAGAGCAGTTTCCCAGGTCTTTCTCGGATTGTCGATTCGGATGCTTCGGTCAGGGCGAAGATGGGCGAAGAAGAAGGCGTGATTGTCGCCGAGGTCCAGCTGGATCCCAACAAAAAAGGGAATGCAAAACCGCGCTGTTTTGGAAAAATGTGGGCTTTACCTGTGCCCTGGTATGCCTACATCTGGCCGCTTACCCAACGACCGTATCTTTTCCAGATCCAAATCACCTGCTGCGCCCCAGCCTCGCTGCCCTTCCGGGATCTCCGGCCGGACCTTCTCGTAAAGAGAGTAAGCCCGGCGTTCTAGCTCTTCCGGGGAAAAGGATCTGGCCAGATCCAGCATGGCTTCCCGCACGGCCGGCAGGTCCTCGCCGAACTTCTTTTCGAGGTAGCTCTGTACGCTGCGCGGGTCCGCCGGCTTTTCCTTGTCCAGGGCACGCAGGCCGTCTTCCGTGTAAACCGCAGGCACCGCGCGGCCGAGTAAATCCACGGTTGTCTTCTCGCCGGGCATCTTCTTCCTGGCTCGCTCCATGGCTTCCTTTTCCTGGTCACTCGCCGGCTCGTAGATTCCCAGGCGCCGGCCTTTCGACTGCGCGTTCAGGCCGGAGACGGCTTTTCCGAGGGTCAGCGCGGCCTGCGGGTCATACCCGATCTGTTCCGCCACGACCGCCGACCACAGGGTCATCACCGGAGCACGGTTGATTTTTATCTTATCTGCTGCCATAGTCACGCCTCCTCCCAACCACCTTCGTGGATCCACGTGCAGGCACGAAGTTTGGGACCGAAAGAACTACACCAATATTGTAACCGGACTCCGGGGGCTGGAGTTGAACAGCGGGCACGTGCCGGGAGTCCGCTCCGTGAGGGAGCCTTTCCAGGTATAAATTACACGGCCCATCCCTGTTGGAGACGGGCCGTGGATTTCCAGCCTTCAAAACGAATGACAGATTAGTTAGCCGTCATAATCTCTTCTTGCTCGAGCGATTGGTCTTCGCCCCGGCGGAGCTTGATCTCCTCGTCGACGACGTCCACGATAACCGTGTCGCCGTCCTCGAACTCTGCGGCCAGCATGGCATCGGAAAGGGCATCTTCGACCTTCTGCTGGATGACCCGCTTGAGCGGTCGAGCGCCCATCTCGGGATCGAAGCCCAGCTCGGCCAGAAGATCCAGCGCAGCTGGGGTCGCGGTCAGGACGATATCGTGCTCTTCCAGGCGCTCGCCTACCTTCTTGATTTCCAGCTCCACGATCAGCTTGATGCTCTCTTTATTCAGCGAGCGGAAGACGATGACGGAATCGACGCGGTTGATGAACTCGGGGCGGAATACCCTTTTGAGGGATTCCATGAGCTTCTTGCGCATCTCTTCGTATGCCAGGCGCTCTTCCAGTTCTTCGTCGCGCTTGATATCGAAGCCGAGCGAGCTCTGGCGCTTGATCATATCGGCGCCTACGTTCGAGGTCATCACGATCAGGGCGTTGCGGAAGTCCACCTTGCGGCCGCGAGCATCGGAGAGGTGGCCCTCTTCCATGATCTGCAGCAGCATGTTGTGGGCTTCGGGGTGCGCTTTCTCGATCTCGTCGAAGACCACGATCGAGTAAGGCCGGCGGCGCAGTGCTTCCGTCAGCTGGCCCGCTTCTTCATAACCGACGTATCCCGGAGGCGCGCCGACCAGACGGCTGACGGAATGCCGCTCCATGAACTCGGACATGTCCAGCTGGATCAGGGCTTCTTCGCTTCCGAACATGAACCGCGCGAGCGCCTTGGTCAGCTCGGTCTTACCGACGCCGGTTGGGCCGAGGAAGATAAAGGATCCGATCGGCCGGCGCGGGTCTTTCAGCCCGGCGCGCGCCCGGCGGACCGCCTTCGAGATCGCCTCGATGGCCTCTTCCTGCCCGACGATGTGCGCGTGCAGTTCCTCTTCCATCTGCAGCAGGCGCTGAGATTCTTCCTGGGCGATCTGCATCACCGGTACACCCGTCCACATCGACACCACTTCGGCGATGTCCTCGGCGGTGACGACCGGGCTGGTGCTGCGGTCCCAACCGGTGCGCAGGCGCTCCAGCTGCCGTTCCAGGCCTTCCTGGC
Source organism: Anaerolineales bacterium (assembly GCA_036393315.1). Classification (GTDB taxonomy): domain Bacteria; phylum Chloroflexota; class Anaerolineae; order Anaerolineales; family UBA4823; genus DASWHG01. The sequence continues at coordinate 1,773 of DASWHG010000368.1, read as the reverse complement.
GCTCCAGGATCTCCTGGGCGTCTTCGTAGCGACCATCCTCCAGCGCAACCGTGTGGTTGTGGCGGATCTCGCGCAGCTGGTCCATCAAGTCTTTGGCAGTCTTTGCCGCCGGGCTCTTGTACATGCGCACCCGGGATGAGGATTCATCGATCAAGTCAATGGCCTTATCCGGCAGGAACCGCTCGGTGACATACCGGGCCGAGAGGCGAGCGGCCGCGTCGAGAGCGTCGTCCGAGATCGTCAAACGGTGGTGCTCCTCGTACGCTCTGCGCACGCCGCGCAAGATATCGATGGTTTCTTCGATATTCGGTTCGTCCACCATGACCGGCTGGAAGCGGCGCTCCAGGGCGGCGTCGCTCTCGATGTGCTTGCGGTACTCGTCCAGGGTGGTCGCGCCGATAACCTGCAGCTCGCCGCGCGAGAGCGCCGGCTTGAGGATGTTGGCAGCGTCCACCGAGGAGCCGGCTGCGCCCGCCCCCACCAGCATGTGGACCTCGTCGATGAAGAGGATCGCGCCCGAGGACTTCAGTTCGTCGATCACGCGCTTGAGGCGCTCCTCGAATTGTCCCCGGTACATCGTGCCCGCGACCAGCGAACCGACGTCGAGCTGTAAAACACGCTTATCCAGCAGCGGTGCGGGGACGTCGCCATCGAGGATCCGCTGCGACAGGCCTTCGACGATCGCAGTTTTACCGACCCCTGGCTCTCCGATCAAGGCCGGGTTGTTCTTCGTGCGCCTTGCCAGGATCTGGATCACCCGCTCGATCTCCATTTGGCGCCCGATCACCGGGTCCAGCTTCCCTTCTTCGGCGAGCGATGTTAAATCAATCGCCAGCTGGTCCACCATGGGAGTCTTAGGTCGCTGCTTTTCCTGGGTGGGTGCTTTCCGCTCGACCGAGCTGCGCCGGGCCGAGCTGCTTTCCTGCAGCACCCGGCGAGTCTGCCGGCGGATTTGTTCGGGCGTCACGCCCAGCTTCCGCAAAACGTCGAGAGATACGCCCTCTCCATAACGGACCAGTCCCAGCAGGATGTGTTCTGTACCAATGTAATGGTGGCCCATGCGCCGTGCTTCTTCGACGGCGTATTCAAGCACCTGCTGGGTGCCTGGGGAAAGATCAAGTTTACCGCCCCGGTACGTGCCCGTACCGGTCACCCGTTCGACGATTTCCTGGACGCGGTCGGCCTCCAAACCCAGTTCGCGCAGCACGCGCCCGGCTACACCACCTTCTTCCCGGATTAGCCCAAGGAGAAGGTGTTCAGTTCCGATATAGTTATGGCGCATCCGTTCAGCCTCCTGGTGTGCCAGGCTGAGCACGCGGCGCGCCCGTTGTGTAAACCGCTCCATGCTTGACAAAGGATACCTCCTACCTTTCAATACCCAACATAATCGCTTTGACTCGCTGTGGAGCTGTACGAGTATCGATTATGAGACGATTTGTCCAATTGGATTCTACCAGAGTTTATTCTGCGTGCAGATCATTTAAGGATGAAAAGCATGCAAGTTAATAAGAATCTTATTCTGGGTGATTGGCCGAATTAAATAAAAAGAGCGCACCGGAGGAGGGTACGCTCGAAACTGGCCATCAGTCCTGGTCTTCTTCAGGCTCCTCTGGCATTGATTCGGCCGTTCCCAGGTCTCCGGCTTCTTCCGCGGGTTCCTCTGGCATTTCTTCGGCCGTTCCCAGGTCTCCGGCTTCTTCCGCGGGTTCCTCTGGCACTTCTTCGGCCATTCCCAGGTCTCCGGCTTCTTCCTCCGGCTCCTCTGGCGTTTCT
>DASWHG010000367.1:0-17033 GCA_036393315.1 Anaerolineales bacterium | reverse complement strand
AAATGGGCTTTCTGCGAACCTACAACAGATTGCTCGCCGGTTCACGCGACCGGAGCAGAGCCGGCAGATCGTCACAGGGGATGCCTAAACCTGCCAGCAAGTTACGGATGGTATTCAGGTGCACCCGCTCCCAGGCGGCCGGGCTGGAATTGGCATTGTGGGGCGCCAGCATCACATGATCCATGCGCAAGAGTGGGCTGCCAGCGGGAAGCGGTTCGGAATCATAAACATCCAGCGCGGCGCCGCCGATCGCGCCAGTTTCTAAGGCAGCGACCAGGGCGCTCTCGTCGACAACCTGGCCGCGGGCCGTGTTGATCAAGACCGCCTCCGGCCGCATCAGCGCCAGGGTTTCCGCGTTGATCAGCCGGTAGCTGGTCGGGTTCAGGTCGCAGTTCAGGCTGACGAAATCAGACTGCGCCAGGAGCGCCTCCAGGGAGGTCATCTCGACGCCTACTTCCACGATGAAATCGGGTGCGATTTCCAGGATGTCGGTGCCGAGCAGTCTCATCCCAAATGCCCGCGCCCGCCTCAACACCGCCTTGCCGATGTTCCCGACTCCGATGACGCCCAGGCTGCATTCGCCCAGCGAGCGACCGGGCAGTTTTTCCCACCGGCCGGACCGCATAGCCCGGTCCATCCAGGGCTGGCGGCGGGCAAAGGCCAGGATATACCCCATGACCGTATCCGCTACGGGCATGGTGAACGCGTTTGGAGTGCGGTAGACCTGGATGCCCAGGCGAGCCGCCTCCAGGTGGTCGATCGAATCGATCCCCGTCCCCCACTTCGAGATCACCTTCAGGCGCGGCGCGCAGGCCGCCAGGACGCGGGCGCTGAACCGGTCATCCCCACAGATGGCGCCGTCAAACTGCCCGGCAAAAGCCAGGATATCTTCCTCTTCCAGGTGTTCCAGAACCTGGGGTGGGACGAGCAGCTCCAACCCATAACGCTCGAGCACCGGGCGAAACCGGCTCAAGAACGGCAAAATGTATGGTGCTGAAAGCAGAATGGTGGGCATAGGGAGTTCCGGGGTTAAACTTGTTTCAATCTTTCGCTCAGCAGGAAATTGACGATGGAAAAGTCGATCTCCTCGTCGATATCCCAGGCCTCGGCCGCGTCGATCTCGAACATCATCGGGCGCTCGCCCAAACGGTTGCGGCGTTCGAGAAGAGTCTGCCGGGTGAAGATATACAGGCAGGAGTTCTCTTCGAATACCGGGGGGAGGTCCTGGGTGCGCTGCAAGACCGCCGGGTTATGGTTGATCGCCCTGCCCAGCGAGTCCCACAAGCGCGTCTGCCAGCGGGTCACCGAAAAGAGGGAATCGTATGTTGGGTAACTTTCCAGTAGATGCCTGATCGCGCCGGAGATCGTCTCGGGCCGGAGCAGCGGGTTGGTGCTGTGAGTCTGCAGGTAAAAATCCGCCTGCACCTGCCCGGTGTCGTGGATCAACACTTCGTTCATGGGCACGTCTCCCGCTCGCAGGTGAGCCGGCCGATCTAAAACCGTTACGCCGGGGAAACCGGCCTTCAGCCCGGCTGCGATCTCAGGGCTGTCGGTATCGACCACGATCTCCCCGATCTCCGGGCAGGCGAGCAGGGTGGTGATGATGTGCTGGTAAAGGGGACGCCCTGCCAGAGGGCGGTAGTTCTTACCCGGCACGCGCTGCGAGTCGTGCCGCATCGGGACGAGCGCAATGATTTTCTTCATGATTCCGCCGTAGATTATACCGGAACGGCTCACACGCCGGCCGGGCTCACCACTGGTCGCTTTGTTCGTAACCGAGCCGGATGAGCAGATCCCCGCTCACCCGCTTGAACAGCTGCTTGTGCTCGGGCGTAAACCGATCCCGCCAGCTGCCGACTTTACCGCGCCGGAAGGTGGGCGAGCGTTTTGGATCGATCTCATGCGCCAGGACCTCGATCGCCGGTTGGCGGTCTATTTGGATCGAAAAGCCGCGAGCGATGGCATGGTCCAACACCCGGCCGATGGCAGCCTCGCGGCCGGCCACGAATTCCTCGAAGTGCAGGGTCAGGACTTCCGGCCGGTCGATCCAGCTCATGTAGGGATCGAAGCGGGCGCGAATGTCCGGGAAAGGCACGTCCAGGTCCGGCAGGCCAGCGATGCTGGCAGTCAGGCGCTCGTCAAAGCTGTGCAACGATTCCATGTAATAGCGGTGGTGGGCATGGTTGGAGGCCATATCCGTCACGTAATGCACGTGAGAGACGACCACGTCGCGCGGGTCGCGCAGAATAAAATAGGGCACGATTCCATCCCGGCAGAGGAAGGCCATCACGGCGGGCAGGGCGTGCAAGTGGCCGTAGACGATGTCTCCGGGCCGCAGCCGGTTCAATTCAGCCAGGATTTCGCCGGCTTCTCGCTGCCGGCCCGTTTCCCCTTCGAACGTGACGATGGCCGGCAAGCCGCTGTCCACCACTGCGCCGAGCCGGGTAAAGCCGTGCAGGACCTGGGTCAACAGGTGCGTACCTGACTTTGGAAACGAGTTGCCGAAAATCACCGGCACACCGTTCAGAGAAAACTGCCGGTAGCGCACCATCTGCCGCGCCCGGCGCAGTCCACGCCGGACCAGGCGGGCTTGCATCTGGATCAGCGGCATGCCTCAACCACCTGCTGGCTGCTTCTCTCTGAGCCCAATCTCACCAGTCCTGGTCCCGCTCGTAGCCTAAGCGAACCAACAAGTCTCCGGTCATCTCTTTGAATAAGCGAACATTGGCCGGGGTGAAATGTTCCCGCCAGTTCCCGGGCTGGCCTTTCCGGAAGGTGCCTGAACGGCCGGGAGCGATCGCCGCCTGGAGAGCCTCTACTGCCCCTGCCCGCCCAGTCTTGGGCATAAACCCGCGCCCGGCCAGGTAATCGAGCAGACAGCCCAGCGCCCGCTCCCGTTCGAGGATGAGATCCTCGAACCGCAGGGTGAGGATGCCCGGTTGGACGAGCCAGCCCAGGTACTGCTCGTACTTCACCCGCAGGCTGCTCAACTCCGCCCCGGGTGTTTCCACGCCCCGGATGGCGGCGTCGATGCGCTCCTCCATGGACTGGAGCGTCTCTGTGTAGTAGCGGTGCATCCCGTGACCGGGGTGCATCTGGGTTGCGTAGAAAACGTGAGAAACGACCACATCGCGCGGGTCGCGGTAAACGAACACAATGGCCATTTCTGGCCGGCTGACCGCCTGGATGAACGGTTCGCGGGCCTGTACGTAGCCGTAGCCGATGTCACCCGGGCGCATCCGGCAGATGTTCGCCAGCACCGCCTCATCCGGCAGCTTCCGGTTGTCCTCGGCCCGGTTGACCGGCGGAAAACCGGTGTTGACGAACGGGCCAATCTGGGGTAGCCCCTGCAGCACCTGGATGATCAGGTGCGAACCCGATTTCGGCATCGCATTGCCCAACACGGACGGAGTCCGGGCCAGGTTCCCCGGTCCCCAGCGCAGCGCAACCAGCGCTCGCCGGGCCTGCCAGCGGGCCCGCTTGAGGCGGTGCTTCAGGGAAATGTCCCCTGGAGGCGTCTCAACCATCCCGCTTCACCTTGCACACCCCAACCGGCTGGTAGCGCGGGTCCCACACGCCCCAGGGCATCCCGTTATCGCCGGAACGGGCGTAAAACGAAGCCAGGTGATCGCGCAGCTCCCGAGAGGAACGCAGCGCAGCGAACAGTTCGTCGTACTGCGAATAGTTGGAAGGGACATCCAGAGACAGCCCGAAGGCACGCCGCAGAGACCCCTCGTCGTAGCACCAGCCGCGGGAAGGCTCGTGGAACCAATCTCCCTCCCGTGAAGCGCCCAGGGTTGCCAGCAGCACGCCCCCAGGCCGGAGCACCCGCAGCAGTTCCGCAACCACCCGCTCCAGGTCGGGTGGATCGTTGTGCTCCAGCGAGGAGACGGCGACGACCGCATCCAGCGAGCCCGTGGGTACATCCGGCAGCTCTTTCAGGTCCTGGTTGTAAATCACTACCCGTCCTTGCCCGCGGGCCAGGGCTGCGTCGAAACGCCGGGGCATGCCCTCCCCTCCGATGCGGAGCAGGGTTCCGGCGGCTCGCCGGGACAGCCGGACCTGCTGCACGGTGTGCAGCCGGGTAGCTTCGCCGACCGGCAGCAGGTCGTGGGGGCGCAGGCCAGAGACCCGATAGCGCAGCCGGAACCGCAGCGGCAGGCCCGCCCGGCTCTCCCGATCCACGCTCAGCACGTGCGCGCCCTGCCCGGCCAGGTACCACTGCATGATCCCCGTCCCGGCGCCGGCGTCCATGATTTTCAGGTTCCGGACCTCTCCGAGGCGAGAGATCATCCAGGTCAAATCAAGCAGGTAGTGCCAGCCGAATTCGAGGCGGAGCGAACCTGCCAGGCGTCGAAGGGAATTCACGATCTCCCGGTGCTGGTCAAGGAGGGTTACCGGCAAGATTTCGATGCGATCATCCACCCTGGGCCTCCTCTTCGAGCAAGAAGGGTTTCCCGTGCAGAATGCCGTCGACCAGCGCCCGGATGGTCGGGGAGCGTTCCGGGGCCAGCTGCTCCAAGGAAAACGGGCGCAGCTGCACGAAACCCGGGCGAGGATGCAGTTCTAAAAAATCGTCGAAGGGCAGGGAGGCGCGGAAGAGCTGGTAGTAAAGGAAGCGCCGGGCGTTACGGACGAACTCGGGAGGGACTTCGACAGGCCGGTCTGGCGCCAGGAAGTCCTCCGCCTGACAGCGGTAGGCCTCCGGTGTGCCAGGGAAGAAGACGATCGGATACTGGGTGAAGCGCGCCTTACCTCCACACAGGACTGGTTTACCAAGCAGCGCGGCTTCCAGCCCGATCGAAGAGTTGTAGACCATCACAAATTTCGCCCGCTGGACCAACTCGTACGAGCTCAGGTATTCCTGCGAATCGATGAAAATGACGTTGTGCAGCTCTGCGACCCGGTTGCGCTCCACCCAGGCTTTGACGCTCTCGCGGCTCTGCTTTCCGGTGCCCGGGCGCATTTCGTCCGGGTGAGCGCGGATGACGAACAGCGTCTCCGGGTGGGCGCGGATCAAATCCAACACCAGGTCGAGCCAGGCAAACATGTGCGGGAAGACCGCATTGGCGTGCACCTGGCTGGTATCGTAAACCACGTTCGTAAAGACCGGGACGATCTGGGTAAAACCTTCCACCTGGCGCAGGAAGGCCTCGTCCAGGCCGTGCATCTCAGGCCAAAACCGGATGCCGGCCATGGTGAACTCACCCTGGAAGCGTTCACCCAGGTAAGCATCCAGGCGGGCATCTTGTTCCGGGGAAAGATCAAAACCGGCGGGGATGTGGATCGGATAAGCGGTCGCCTGTCCGTCCGTGAAGAACGCCGAGAAGGGCCTGAAGCCGACTTCATGGGTAACGACCCTGACCCCGCGCTGCTGAGCCACCCAGCGGGCGGCCGCTTCCGGATACATGATCCCGTTGAAGATGACCGCGGTGGAGGGCTCGGCCTGGTCCAGGAAGCTGGCGAACTCTCCGGCCACGCTGCTGGCCGAAAGAAGGTACCGGCGCAGCAGAAGACGAGTCGGCTCGTCGTCCGGCAAGTTGTGCATGCGCAAAGCCCAACGGAGAGAGGCTATTACCAGCCGCCCCAATGGGATCGCAGCCGCGTTCCCGCCCAGTCCGGGCAAGCTGTATTCGAGGGCGCCGAGCTGCTCCAGGCTAAGATCTTGCAGCTCCATTGCCAAGGTCGGGTCCTCCCGGTATTGGAACCACCGGGTTGGGGCGTGGGAAAACACGCGCTCCGCCTGCGCGATACAGCCAGGGCAGGGCGGCGGCTGGGTGTAGTCATCCCGGTTCGTGCCGAGCACGCAAGGGTACATCCCGGAATGGCAGGCGAAATTGACGACCGGCAGCCCGGCAAGCTGCAGCCCGCTGGCCGCCAGAAACGAGAAGGCCGCGTTCAAGCTCAAGCCGGTCAGGCGGGTGGATGCGTTGAAAAAGGCCACGACCGGCTGCCCCGGCTTGGGGCGAGCCTTGCCTGCTACGCGGCCAGCAGCACGCTGCAGGCGCCAGCTGCTGCGCCGCTCGGCCAGCTTCAGCTGCAGCCGAGCCGGAAAGTCACCCGGTTGCTGCATCGATTTGCCCGGTTCGCCTGCGCTCAACTATCACGCAGCCTGCCTGATCCTGGCCTGCTCTACCTCTTCGGTAGCCTTGAGGTATGCCTCCGACAGGCGCTGGATTGCGATCAAGAAGCCCTCGCCGCCGCGCTGGTGCCCGCGCCAGATCTCCGGGATCATGGTTCCCTGGTAGCCATCCGGGCGCCCCGCGCCGATCACCCTGAAAAAGTGCACCCAGTCGATCGTCCCCTCGCCGATCTGCAGCCCTTCGCCGTCCAGGCCGGCTCCATCCGAGAGGTGCAGGTGCCCGAAATACGGCAGGAGCAGCTTCACCTGCTCGTAAAAGTCGACGTGCGCCCAGTTGCAGTACAGCTTGGCATGGGAGGTGTCGAAGCACATCTTTAAGCCAAGCGGCGCGATGAAATCGCGGATTTCAACTGCGTCCATAAAAGCATTGGTCAGCCACTGGCCGCCGAAATACCAGGGGTGTGGCGGAAGGTTTTCCAAGAGCAACTCGACCCCACTGTAATCCAGTTCGCCCACCGAGCGGCGCAGGTTGCCGTAGAGCGCCTGGCGGTCATCCACCGGATGGTCGAGGCTCATCCCCCCGGTGTGGACCACCACCTTCGGCTCCCCGACGAAGTGCGGAGCCATCTCGCGGGTCAGGTCGATCGTCTTCTGGATCAAGGCTACCGACTGTCCCCGCTGGCGTTCATCCTGGGCGCACAGGTCGACCAGCGTGCGGTCGAAGAACTCCGGGGCGTGGGAGACCAGGCCAAGCTCGTAATCAACCCCCGGGTAGTGTTCGTCCAGATCCTGGTCGGTGAAGTGGAATTCGAGGATGCGCGGCTGGTAGACCAGCATCTCCTCGAAGTCACGGAAGCGGACGGTAAAACCCCAATCCAGCGGGAGGCTGTGAGCCGGATCCAGGGTCACCTCGATCCCCAGATCGCGCTCAAGGAAAGGCTCTTCCTCCTCGATGACCCGGGTCGCCGTCCGGCCAACCAGTTCGAGATAGTGCTGGGGAGAAAGTCCCAGGGCCGGGCCCATCACCGCCACCCTTTCAGGAGTGATGGTCTCTCCTGGCAGGATTTTCCGGGCCGCGACCAGGCTCTTTCCCAGCACCTCCCGGTTGAGGATTTCGCCGCGCGACATGAACTTCTCCTCCCCGGTGCCGAGGGCAAGGGTCATCTGGCGGATATCGCGGACCATCTTCTTGAACCCGTGCGGCTCCAGGCTGGCAGCGTGATCGGGCCCATCCATGGTGCGGTCAAGGGTGATGTGGCGTTCGATGATGCTGGCGCCCATCGCAGAGGCGACGGTCGAGACGGCGATGCCGCGCTCGTGCCCGGAGTAGCCCACCGGGACGCCAAACCGGCGCAGCTGTCCCATGAACCGCAGGTTGATGTCCTCGAAGGCGGCCGGGTAGGTGCTGTTGCAATGCAGGAGCGCAAATTCGGCGCGGCGCTCCTTCAGGAATTTCACCGTGAACTCCACCTCGTCCATGCGGGACATGCCCGTCGAGAGGATCAGCGGCTTGCCTTTCTGCACCAGGTGGTCCAGCAGGGGCAAATTCGTCAGGTCGGCCGAGGCCACCTTGAAGGCCGGCGTACCCAGCTCGTCCAGGAAGTCAGCGCTCTCCGCGTCAAAAGCAGAACACAGGAAGACGATGCCCTTCTTGTGACAGTAATCGACGATTTGAAAATAATCGCGTTCGGTCAGTTCGACCCGCTGCAGGATCGGCAGCAGATAGCGCAGTGTTTTTTCGCCGGAGTTGGCGTTATCCAGGTATTTCCTGGCGTAGAGTTTATCCAGACTGCGCTTCTGGAACTTCACCGCGTCCGCCCCGGCGTCAATCGAGGCGTCGATCAGCTCCAGGGCCAGCGGCAGGATGCCGTTGTGGTTGACGCCGATCTCGGCAATCACGTATGTCGGCTGGCCATCGCCGACCAGCCGGTCGCCAATTTTTATTACAGGCATGTGAACCTCCGTGGGGTTAAATTTCGAAACCCAGATCCCCCAGCGTGATCTCTCCGCTCTCGAGCAGCCGTTCTGCCCGCCGCCAGTCGTCTGGCGAGTCGATGTCGATCCACTCCTCGGCGCCGATGATGAGCGGGAGGATGTTCTCGCCGGTCATGGAATTTTTCAGACGTAAGGTATCCGCCCTGGCGGCGTCGACATAGCCGGTCTGCCAGTAGACATCCGGGAGAGCCTGGCGCGGCATGTTGTACGCTTCAGGAAGACCAGTCTCGACCAGGGGAACCATGAACCCTCCGGCGCCGATCCGCCACATCTTGAACGGGTTTTGGAAAGGGATGCAAACTGTGCGAACCGCATCCGCCTCGGGACGCTCGATCAAGCGCAAGACGGCCTGGTCGATGTGCCGGGTGCGCCGGAGGGGCGAGGTCGGGCGCAGCTGGACGACGATCTCCGGGCGGTAGCCCTCATTCGCCTCCAGCCACTGCAAGGCATGCTGGAAGACGGGCAGGTCGGGCGTATCGTCCTGGGAAAATTCGGCCGGGCGAAGGAAAGGCGTCTCTGCCCCGTACCGGCGGGAGATGGCGGCGATCTCTTCGTCGTCCGTCGAGACCACCACCCGCGTGACCGTCTCGGCAGCGAGGCCGGCCGCGATGCTGTAGGCGATCAAGGGAAGGCCGGCGAACGGGCGGATGTTCTTGCGCGGGATGCTCTTCGAGCCGCCGCGGGCCGGGATGAGAGCCAGGACCTCGGTCTGGCCGGGCGTACGGCCTACCACGCCGTCCAGCCTCCATCGACCACCAGGTTGGACCCGGTCATGTAAGCCGAAGCATCCGACGCCAGGAAGAGCAGGGCGCCGTTCATCTCGTCTTTTTCGGCCATGCGCCCCAGCACGGTCCTGGCCGAGTAGGCCTGCACGAACGGTTCGTCGTGCTGGTTGTAAACTCCCCCAGGGGTGAGCGCATTGACTCGGATGCCCTTCCCAGCGTAATACGCCGCCAGGTAGCGGGTCAGCCCCAGCACCCCGGCCTTGGTTGCCGAATAGGAAACCGGCTTGTACTGGGGGGCTTCGCCTTCTCGCCGGTAGAGGCGCTGGTCCGGGCCGACCAAACCGTAAATGGAGCACACGTTGATGATGACCCCCTGCCCCTGCGCCAGCATAGTAGGAACGGCAGCCTGGCAGCACAGGAACATCCCCGTCAGGTTGACATCCAAGGCCTGCTGCCACAGTTCCAGGGGGTAATCCTCGAATCCAAAGGACAGGAGCGCAGCGGATCCCTCGCCCGGCGCCTGCCCTGTGGGGGATTCAGGCCGGTTGTGCTGCGGGTCGAACTTGGGATCCAGGGCGGCGCTGTTCACCAGGATGTCCAGCCGGCCGAACACCTGGAGGGTTCTGGCTACCATCTCCCGGACCGAAGGAACGGAGGTTACATCGGCTTGCAACCCCGTCGCCCGGGCTGGGAAGCGTTCGTTCAAGGAGGCGACCAGGTCACTGGCCGCCTCCCCGTTCACATCCGCAACGCTCACCTGCGCCCCGGCCTCCGCCAGGGTCCGGCTGAATTCCGCCCCTAAGAGGCCTGCCCCGCCGGTCACGATGGCGACCCGGCCGGACAGGTCAAAAAGATCGGGCAGGTTGGACATTATGATCTGTCAGGCCGCCTCGACCGTTTCGGCCAAGACCGGCTCTTCTTTAAAGCCGTTCTGGCGCCCATTCGAGCCATCGGGCAACAGAAAGCCGCGCTGTTCGAGGAACTCGACGATCCTGCGAGCGTTCACCTCCGGGGGCACATCCACCGTGAAGAGCGTAATTTCCGGCTCGACCGGCACTTCGTAAGGATCGTCGACCCCGGTAAAGCCGGTGATCTGGCCGCGCCGGGCGCGGGCATACAGGCCCTTGACGTCGCGCTGTTCGCACACGTCGATCGGGGTATCGACGAAGATCTCGATGAAGTGCTCGTCCCCGACCATCTTGCGGACTTCGTTACGGGTGGCGCGGTAAGGGCTGATGGCCGCGGTGATGACCATACCGCCGTGCCGGGCGATCTCGCCGGCCACGAACCCGATCCGAAGGATATTGGTGTCACGGTCTTCGGGGCTGAAACCCAACCCTTTCGACAGGTGCGTGCGGACGACGTCGCCGTCCAGCAGGGTGACTTGCCGGCCGCGCTCGAGCAGCATGGAGGTCAAAATTTCCGCGGTGGTCGACTTACCCGAACCGCTCAGTCCGGTAAACCACAGGCAGACGCCCTGCTTGTGGCGGGGCGGGTACATTTCCATTAATATTTCGGCCGTCTCCCGGCGGGTGAACCACTCGGGCAACAGCTGACCCTTCGCCAGGTAATCATCCCGGACCTGAGTCCCGGAGATCGAGAAAATGCGAGCGCCTTCCGCCACCTTGTTCTGCTCCTCGTAGCGCTCCTCGTCGGCCAGGTAGAGCAATTCTTTAAACTCGACAGGCTGGACGCCAACCTCGTTCGCATATTGGGTCAGCATCAGCTGCGCTTCGTAGGGACCGTAGAAAGGATTCCCATGGCTGTCCTTGCCCGGCCCGGCGTGGTCACGACCGATGATGAAATGAGTCGCGCCGTAATTGCGGCGGATGATGGCATGCCAGAGCGCCTCGCGCGGCCCGGCCATGCGCATCGCCAGCGGCAGCAGACTCAGCAGGGTTCGGGAGGGATCGTAGTAATTCTCGGCAAGGGTGCGGTAGACGCGCACCCGCGTGTAGTGATCCACGTCGCCAGGCTTGGTCAGGCCGACAACCGGGTGGATGAGCAGGCTGCCTTCCACCTCCTCGGCAGCACGCTTGGTCAGCTCTTCGTGGATACGATGCATTGGGTTGCGGGTCTGGAAGGCGACAACATTGTCGTATCCCATCTCTTCGAGCTCCGCCCTCACCTGGGCAGGGGTGCGGCGCAGATCGACAAAATCGTGATACCTGGGCAGGTCGATCACTTTCAGCGCCCCGGTAACGTACACCTTCCCCCAGCGGACCATTTCCGATACGAGCGAGTGGCGCGGATCGGTGGTCCCCAACACCAGGCGCGCTTCCCTCTGCGGGTCGTAGTGGAAAACTTCCTCGATCTGCATCACGGCGATGGTGTTGTTGCGGGCATCGCTCAACGTGATCTGCTCTCCCCAGCTGGGCATCGCCTGTTCGTCGAGCGGCAGCACAACCGGGATGGGGAACAGCAGTCCATCGCTCAGGCGCATCTCTGTCAATACTCGCTCGTAATCCGCTTTCCCCATAAAGCGATCCAGGGGCGAGAACGCACCCGTCGCCAGCAGTTCCAGGTCACACAAGGAACGAGCAGAGATCTGCATCGAGGGCAGGCGGCTCGAGCGTGCCAGCAGCTCCTCACGCTCTTCTCCCTCGACAACCAGGTTTACCAGCTTGCCTCCATAAGGGGTGATCAGTTTGCCGGTTTGGCGTTTATCAGCCATTTAAATTTTCTCCTTAAACGATTTGAGTCTCTCTGGGATATGCCGTGGTAGGGGCCATATTGATTGCAAGCTCCAGGCGATTGGCCGAATGTGATTTTACAAAAATCAAGCGCCAAGCGGCCAATCACATAAGCGCTAGCCAGCGTTAGCCCGCAGACCGCTGTTACGGCCTGTAATCTTGTAAAATGACTTTCAGCGGGTTGCCTGATAAGCCCACCCAAAGCACCGATTATAGCACCGATCCATCCTGTGCTCCGAGTTATTAAACGAAAAATGCTCAATAATGTTTCAGTTGAGGTTTTGATATAATCGAGGCCGCCGCGCCTGTACCGGCAAATCCACGCCGAGAAGAGCAACCGGGTCACCGTTATGGCATCGCACAAAAAAGGAAACCTGATCTTCCTGCTAATCCTGGTGGGATATGCACTTTACGCAGGCGTATACATTTTCAGGACCAGCTTTATCGCAGGGGGGGAGCGCTACTTCGTCTTGTTCGACGACGCGATGATCTCCATGCGCTACGCCCGCAACCTGGCCGAGGGATACGGTCTGGTCTGGAACCCGGGAGGAGAACGCGTGGAAGGCTATACGAACCCCTTGTGGGTGGTCTTCATGGCCGTCTTCCACCTATTTCCCATCCCCGCCTCCAAAATGAGCCTGTTCATCCAGGCCAGCGGGGCTGCTTTCCTGATCGCCAACCTCGTCTTCGTCAAGAGGATCGCGAGATTTCTGACGGGCAGCTGGCTCGCAGCGCTCCTGGCGGTCGTCCTGACCGCTTTCTATACGCCCCTCAACAACTGGGGCTTGCAGGGCATGGAGGTCAGCGCCCTGACCCTGGCCACCAGCGCAGCCGTGTGGATCGCCCTGCTGTCCTTATCCCGAAACCGGTTCACACCCTGGGTCTACGTGCTGCTCGGGGTGAGCACCCTGGTGCGCATCGACATGGCCGTCCCCTACCTGATCGTATTGGGCTTCCTCGTCCTGGCAGACCCTCCCCGCCGCCGGCATAACCTTCTCTGGGGGCTGGGTTTGTTTGCCGTCTTTATCCTCGGACAGACCCTGTTCCGGCTGGCTTACTATGGCGACATCCTGCCGAACACCTACTACCTCAAAATGGAAGGTTATCCTGTGTTCAGCCGGGTGGCCCGCGGCCTTTACGTGCTTCTCCGCTTTATCTGGAGTTTCAACTGGCTGCTGTTCCTGCTGCCTTTTGCCGTCTTTTTCTTCCGCCGGGACCGGACGGTCATCTTGTTGGCCCTGGTTACCCTCGGGCAGCTGGCTTACAGCGTGTACGTGGGCGGTGACGCCTGGGAGCACCGGGGCGGGGCGAACCGCTATATATCGATCGTCATGCCGCTGTTCTTTATCCTGTTCGTTTACGCCGCCGACCTGTTGCGGGCGGCGATCCTGGAAAAGATCCAGCCGCGCTCAAGGCAGTTCAAGCTCTTCTCGCTCATCGGGCTGGCTGTCTTCGTACTCGCAGGCATGCTGAACATGAACCTGCTGCAGGACGCCAGGTCGCTGGAGCGCTGGGCGCTCATCCGGCAACCGCTGTTCATCGAAGGCAATAAAGAGTACGTGCAGATCGCCCTGGCCCTCGAAAAGATCACCCGCCCGCAGGCCAGCGTGGCGGTCGTGAGCGCCGGGGCCATCCCTTACTTCTCGGACCGCTATGCCATCGACCTGCTCGGGAAGAACGACGCCAGGATCGCTCACGGTAAGGCGCACGGCGCTGGAAATATTTTCAACCTGGAGAGCTTCCGCCCGGGCCACATGAAGTGGGACTACGACTACGCCCTTGGCCAGCTCCAGCCGGACGTCGTCGTGCAGCTGTGGGGAGACACCGAGACTGCTCAGGTCTACCTGCAGCGAGATTACGTGGTCGGCGGCGCGGCCGGCGATATGGCCTTTTCGCTGCGTAAAGGTTCGCCTAACATCCTTTGGGACCGGGTGGAACTGGTTCCATAAGCGCAATCATCGCTCCCCGCTCCTGCGACTCGTGAGCCGCCAGAGCCAGCTCCAGCGCTTTCCGGCCGTCATCCAACGTGCAGCGCGGAGCGGTCTCCCCCCGGACGACCTCGATGAAGTGGCGCATCTCAGCCAGGAACAGGTCATTTCGTTCGAACCTGGGCGGAGGTGGGAAGGATTCCCATTCCCCTTTCTCAGCCCGGTAGACCTGCAGCACGCCGGTGGCATTGTCCCAGCGCAAGGTTCCGCTCGTCCCGACGATCTCCAGGTGGTGAGCCGGGGGGCGGCGGTTGTAATCCAGGTGGGCGCTGCCCAAAACCCCGCTGGCAAAACGCAGGCCGATCTCGGCCGTATCCTCCACCCCCAATTCCAGGTCGTTGAGCTGCCCTGTGAAAGCCCAGACGGACTGAACCTCCCCGAGGAGCCAGCGCAGGGTATCCAGGGGATGGCAGAGGGTCAGGATCACGCCGCCGCCCAGGTCTCGCCGGGCGCTGTAGCTCTGCCGGTAATCCTCCCAGGGGTGCATGCCGGGCAGGTATTCGCCGTAAACGGCCCGGGCAGACAGGGGGCGGCCGATCGCGCCATCCGCCAATAAACGGGCGGCCTGCACCAGGCCCGGGTGGAAGCGGAACTGGAAGCCGACCAGGACCTTGCCTCTGCCTTGTTGAACGGCGCTTTCCAGCGCGGCCACTCGCTCCAGCGAGTGCGAGATGGGCTTTTCCAGCAGCAGGTGGCAGCCGGCCTGCGCCGCCGGGATGGCGACGTCCAGGTGGTGGGCGGTCGGGTTGGCGACGATCACCGCATCCGGCCGTTTGGCCAGCGTGGCTTCCAGTTCGGTCTCTACCGGAAAGCCGGCCAGGTCCTCGTCCGGCAGCGTACTCCGGTGCGTGCGGAAGAGCAGGATATCTCGCTCTCCCAGGGCGAGCAGGTTGCGCAGGTGGCGGCGGCCGATCGAGCCGAGTCCGGCGATCAGGACTTTCACCATTCCAGACCCTGCTCGTAGCCCCAATCAACCAGCGCCTGCCCGGCCAGCTCTTTGAACGCCTGGCGGTCGGAGGCGGTAAACAAGCTCCGCCAGGAGCCGCGTTTGCCTTTTTCAAGCGGTCCGACCAGGTCCCCGGCCTTGTGCATCTGCCAATCGGCGTCAGGGTTGCGCGCCAGCTCGGAGGCCACTGCCTCGACCAGGCTGGGGGATACCGGTCCGGCGCCCAAGAAGATCCAGATGCGTTCCAGCTCGACCAGGGGGCTCTCCAGCAAATCTTCGTAGCGCAGGTACAGGTAGCGGTCTCCGTACAACTCTCGGGCGACGCGGCCGGTCTGGGTTACGTTCTTCGCCCAGCTGACAGCCTCTGCCCTGAGAGATTTGGGGGTGAAGATGGAGCGATCCCCGGCGAAATATGGCTCCGGCTGGCGGGCGAAATCGGCGCGGATGCGCAGGTCTGCGCCGCTCAGGTGCTGGGAGGCATCGATGAACTGTTGGAAGCGGTGAGAGACCGCCACGTCCCGCCCGTCGCGTACGATCAGGACCAGGCGCGCGTCCGGGTAGACCTTGTGCATCAGCCGCACGCTCTCCTCTTCCAGCAGGCTGTTCGGGCTTTTATCCCCAACGATGCGCTTCCCCTCCCGGCGGGCTTCCCGTTCCAGGATGAAGTCCGCGGCCGCCCTCAGCACCAGGGGCGAAAGGTCCTGGCCGCGGTTCCAGCGGTTGCTGCGCCGGGCCAGCCACTCCCCGATACCGGGGTCAGAGACCAGCCCTTCCAGCAGGGGTTGGCGGGTGAAGAAGTGCGCCTGGTAGTTGCAGTGGACTTCCGGATGCAGGCGAACCAGGCGGGTCAGCAGGGTTGTGCCGGAGCGGGCGTGCCCGAAGATGAAAAACTTCTCCATCGGGAAAAAAGCCTTCACCTCGAGGACGTCCGCCGCCTGGATGGGCGGGACCTGCCGTCGCGGGGGGGCTTGGGCCTGCCCGTTCCGCAGGGCGCGGGCCGCCATCCCGATGCGCTTCTTCACATTTCCCAGCATCATTGATGCACCAAAGTCACTTCCTGCCGTCCTTTTCCAGGAGAGAGAGGAAGAATTGGGCGGTGCGTCTCCCGGCGCTCCCGTCCAGGTAGGTGCACTCCTGCTGGACGAACCGCTCCCGGGCCTGGCAGTCCGCCTCCGGTTCCTCCAGGTAGTAGTTGATCGCCTCCCGCAGTTGCGCTTCGTCCAGCGCTTCTCGACCGGCGCCTGAGTTGCGGAAGCGGGAATGGGTCGGCCAGTCGCCGATTTGCGAGAGCGGCAGGGTGTATTTCCCCGGCCAGCCGACCGGCGAATCGAGGCACACACTCACGACCGGGCGCCCGTGCACGGAAGCTTCGACCACCATGGTGGAATAGACCGTGGTAAACACGTCTGAATAAGCCATCATGGAGGACTTCTCGGGCATATCCTCGCCGGAGTAGTAGCCCAGCTCGCCGCCCAGGGGCACAGGTTCGACCACGTGCACGTGGGGCAGTTCCCGGGCCATCTGCCGGATCTGTTCGCGCTCGGCGACGAAGCGGGGCACATCCATGAAATGGTTCGGGTGCAGGCGCACCAGCAGCTGCGCCAGGGCTGCCAGGGAATTGGAGGACACCAGGCGGGCCAGCGCCTCCACGTTCTGGATGTTCGGTGAGAAGCTGACGAAGCTGCAGGCGTACGAGATCAATTTCCGCTCAGGATCGAGGCCGTGCAGGCGGAAATACTCCTGGCGCGGCATCAGCCAGGTCCGGCGCAGGTAGCCGTCGTAGGAAGGGATCCCGCCTACGTTCACCCGTTCCGGCTCCCAATCCGATCCAAGGACGAGCTCTTCTTTCTGGATCTCGGACCAGCAGGTGATCCAATCCACGGGCGCGCCCGGCAGGCTGTAGCTGCTGGTGTTGTCCCAGCCGACGATGGCAGCCGTGGTCGGCACCCCGCGGGCGGAAGCTTCACGCAGCAGGTAGCGATCCAGCCGCCAACCCGGCGTGGAAGCGACCACCAAATCCGGGAGGTAGCGTTCGAAAAGGTCTTCGTACAGCCGAGGGTTGTAGGCGGATTGCCGGCGCACGACCGCCTGGCGCACCCGGCGCGAGCGGCGCATGGCTCCGACCAGGCCTCTCATCGCCGGGAAGAGCAGCCGGCGGCGGGCGTGCGCTTCCGTCTCGACCTGGCGGACGTAGCTGTCCACCGCCTGCAGGTTGATACGGTTCGAGGCGCCCGCCCGCCGAAGGAAATCCAGCCACCATTGGGTTGAATTGCGCTCCTTCTGGAAATAAGCCCGCGCCCGCTTCAGGCGCAGCCCTTCGAAGACCAGCCCGGGACGGCCAAAAGACTCCCGCAGCTGGTCCAACAGCGCGTCGTCTGTCAGCAAGACGACTTCTACACCTGCTTCGATCAGCCCGCTCACGACATCGCTCTGCAAAAAATAAACGGTCGCCAGGCCGTGGTCGGCGCTGATGAATACTCGTCTCGAACCCACGGTTATTGCCCATCCCCCCTAACCCCCCTTCCCAACGGGAAGGGGGAAATGGAGATTATTGCGGTTTTTCTGACGGCAAAGCCGCCAGAAAAACCGCAGACACTTATTTTC
>DASWHG010000366.1:0-4433 GCA_036393315.1 Anaerolineales bacterium | reverse complement strand
ATCCTCGGCTCGTTGTATCTGGCCGGCGGCGCAACCTTGCTGGCTCTGCTCCTGAGCCTGCCGATCGCCCTGTACCTGGGATCTTACGTGCGGCGCTCTCGCTGGGCCGATACCGTTCGCCTGGCCTTGGATGTGCTTTGGGGGATCCCTTCCATCGTATACGGCGCGTTTGGGTTCACCCTCATGCTGGCCCTGGGCATGCGCGCCTCCCTCCTGGGTGGGATCCTGGTCCTGGCCCTGCTGGAGCTGCCAATCATGACTCGGGCGATGGAAGAGGTCATCCGCATGATGCCGCACGAGATCGAGCAGGCCTCGCTGGCGCTGGGGGCCACTCGGCTGGAGACCGCCGTACAGGTCGTCATCCGCCAGATGCTTCCGGGGATTGTCACGGCGATCCTGCTGGCCTTTGGTCGCGGCATTGGCGATGCCGCCTCGGTCCTGTTCACGGCCGGCTATACCGACCGCATCCCGACTTCTTTATTCCGGCCGGTCGCGTCCCTGCCGCTGGCAGTGTTCTTCCAGCTGGGCACCCCATTTCCAGAGGTCCAGCAGCGCGCCTACGCGGCAGCCCTGGTGCTGACGGGGATCGTGCTCGTCATCAGTTTGGGCTCACGCTGGCTGTCCAACCGCCTCAACCAGTATGCAGTCAAGTAGGTTGGGGAGGTGGGTAGACCCAACGACAACCATCCGGCGTCTCGAAGGAGCGATACCATGTTAAAACCTCATATCCAAATCCGGGATTTGAACGTATCCTACAGCGGCAACCCGGCGTTGAAAGAGATCAATTTAGAGATCCCGCGGCACCAGATCACAGTGATCATGGGGCCCTCCGGCTGCGGGAAGACCACCCTGCTCAAGAGCTTCAACCGCTTCCTGGAATTGAACGATGGGACCCGGCTGTCGGGTCAGGTCTTGATCGACGACGAGGATATCTACGCCGCCGGGGTAGACGTCACGGCGATCCGCAAGAAAGCCGGCCTGCTGGCCCAGCGGCCTTCCCCGCTGCCGATGTCCATCTACGATAATGTGGCTTACGGCCTGCGCATCCACGGGAGAAAAAAGGGCAAGGATGTAGACGCGACCGTCCAACATTACCTGGAGGTGGCAGGGCTGTGGGACGAGGTCAAGGATCGCCTGCATTCCCCGGCCACGCGCCTTTCGATCGGCCAGCAGCAGCGCCTGTGCCTGGCGCGCGGCCTGGCCGTCGAGCCGGAGATCATGCTCGGCGACGAACCGACCTCCGCGCTCGACCCGATCTCCGCCCAGCATATCGAGAAACGTCTGCTCGATCTGAAGCAGGAGTACACCATCGTGCTGGTGACCCACATCCTGCGGCAGGCCAAGCGCCTGGCGGATTACGTGGTGTTCATGTACCTGGGTGAGCTGGTCGAGCACGGCCCGGCCCAACAGGTGTTCGAGCACCCGCGCGAGCCCCGCACCCGGGCCTACCTGGAAGGGCAAATATAACCTGACGGGGGGCCAGAAAGCCGCGCTTGTTTGGCGCAAGTAAAACAGGCTATAATCAATGAATGATCCCAATGGCACACCGCCTCCGGCTGGTCTTCTGGTTCCTTTTCTGCCTCTCAATTCTGGCAGCAGGCCCGGCGGCGCGCGCCCAGGCGCAGTCCCCGGAGGTGGTGGTGCTGGAGGCCGAGGGCCCGCTCACGCCCGCCATGCTGCAGTACCTGGAACGCGGCATCCAGCGAGCCGAGGAGCGCCAGGCGGAAGCCCTGATCCTGCAGCTGAACACGCCCGGTGGCAGCATCGACTTGATGAACCGGATGGTGCAGTCCATCCGCGCCAGCCAGGTGCCGGTCGTGGTGTACGTGGCGCCGCGCGGGGCCATGGCGGCCAGCGCCGGGACGGTCATCACCCTGGCCGGGCACGCCTCTGCGATGGCACCCGAGACCCTCATCGGCGCGGCCAGCCCGGTCGGCCCGCAAGGCGAGGACCTGGGCGAGACGATGGCGGCCAAGGAGAAGAACGCGCTCAAAGCCACCGTGCGAACGCTGGCCGCCAACCGCCCGCCGGAAGCGGTGGCGCTGGCCGAGCAAACCATCGAAAGCGCTCAAGCCGCCACCGTTCAGGAAGCGCTCGACATCGGCCTGGTCGATTTTATCGCCCCTAGCCTGGACGACCTGCTGCGCCAGCTGGACGGCTTCACCGGCGAGACCAGCGCCGGGGCATTCACCCTCGAGACCCGCGACGCCGCGGTCACCCACCTGGAACTGTCCTTCATCGAGCAGGTGCTCGGCACCCTGACTAACCCGAACATCGTCGCCCTGCTGCTCATCATCGGGGTGCAGTCGATCTTGATCGAGATTTCCAGCCCGGGCGGGTGGGCGGCCGGTTTTATCGGGGTCATCTCCCTGGCGCTGGCGATTTACGGGCTGGGGATACTCTCGGTCAACTGGTTCGGGCTGGTCTTCATCGCCACGGCCTTCGTGCTTTTCATCCTGGACATTAAAGCGCCTACGCACGGTGCCCTCACCGCTGCGGGCGTCGGCTCGCTGATCGCCGGCGCGCTGATCCTGTTCAACTCGCCGGGCACGCCGGATTTCCAGCGCGTCTCGGTGCCCCTTGTCGTCGGCGCTTCCCTGGTGACCGCGGCGGTCTTCTTCACGATCCTGACGTTTGCCTTGCGCGCCCAGAAGACCCCGATCCGCACGGGCCAGGAGTCGCTGATCGGGCGGACCGGCATCGTGCGGACCGGCCTCGAACCGGTCGGGATGGTCCAGGCGGCCGGGGAGCTGTGGACTGCGGAGCTGGCCGACGGGGAGCAGCCGATCCCGGCCGGTGAGCGGGTCGAGATTGTCCGGGCAGAGGGGGTCAGAATATTCGTGCGCCGGGCGCAACGATAGGCGGCAGGTGGATGCCTTTCGAAGTACCTACTTTTTATGTCACTGCGAGCGCTGTTCGCGAAGCAGTCTCAGCGATTGACTATCCAGAGAGACGGCGTAGCGTTGTCTCCTCGTCGCGACATCCAAGGATTAGTCTGCGAGCAGCTTTTCTGAGGTAGAATTATTCAACTATGGCTCACATTCCCACCCGGGATCGGATCGATCCTGAAAAGATAGACGTTAATACCACCCCGCTGCGCCGCCCAGATTGGATCCGGGTGCGCGCTCCCTCCGGTGAAACCTACAAATGGCTGCAGGGCCTGATGCGCAGCAAGGCGCTGCACACGGTCTGCGAGGAAGCGATGTGCCCCAATTTGGGCGAGTGCTGGGGGGCCGGCACGGCCACCTTCCTGATGATGGGCGACGTGTGCACCCGCTCGTGCGGTTTCTGCGACATCAAGCGCGGCCAGCCCACCGCCCTCGACTGGCTGGAGCCGGAGCGGATCGCCCAGGCGGTCAAGGCGATGAACCTGAAGCACGCGGTGATCACCAGCGTGAATCGAGACGATCGCCAGGACGGAGGAGCGCCGATCTTCGCCATGGTGATCCGGCGCATCCGCCAGATCCACCCCGGCTGCTCGATCGAGGTGTTGATCCCAGATTTTAAGGGAAGCCTGGAGGCGCTCAAGATCGTCATGGACGCCCGCCCCGAGATCCTGAACCACAACGTGGAGACTGTGCCGCGCCTCTTCAAGAAGGTCCAGCCGCAGGATCGCTACGAGTGGGCCGCTGCCACGCTTTCCAATGCCAGGAAACTCGACCCCGAGGTACTGACCAAGTCCGGCATCATGGTCGGCCTGGGAGAGACGGTCGCAGAGGTCAAAGCCGTGATGCGCGACCAGCGCAGCTGGGGGGTGGATATCCTGACGATCGGCCAGTACCTGCAGCCAAGCAAGAAGCACCTGCCGATCGAGCGCTATTACACGCTCGAGGAGTTCCAGGAGTTCCGGGACTATGGGAGGGAAATAGGGTTCAAGTGGGTCGAGAGCGGCCCCCTGGTGCGCTCCTCTTACCACGCCGCCGACCAGGTGCGCGCCCTAAGCCCCGTGCACCGTAAGCTGTACGGGGATGTAATCGCCGTCCACGAATAAAAAACCGCGAATTCACGAATTCCACACTCGTGACGGGTAGAAACGCCCCTACCGAACGTAATCATCACATCGCTAAGTCTTGCCAAACTAATGACACCAAATCGCCACGCGATGATTGGGGAAGCAATGAGTAATGTTTCGAGGGGAATGATAAATTTTTTCAACAAGATTGAATCTAAAACAACGTTAATACCGCCTGGGAGGCCCAGGTGAACAGCGGGGCGGAGAAAATGCTCAGGATCACAATGCCGACCGCAGCGGCGCCCGCCGTCAGGTACAGCCAGGGAGCCCGCCGGACGACCGGTTCGCCATCCTGCATGTACATGATCACGACCACACGCAGGTAGTAGTAGGCTGAGACGAGCGAGGTGAGCACGCCGATCAAGGCCAGGCCGACAAAGCCGCCTTCGAGCACAGCCCGGAACAGGTAGAATTTACCGAC
>DASWHG010000365.1:0-4486 GCA_036393315.1 Anaerolineales bacterium | reverse complement strand
AAGCCGGGTTGCGCGTCCCGCAGTACGGGCAGTGGACGTCCGCGCCGGATGCAGCTGCGGCCCGGTCCTTCTCCGCCTCTTCGCCGATCAGAACCGGGCGGGCGGCCTGTTCGAACTTCACATCCGGAGGCTGGGCGGCCCCGCAGTTCCCGCAGACCCGCACCGGTCCCGGGTTGACGCCCCCGCAATTCGGGCAGGTCCACTGCAGTTCAACGTGTCCAATCGTTTTACGAGCCATTCGATGCGTTCTCCGATGATTTGCAAGAATTGAGACGAGGGTCGGATCAAGCGGAATTATACTCGGGTAGGGTTGAATGTTTGTAACGGCTCATCCACATCTTTCAATTACGAAAGCTGAATAATAACGAAGCAGGTTGCCACCAATGGTGTTGCCGAAGGTGGACACCCCGCCGGTATTCCGGAATACCTGCAGGTTGCCGACGATAGACAATCCGACTAATCTTACCTTATAATATGGATTATCCTTCCCTCCGGGGGCGCCGGTCAACCGGAAGTCCGGGCGACGAAAAGGAGCCGCAGGTTGTACCCACCCTTAATGGATTCCCCCCGCAGCGGCGAGAAGCAGCCATGGGACGACTCCACCCTTCGCAACCAGTCCCAGTTCCTGTACCTGCGGACGATCACGCGTGGCAAGGCCAGGCGGCTGCTCGGCTACTTAAGGAAGAAATCCAACCACCTGCTCGACCTGCGCTGTGTGGCGGAGGCAGGGCAGGTGCAAAGCCGGTACTATGGCGGGATGGAGATCGTGGCGATCGAGCAGATCAAGGGCAGCGAAGGCCGGGTGGAGGATTTCGACCGCGCCTTCAACCCGCTCCACGAACGGAACCGGAGCCGCTGGTTGAAGATCGCCAGCCTGCGGCTGAGCGGCGAGGCCTTGCCCCCGGTGGATCTGGTCCACATGGGCGATGCCTATTTCGTGCGAGACGGGCACCACCGCATCTCGGTGGCCCGGGCGCTGGGAGAGAAGTTCATCGACGCCGAGGTGATCCACTGGGACCAGCACAAACCCAGCGAGGCGAAGAGGATCTCGGTGTACGCGCCCAGGACGAAGATGGTTGGGCAACAACTTTAACCGGCCAGGAAAAGCTGCTCGCACTTCGTAGGCCATGTAAAAGGACGAAGGTGAGATTGCGCCATTGCGCTTATACACAAAGAACGTTCGCAATGACATTTTAATCAAATAAGTATATGCAAATCAAACTGGACTTCCGCACCGGGATTCCCATCTACGTGCAGATCATGGACCAGATCAAGCACCTGGTGGAAACCGGGGTGCTGCGCCCGGGCGACCAGCTTCCCACCGTGCGGCAGCTGGCTGCCGACCTGCGGGTGAACTTCAACACCGTCGCGCGAGCTTACCGGCTGCTGGACGATGCCGGGATCATATCCACGCAGCATGGACGTGGCACGTACATCCTTGGGGAAGCGTCGCCGGAAGTCTCGCAGGCACAGCGAAAGCAAGCCCTCGAAGAGCTCACCCGCCAGTACCTTTCTGAGGCAGCCCACTTCGACTTCTCCCCCGCCGAAGTGGAGCAGATTTTCCTCCAGTACCTGGAGGCCTGGCAGTCAGAACGGGTTTCCGAGGAGAACCGGCGAGAACAATAAGGGTTGGGCGCTTTGAGAGTTGCGGCTCCGCCGCAATCTCCGCGCACCACGCGTAATGATGAATAGAGATTCATCAAATAAGGCAACACACCACGAAAGGTTGGGTAAGTAAAATGCGTAAAATCATTGAATCAGCGAATCTAAAAGCCAATATCCCGCAGCCCGAGGCGCACATCAACGGCGTTGCGGTAGCCCTGGGGATCATTTTCTTTACGCTCGCCGCCCTTGGCGCCATCCTGATGGACGTCTACAACCTGCCGTGGTGGGCCAACCTGCTGTTCACCACAGCCGCAGTTCTGATTGGTCTTTACCTGCTTTTCAGTATCAAGATCGCTGCGCAATGGGAAAAGGCCGTGCTGCTGCGCTTGGGGAAATACCGCGGCCTGGCCGGCCCCGGCCTGTTCCGGATCACGCCCATCGTGGAGACCGTTACCCAATGGATCGACCACCGGGTGATGGTAACGCCTTTCTCGGCCGAGAAGACACTGACCAAAGATACCGTCCCCGTCGACGTCGATGCGGTGCTGTTCTGGATGGTATGGGATGCCGAGAAGGCCGCGCTGGAGGTCGAGGATTACAAGGCCGCCATCTCCTGGGCCGCTCAAACGGCCCTGCGAGAGGTGATCGGGCAGATGAGCCTGGCCGACATCCTGGTCGGCCGCGCTCGGATGGACGCCGACTTGCAGAAAATCATCGACGAGCGCACCACGCCCTGGGGCGTAACGGTGCAGTCTGTGGAGATCCGCGATATCGTCATCCCCAAGGACCTGGAAGACGCCATGAGCCGCCAGGCGCAGGCCGAACGGGAGCGCCAGGCGCGGGTGATCCTGGGCGAATCAGAGAAGCAGATCGCCGCTTCATTCGCAGATGCATCGCGCGCGTACATTAACAACCCCACCGCACTGCACCTGCGAGCCATGAACATGCTGTTCGAAGGGCTGAAAGAGAAGGGCGCCATGGTGATCGTCCCCAGCAGCGCGGTGGATACGATGAACCTGGGCGGACTGGCAGGCATGGTCGCCCTGTCTCAAACCGTCCGCCCGATACCTGAAGAGGAGAAGTTGGATGTCGAATCGTAAAGCGATAACCTGGTTTCTTCTGATTGCGTTTGGCCTGGCCTGGATCTTATTCATCCTGCCGTTGGCGTTTGGGACGCCCGGCTCGGCGCTTCGCCAGACAGTCACGCTGATCAGCTGGTCGTTGGCGATGTGGGCGCCCGGCCTGGGGGCGATCGTTGCGACGCGCTACGCGGCCGGGGAGCCGTTGAGCACGCTGAACCTGCGCCGGCTGGGGGAGAAGCGCGCCTACCTGTGGGCCTGGCTGCTACCGCCTATCCTGGCCGCCCTGGCCGGCCTGTTCACCTGGCTGTTCGGCGCGGGGCGGCTGGACCTGGAGTTCAGTCTAATTCGAGCTGCTATACCCGAGCAAGCAGGGCAAATACTGCCTGTCGGCCTGTTCGTTGCGATTCAAGCCCTGGCTGCTCTCACCGTAGGGCCCTTGTTCAACACGATTTTCGCCTTGGGCGAGGAGCTCGGCTGGCGCGGGTTCTTGCTCCCGAAACTGCTGCCCTTGGGACAGTGGCGGGCCATCCTGCTCAGCGGCGCCATCTGGGGGATCTGGCACGCGCCGGCCATCTTGCAGGGGCACAACTACCCGACCATGCCGGTAGCGGGCGTGTTCATGATGATCGTCTTCACCGTGTTGCTAGGAGCCATCTTCAGCTGGTTGTACCTGCGGACGCGCAGCCCGTGGGCGCCGGCGCTGGCGCACGGTTCGATCAACGCCTCCGCCGGCCTGCCGCTGCTCTTCCTGACCGGGGTGGATATCTCCATCGGCGGGACCATCGTCAGCGTGATCGGCTGGATTCCACTGGCATTGTTCGTCGGCTGGCTGGTCTGGACTCGCCGGCTGCCGGTGGTAGAAGAGGGAGTTACTAGCGCGGCAGAAGTGGAGGGCGATACTGTTTCACGTGAAACATCGCAACGGGTTGGGGAATAGATCAACTTGATCTGGAGCAGAAGGACGGCCCCGGCGAGGATATTGAGTGAAAGGTAGAGTTAAAGTTACACCAATAGAAAGCGTAGCACTTCTCTTAGAAAGAGCTCAGGATTGGTATCCATCGCCACATGCTGCTGGCCCGGCATAATTACGACTCGAGTGTCGGGTAGTGCTGAATCAACCAGCTCAATTGCCTGCCGGAAAAGTTGTGGACTGTCGCCACCAAGCAGGAGCATCGTTGGCACCTGAAGGCCGGCATATTTCTCTGCATTGAAACTGTAAGTCACCGAGGCGTTACTGGAGGCGGCGGATTTTTGTGAGGTTGTACGCGAACGAGCCCTGAAGGATTTGGAGAGGCGATTTGGTTGTTGACATCAGCGATGTTTTTTTGTTATTATGTTATCGCGATAACATAATAACTGAATCCAATTTTTAAGTATTTGAATATGGATCGAATTACCAGGCGCATAAACAGGAATGGTCCGATTCCCCTCTATTATCAACTTCGAGAAATCATTCTTGAGGCGATCGAGCGAAAGGAATTTATGCCCGCGGCGCCTTTACCCACCGAGGATGAATTGATGAAGCGCTATGAGGTAAGCCGGACAACCGTCCGCGAGGCGCTCCGCGGGCTTACTGACATGGGCATCATCATAAAGAAGCAGGGAGTTGGCTCGTTCGTCGCCGAAGAAAAAATATCGGAATTTTTACCCGGCCTGGTTAGCTTTAGTCAAGAGATGAAATTCAGGGGGTTTTCCGTCAGATCAGAGCTTCTCGACAAGCGAATGGTACCTGCCAGGTCTCGGGTCGCGACGGCTCTGGCGGTCTCTGAAGGCCACCATGTATTACGCATAACGCGATT
>DASWHG010000364.1:0-5426 GCA_036393315.1 Anaerolineales bacterium | reverse complement strand
CGAAGAACCCGCCGGGTCCAGGTCCATCATGCTTACCCCCACCTTAGTTGTCCGGGGGAGTTCGCTCCGTCCGAAGGCATTGTAACCCGTTAGGGCTGGTTAACGCTGATCGAGCTCCCATCGCTATCGCTATCCGGATCGTGATTCTGGGATGATGCGTAGACCGTATCCTCCAGGCTAACCCCGGATACGGAGAAAAGGACACTGGTTACGCTGGTCTTGATGCTGGTTTTGGTGATGTCGCAGGACCCGGCGATATTTGTTACGCAAGTTCCCGCCCCGCTGGCTCCCGCGCTCCAAATGCCTTCTACCGTAACTCCGGGAACCGGGCTCTCATCGTCGGAATGAACCGTAATCGTGACGGTCGCGTCCCAGCGGCCAGTCCGGCCGGGGGCCGAGGACCCATCCAGGTCGCCCACGTGGATTTCGACTTGTATGGCCGGTTGGGTGGTTGCGCTGGCCGTATTCGATGGGCCGGATACCCCGGAAGCGTTATAGGCCAGCACCCGGTAGGAATAAAGGGTATTTGTCTGCAGGCCGCTATCGGAGTAGGCGGTTGTATTGGCGTTCAGGTTAGTGGCAGTCTGCCAGCTGTCCCCATCCAGGGAGCGTTCGACCCGGAAGCCAAGTTCGTCGCTGGAAGTATCTGTCCAGCTCAGGTCGATCTGGCTGTCGGAGACGGCCACGGCAGCCAGGCTGGCCGGCGCCGAGGGCGGGTTGCCGGGGGCGGTTTCCACGCGGATGAACAGGTGGTCGATGAAAACCGTGTCCAGCGTACGGTTGCCTGGCGTCCGGTCCGTGTCCACGACCCGCACCCAAACGGTCCCGGAGATCGAACTGGGGAGTGTGTACGTGTCGTAGGTACTCGTATCGCTTCCTGCGGTCAACGTGAACATAGGCGTGTATTGGATATCGTCGAGGGAATAATCAAAGCGGAAGGTTTCGCCATCGCCGGATGAAGACCCCCAGGCGTTGGCCCAAACCGTCGCCAGGTTGCCCGGCTGCACGTTGAACACCCACCTGTGCTCCAGATAGCTGTACCGGTTGGCGGGCCTGCCTCCCGACTCGATCTCGGTTATGGATTCGTCGGTGCCGTCGTTGCTGAACGTGCGGTTATAGTCGCCTGATCGGGTTCCGAACAGGGTGGTCTCGCCGTCCACGGTGAACTCGAGGACCGTGGGCGGCGCGTAGGTTGTCGCACTCGCCACGATCGAGGGTTCCGAACTGCCATTGCTGTTAAAGGCATACACGCGGTAATAATAGGCTGTGCTGGCGGCCAGCCCGGTATCCACCGAAGTGGTGACGTTTGCGCTCACCTCAGCAATTTGCGCCCAATTGCCGGCGCCGTCAGGCGAGCGTTCGATCCTGAAACCACTTTCGTCGCCAGATGAGTCCGTCCAGCTCAACTCGATGGTTGCGGAGGATTGCGCCTCGGCGGTCAGGTTCGTGGGCGCGCTGGGTGGAGGCGGTAAAGCTTGCGTCGTGGCGCTGGCGACGTTGCTGTACCCCGAGTCGCCCGCATCGTTGAACGCGCCCACCCGGTAGAAGTAGCTCGTGCCAGCGGTCAGGCCGGTGTCGGTGGTGTTCGTAACGTTCGATCCAACTTCCGCGACTTGCACCCACCCGGTGTTGCCGCCAGGCGAGCGTTCGATCTTGAAACCGTTCTCGTCGGTGGCGTTGTCGGTCCAGCTCAACTCGATGTCTGAGCTGGATGAAGCCGTCGCAGCCAGGTTTGAAGGCGCGGCCGGAGGAGTTTCAGTAGGTGGAGGGCCGAGATCCAACCTGCCGTACTCCAGGCGGAAGGGCGCGCCGGAGCAGTGGGTGTAAACCCATTCCAGCCGCTCACCGCTGGTCCCAAGTTTCAGGTTTGGAAAATAGCCTTTGCTGAAGGAGTTCGCCGGAAGCAGGGTCTGGGCTGGCTCCCAGGTCGATCCGTCGTAGTGGCGCATCAGGATGCTGCCGCCATTCTCCCACATCATCCAGGCCTGCCCATCGCCGGCCTGTGTGATCGTCGGCCATATGCCGGCCGTTTCCAATAACAGATAATCGCTCCAGCCGGCGCCATCGTAACGGCGAAAGTACAGGCCTCCGCCGGAGCCGCTGCCGACTTCATAACCCATATAGAGCCGGTCGGCAATGCCGGAGAGGGAAACGCCATATTCTCCAGAGGTCAGCGCAATATAAGATGAGATTTTCGTCTGGTCGAACCAGGTGGCGCCGCCGTCTATCGAGCGCACCGTGTGCAGGTAGAGAGTGGTAAAAAATGACCGGACTAACGTGCGGGCGGCAATGTAGATATTGTCGCCGTTGGCGTGTACGGTGGCATAGCGGGTGTTGGAAACAGTGGTGGAGGTCGAAGGGTTGACGGAACGTATCGGTGTCCAGTTAGAGCCCTCGTCGTCGGATGCGCGGTAGTACACGAACTGTGCATCATCCAGGCTGGAAGCCACGATGTGCAGCCGGCCGTTGCTCGAGTCCTGGTAAAGGTCTGGGCGCACGGCGTGGTAGGTCCCGCCCAACAGCGAAACCGGCGAAGACCAGGCGCCTCCCGTGAGCGGCTTTCGGGTGAAGAATGTCTGGTAGAAGGAGGTGGAGTTCGATCTTTGGGGGTATGCAACGTATAGATACTGGTCATCCAGGGCAACCGCGGGATGGTAAGTCTCCAGGGAACCGGAATAAACGTCGGGTTCCAGGCTCCAGCTGGCGCCGTTGTCACTTGAGGTGGCATGGCGCACCCGGTAGATGCCGCTCTCTTGCGTGTGCCAGACCAGGTGCAACTTCCCGCCCGCCTCGCGCGCCAGTTTGCGGGCATGGGCGTAACCCGAGCCGGTTAAGCTGGTGGTGAACAGGCCATCGGGTGGGTCGGTTGCCAATTGGTTGTTCGTTACTGCCCGGTAGGCGTTGATGCGGCCGGTACCGAAGAACGGATCCGCGCCCACCGGACCCAGATCCTCGGTCGTCCCTTCGATGAGGTCCCGCACGGCTGCGTTCGTGCGGCTGGGTTCCTGGGCGAGGAGCAGCCCGGCCAGGCCGGAAACGTGCGGAGTCGCCATGGAGGTCCCGGAGAATACCGCGTACTGGTCGTTGCCAGAAGCGTCGACCGGGATGGTCGAGTAGTTGCCTTCGCCCGGGGCAGCCACATTCACAAATGGATCGGTGAAATTGCCATAATTCGAGAAGCACGATCTGTAATCCTGGTCGTTCGTGGCCGCCACGGCGATGGCGTTGGGGTAAGCGGCCGGATAGAAGCGCAGGTCAGCCCCATTATTCCCGGCCGCGGCGACCACGATGCTGCCCTGGCTCCAGGCATAGTCGACGGCATTTTGAAGGGTGGTGGCTCTCAACCCACTCCCCAGGCTCAGGTTGATCACCCTGGCCCCGTTATCGGCTGCATACACGATGCCGTTCGCAACCACGTCCAGGGATCCGGACCCATCCGCCCCTAACACTTTGACGGCCATGATCTTGCAAAATGGGCAAATCCCGGTCATACTGGTGAGAGTCGTGCCCCGGGTGGCAGCTGCCAGGCCGGCCACGTGCGTGCCGTGCGAATGGTCATCCATGGGATCGCCGTCGTTGTTGACAAAGTCCGTACCGTGAATATCGTCGATGCGTCCATTTCCATCGTCGTCGACCCCGGGATTCCCGCCCAGCTCGCCCGTATTGGTGTACATGTTGGGTTGCAGCTGGCTGTGGCGGTAATCCACGCCGGTGTCGACAATGGCGATGGTGACAGGGGCGGGGTTCGGGATTTCCACCCAGGCCTTGGGAGCCTGGATTTTCTGCGGCGCCCATTGGTTATCCTCCCAGGGTTCGGACGTCTGCGCGATGTGCAACAGGTAATTTGGCTCGGCGTACTCCACATCGGGAAGATGGCTAAAGATTTCGACCGCCCGCTCGATGGGAAGTTGGACGGGAAGTTCCAGGACTTCCACATCCAATGCGGGCACGCGGCGCAAACGCGTGGCAGCCTGCTCCGACAGGATTTCCGCTTTGTGCTCTTCGGACAATCCAGGTCGAAAGCGGACCAGGATCTGTCCCGGGATGAATTCTCCGCTGGTAGGCGGCTTTGCCTGGTTCAAGGAGCCGGCCGCGACCTGGAAAGCCGGAGAGCCGAGGCTGAACAGGAACGCAGCCAGGCCCAGGATTGCGATGGTCCGGAAAATACGGCCTCTCATTGGATCACCTCCCCGAGAGTAAAGACAGCGTTGAACAGAACGGTTTTTCGATTGAAAAGAAGAAGGCGAAAGAAGGGTAAGAAGACTGTTTTGCTCTTGATATCAGTATAGAGATTTAATCTCCGATTGTCAATCCCAATTTTTCGTTTTGCATTTCCCCCCAGATATTAGATTGGTCAAGGTTTAGCGCTCTCCTCGCCCATGCGCTGCGAGCGTCCTTCGCGTATAAGCGCAGCGGCGCCCGCTAAGCGAAGCGGCGCCGCCGATTGCGCAGGAAAGGCCTTTTCCGCTGAGAGGGGTTGTGCGCAATCGGACCTAGGCGGAGCGGCGCCCGCTAAGTGAAACGGCGCACGCTAAGCGAAGCGGCGCAGTCTCAGCTTTTGACTGGCTTCGTGATCTCCAGCGGCCTTATCCAATCAAACACCGTTCGCCCCTTAGCCCGGAGATTCCAGGGCGAGCTCAGCTACAGGCCAGTGGCCTTCGCATCTGAGCCCGGAGCTTCCAGCTCCGGGCACGCTAAGCGCAGCGGCGCCGCCGATTGCGCAGGAAAGGGCTTTTCCGCTGAGAGGGGTTGTGCGCAATCGGACCTAGGCGCAGCGGCGCCCGCTAAGCGAAACAGCGCCTGCCCCCATGTTGCTACGAGCATTCTCCTCGCCCATGACGCTGCGAGCGTTCTTGGCGAAGCAGTCTCCCCATTGTCAATGAGATTGCTTCAGCCGCCGAAGAACGGCGGCTTCGCAACGACATGCTAAGTTTCATAGGAGATGCTTCGTCTTCAACGGGCAGTAGGAGACCGCCATGCGCCACACAAAACGACTTTACCCGATTCTCTTACTGCTGGGGATCCTGGCGGCCGGCGGCCTCGCCCTGTTCGCCCTCACCAGCGAGCCCGTGCTCGCCGAGCCGCTCGATTCCACCGCCGCCTCCTATGCCATCCCCTGGCAGGCCTTCGCCAGCGGCGGCTCGCTGACCGCCACCAGCGCCAGCTATACCATGCAGAGCACCATCGGCCAGCCCGTCGCCGGGGACCTGCAAAGCGCTGCATACAAAATGTGCAGCGGCTTCTGGTGCGGGATCGAGGAGTGGGTCTGGGATATCTTCTTACCCCTCGCCCTCCGCTTCTAACCGGAAATGCGCCTTGATCGGATTCACCCAGAGTTTAGGCTTTGGGTGAATCTTTTATTCCTTATGAACGACCGTTAAATTCCCCCACCCCTGCCCACATCCAAAAGGGGCGCTGTAATGAGA
>DASWHG010000363.1:0-6216 GCA_036393315.1 Anaerolineales bacterium | reverse complement strand
ACGATGCGCCGGCTCTCATGCAGGCGGACGTGGCATCGCCATCGGGGCCGGCACCGAAATCGCCATCGAAGCAGCCGACGTGGTCCTGGTCGGCAAGCGACTGGGAGCGCTAGCGGAGGCGCGCCAACTGGCCTGGCGCAGCTACCAGCTCACTTTTGCCAACGTGGTTCTGGCGCTCAGCTTCAACGGCCTCGGCGTGCTGGCCGCCATCACAGGGGCGGTCTATCCAGCGTGGGCCATGCTCGCCATGGCGTTCAGCGTCAGGGTGGTGTTGACGAACTCCTTTGCGGGCAGGCTTCTCTCCAGGCAAAAATGAACAATGAGCAAAGCAATGCAACCATCAGGTGGGTAGTATCCTAAACGTTAAAGGAGGCTCTACCCCATGAGACTCAACGCGCTCGAATTCGCCCTGATGAATAACCCGGTGCGCGCAGCGTTGCAGCAGCGGGTCGAAACGCCCATGTTGATCGGCCCACCAGGCTCATTGGCCGGAAAGCGCGTCTTAGAAGTTGGCTGCGGGCGCGGCCTTGGGATGGAGATCTTGCTTGCCCTTGGCGCAGCGCAGGTTACCGGCTTCGACCTCGACCCGAAGATGGTGGCCCTGGCTCACCAGCGCCTGGCGAAATACGGCGAGCGGACCCTGGTATTCATCGGCGATGCAGAGGCGATCGAACTTCCATCCGGGAGTTTCGACGCCGTGGTGGAATATGGCATTCTTCACCACGTCCCCGTCTGGCAGAAGGCGCTTGTAGAAATCGCCCGCGTGCTCAAACCGGGCGGGATGTTTTACTTTGAAGACCTTCTAAAGGGGTTTATCTCCACCTGGCCCATCCGTTTTCTGTTTGACCACCCGCAGGAGTCGCAGTTTACCGGTGGGGAGTTTCGTGCCGGTTTGGAGGCAGCAGGCCTGCGGGTGGAGAAGTGGCGCCAGTGGAGGGAGTGGGGCGTTATGGGTCAGGCTAAAAAACATTGACGGGGCGCGCCTCACGCCTTGGAGAGGTTTCGTTGGGTAGATACGACCCCTCATTCCTGCTGCATGACACCCGCCCGTGATCCAGCACCACCAGCCGGTCGGCCATGCTGCCCACCTGGGCGTCGTGGGTGACGATGATCAGGGTGTGCCCCTGAGCGTGAAGACGGCGAAAAATATCCAGGACGATCTCTTCATTGGCCTCGTCCAGGTTACCGGTCGGCTCGTCCGCCAGGATCAGCCTGGGCTGGTTGATCAGGGCGCGGGCGATGCACACCCGCTGCTGCTCGCCCCCAGAAAGCTGCGCCGGAAGATGATAAAGCCTTTCGCCCATCCCAACGGCTTCTAAGGCAGCGCGCGCCTCGTTTTCATCCGTCATACTGTGGAAGTACTGCGCGAGCATCACGTTCTCCAGCGCCGTCAGGTAGGGAACCAGATAAAACTGCTGGAACACCAGCCCGACCGTCTCGCGGCGAAAATGAGTCAGCCCTTTGAAGGAAAGGCCGGTCATATCCTTCCCATTGATCCACAATTCTCCGGACGTAGGCCGGTCCAGGCCGCCCAGGATATTGAGCAGCGTGGTCTTGCCGGAGCCAGAGGGACCCATCACGCTGACCCACTCACCGCGGGCCACCTCAAAACTGACGCCGTCCAGCGCCCGCACGTCTCCGTAAACCCGTGAGAGCTGTACTGCCTTAACGATCATTTCTTCCATGTTATTCACCTCGTAATGTTTTCACCGGATCGACTGCCAGCGCTTTTTGCACAGGTACCATGCTGGCGAATAATGCGATGGTGAGCGCGATCAAGGTTGTCACTGGAAAACCCAATGGAGCCGGCGTAATCGTGGCATCGAATACGGTCCGACTGACGGCAAAAGCCAGAGCCACTCCAAGCACGTAGCCGGATACGCCCCCCGCCAGTCCGATGCTGGCGGCTTCGAACAGAAACAGTCCGGCCACGCGCCGGTTCTGCGCGCCCATGGCTTTCATCAAGCCAATTTCCGTGCGCCGTTCCTCGACGATGATGTTGAGCGTTCCTGCGACCGTCAATGCCCCGGTGGCCAGCACGAGGCCCGCTACCAGGCCGATGAGCAAGCGCACCTTGTTCAACACGGTCTTCTCAGCCAGGGCGAACTGGGTCAACGTCCGTACTTCGCCCCGGCCTGAAATCCGGGTGCGTAAATTCTGGGCAATCTCATCCAGGGATCGGTTTGAGGTGAGAGCGCTGACCATCGCCAGGCCGATCTGTCCAGGCTGGCCCGTCAGGTTCTGAGCGGCGCGCAGGCTGGCGATGATTTGTTCATCCTCCGCCCCGCCCGTCCGGAGCACTCCACTGATTTTCAGCGTCTCCTTTTGCTTCCCATACGTCAGGGTCAAAGAGTTTCCTGCACTTGCGCCCAATACTTCAGCCGCCCGGGCGCCTAACAGGATCTCGTTATCAGCCTGGGGCCATTTTCCCTGCACCTGCCACCACTTATTGATCTCACGGGCAAATGGGATGTCAACCCCGGCCAGCACTGCAGCCTGCCCGCCTGCATCGACGACACTGTACAAATAGGGCACCAGGCCCATCACGCCTTCTACCTCCCTGGCCTCGACCAATATTTCCTCAGGTAGCGTCTGTTCTGCTGCAACCTCACCAAATTCCAGGTTGCCGCTGCCAACGAGTACCGATGAAGCGCGCGGCAAAACGACGATATTCGCGCCGTAGGTGCGCAGCTCTCGCCCGACCTGCCCGCCGATATCCCCTGACAGGTTGAGAAGCCCGGAGACCAGGCTGCTGCCGAGTACCATGGCTAACGCGGCGATGGCCAGCCGCCTGCGCTGATGTCGGAGAGATCCCGATAGGATTCGCAAGAACATATCACACCCTTCGCAAGAGCAACACCGGGTCGAAGCGCATCGCCTGCCGGACGGGCAGGGCGCTGCCCAACAGGGCAACCCCCAGCGCTATCAGCAGGGTGATGGGCAAGACCACGATGGGAACCTCACCACTCGCCGTGAAGACCCATCGGGACAGGACCTGTGCCAGTTCTAACCCGAGCAGGTAGCCGGCAAAGCCGCCGACCGCGCCGATCAAGGTCGACTCGCTCAGGAAAATAGCAGCAATCTGGCCGTTGTCGGCCCCCAGCGCTTTCATCAACCCGATTTCGCCGCGCCGCTCCATGACTGAAGCGGTCATCGTGGTCATGACGGCCAGAGCAGAACCGGCCAGCGCCGCGAAGGTGAGCAGCGCCATCAGCAGGCCGATCTTGCTGAGGAAACCCGCTTCAGCCTCGCTAATCTGTCGGATGGGCCCGACGCTGGCTTCGGGCAGGGCTTCCTTGATTTGGGTGACCACTGCAGCCATGATCGGTGAACAGTACCAGGTGGCGTATTGGTCGGGCGTCATTTCCGATGGATCGAGGCCGCGCAGATCAGCCCGCAGTTTTTCATCCGGTTCAACCAGGGCACTGATCAGCACCCTTTCTGCGCCGCGCGGCAGGTTCAGGAGCGCCTGCGCGGCCGGAAGGGAGACGAAGATTTGGTCTTCCTCAAACCCTCCCGTGCTGACCAGCCCCAGGATTTTGAAGCGGGCGCTCACCTGGTCCATCTGCGCGACGAACTCATCGCCCACCTGCCAGCCCATGCGCCTGGCCAGGGCCTTCCCGACCATAGCTCCACCGGTATCCTCGTCATTCACCCAGCCACCCTCTACCTGCCACCAGGGAGCAATTGCCTTAACGCCTGTGGAAAACACCGTCGCGCTTTTTGCGTTCTCCGTTTTGGCAAAACCCGTGGTCACGGCCGCGCTCTTGGGGAGTTTCAAGGGTTTATCGAACCACGTTCCGGTGATGGCTACGGTTTGGGCGTTCACTTTTGCCAGGGCAGTCAGGTAAGGCGCGAACCCGACGATGTTGTTGCGCCAGAAGATCGTCTTCAGCTTCACCAGCTCGTTTTCGTCCAGCAGCGCCCTCTCTCCCGGAATGCGCACCGGAACACCGCCGATCTCCAGCCGTAAATTGCTGCTGGACGGCGAGGCGAGGATATTGGCACCATAGGCGCGCAGCTCGCGGCCCATCTGGCTGGTGATGTTGAGCGAGATGCCCAGCAGCGCTGCGGCGAGCGAGGCACCCGTGGTCACGGCGACGACCGTGACGATCAGTCGGCGCGTCCGCCTGCGCAGCGTATCTTTCAGAAGCCGGATTAACATAGGCGCTTCACCTCCTGGCGAAAACGTTCTGCGCGCCATCGAGGGCGGCAGCCGGAACAACCAATTCGTCTCCAACCAGGCTGGCCTCCAGGGGGATCGGGTTGCAGCCGCCAGCCATGCCAACCGTCATCAGGTTGATCGGAGCATTGCAGTTGTCGCAGATCAGCGTTTCGCCCTCCTGATGGTAGCCCACCGGCGGGCAGATTCCGCAAGCGTTGAGCGCCACGGCGTAATCGTCCTCCGCGCGTCGGATCACCATGAAAGATACATTCATCTGCGAGGCCTGGTAAGCGTAAAGGTTGAGCTTGTTCGAGGCGAGCGCGCCAGCCGGAATATGAACCATCCCATCCCCCTGGGCGGTTACTGCCTGAGGTTCCGGCCGGTAGCCTGCCTGGGCAAGAGCATAAGTCGCCGTGCCGAGCGGCAGCACCGTCGCCAACGTTATGCTCACCAGTGCAGCCTGCCAGTTACGCGCCCGGTAGATGCCTGCCAGCCGCTTGCGCCGCTCGGGTGGAATTTCGCCCGGCAATGCTGCCAACACCTCGGGGCGCAGGCGCATTTCGGGCAGCAGGCTCAACACAGGCAGCGCCACCAGGGCAATGAGGATGATCGTTGACGTGCTATCCTTGACGATAAAGCCAATGGTTTTTAGGGTTTCAGGTGTGCTGGGAAGCAGCCCAACCTCGAAGAATTCGTGCAGGCTTCCGGCGGCCAGGCGCGCTACCAGGATCATCAATACCACGCCAGTGACCGCAAAGAAACGGCGCAGGTTGATGCGCAGGCTACCCTTGACGAAGAGCACACCAAACAGCACCGCCAACCCCAACCCGGCTAAACCGCCGATCAGGCTGACGAGATCGGGAGCCCCGGTCAACGATAGAGCCGCCAGGAAAAGAACCATCTCTACCCCCTCTCGAAAGATCATAAAGAAGACAAAAGCCAGCAATCCCCATCCCTGTCTGCGGCTGCCTGGCGCGGTAAGAGACTCGAGTTGCCCCTCGACGCGCTGCTTCATGGAACGGGAGGCGCGCCACATCCAGGCCACCAGGCTGAACACCAGCACGGCGGCGACGGCCAACAGAGAGCCCTCCAGGATTTCGTTCTCCGGATCGAAACCTGCCAGGCTGAAACCAACTGCTCCAACCAGACTGGTGAGCACTGCCAGACCTAAGCCAATATACACCCAGCGGCGCAGTGTGGAACGTCCGGTGCGGTTGAGGTAGGTAAGCACCAGAGCGACCACCAGGGCCGCTTCCATCCCTTCACGCAAAGTAATGACGAATGCTTCCATATGAGATCTCCATTTTTGAGCTATCTCAGTTCCGCAGGAACTCGCGATCAGCTATCAGTTGTGACCATCACTTTGGCCGCAAGGCCAGCGGCCAGATGGACAGGGTGATCTCTCACTTCCAGCAGTACAGCTCCATCTCTCCCAACCGCCTGGACCAGAACCTCCTGACCCGGGACCAGGCCCTCGGACTGAAAAAAAGCCTGTGTTACCGGATCGGCATCGACCTGGGCTACCCTACCCTTTGCTCCAGCCGCCAGCCCGATGAGCGGCTGGACAGTCTCGAAGATCAAAGCGCCGTCGATCCTCGGGATGGGTTTGCCCTGCGGACTAAAGAGAGGGTGATCGAGGAAGGCCGACAGCCGGTCGGCTGCGCCTGGAGGGGTAATGTGCTCCAGGTCGCAGGCCATCTTCCCGGCATCTACAAGGGATAACTTGAGGCAGTTCACCAGGAAGACTTCCCACAGCCTCCGGCAGCGCAGGATCTGCATGGCAATCTGGCGGCCCGGGGGGGTGAGCGCTACCCCTTTGTATGGGAAATACTCGACCAATCCAGATTCGGAAAGTTTGTGAATCATCTGATTGGCAGAAGCCGGCAAAACCGAGAGCGCCTCGGCCAGGGGCGCCAGCGGGACGGGCTCTTCGACACCTTGCTCCAACAGGCGCGCGACGGAGATCAAGTACATTGCTTCGCTTTCGGTTACGTCTTCACCCTCAAAGTCTATCTTTTGGTTTGCCATATCATTTCCCTGCTATAAGTTAT
>DASWHG010000362.1:0-11318 GCA_036393315.1 Anaerolineales bacterium | reverse complement strand
CCGTGGTGGATATCGTGCGCCATTACGCGCCAGATGGTCCACTGGCGCGAAACTGCGTAAACGCTGCCTCGCCAGGTATGCCGGTAGGTTTTCCGGAGATCGCCTACAGTCCACGTCTTGAGGGTCTCGTCAATGATCCCCCAGGTGGCGTTGAGCCACCGGACTAACTCGGCTGCCTGATCTGTGATTGGGATAGCCTCCTCCATAACGTACTTGTTCCCATGGGGGTCTTCATCCCAATCACTGATCCGGCTGGAGAGCTCGCGAATGCCGGGCGCCTCCATCCGCAGGGACCAGTCGATCCGTCCGAGGGCGATATGGCGCACGAGCTCACCCACGGAACGAAGGTGCTCGGCAGGTCGCCACAGCAGCTGTTCACGGGTGAGTGGAGAAACAGCCCCAACGATGCTTTGCTGGTATCCGTCCCAGCCTTCATACACGGTCATCAGAGAATTCGCAGTCTCAGCCATACCTGAATTCCTTTCGAACCCTAATAATCAAGTTCACGGATTGCTCGCTTGCGAGCCTCTCTCTTCCAGCACGGCCGCCTGCGCTTCCAGTTCGAGGGCGGCCTTGAACAATCGCTCCGCTTCGGCAAAGTCGCCGCGCTGCAGAGCCTCCTGACCGGCTTCCTCCAGGTAATGCAGGGCCTTCATCGGTTCACCTGCCTTCAACCAGTGGTCGGACAGCGCCTGGGAATCGCAGCGGTGATCCTCATTGGCTTGCTGTTCGTACCACTCCGCCACCTGGCGGTGCAGCTGCCGGCGCTGGGAGAAAAGCATCGAGTTGTAGGCCAGTTCGAGCGTGACCGGTTGGGTGAAGCGGTACCACCTCCCCTCGCCGGTGGCCTTGACCAGGTCCAGCCATTCGAGGGACTGCAGTATCTCCTCCAGGCGGTCCTTGTGCTCTGCGACCGGGTAGATCGCTTCAAGCAACGCCATTGGGAAGGCTCGCCCTATCACGCTGGCCACTTTCAAGACCAGGTGCTCTTCCAGGGGCAGACGGTCGAGACGGCTGGCAACCATGCCCTGCACCGAGCCGGGCACGACGATCGAGCCCAGGTCTACATCGGGGGCCAGGGTTGCTCTCCGGTCCTGGACCACCAGGGCGCCCGTGTCGCGCAGCAGGTCGACTGTCTC
This sequence comes from Anaerolineales bacterium, assembly GCA_036393315.1. Taxonomy (GTDB): domain Bacteria; phylum Chloroflexota; class Anaerolineae; order Anaerolineales; family UBA4823; genus DASWHG01. The sequence continues at coordinate 10,179 of DASWHG010000362.1, read as the reverse complement.
CAGGATGAAGTAAGGGTTCCCGGAGGCGCCGGCGAGCAGCTCCTGCAACGGCTCCGGGATGGCATCCACGCCCGATCGCCGGCAAGCCAGCAGGGTTGCATCGTCCTGGGAGAGCGGGGCGAGAGTGAGCGCCTGAGCGGCCGGGAGCACGAACAGGTTCAAGTAGGCCTCCGGCAGGGGCATGGGCAGCGGGCGGGCGGCGACCGCTAGCAGCACGGGCGCGGCTCGCCGGGCCAGCGCCAAGGCCAGCTCCCAGGAGGCCAGGTCGAGGTCCTGGGCGTCGTCCAAGAGGATTACCAGGGGAGAAACCTTGGCCGCCTCTGCCACCAGGCCGGCGAGAAGTTCGATAGTCCTCCGCAGCGGATCGGGCTCGTCTTCCTGGATAACTGCGATGCTCTCGCTCCCGGCGAGTCCAAAGAACGGGTTCAGCAGGGACAGCGAGGGCAGGTCTACCTCGTCCCCCGCCAGCGCCTGGATCTGCTCGATCCGGGCCTGGGGGTCCGGCGGCGAGTCCAGCCCGAGCGCCTGGCCGGCGATTCCTCTCCAGGCGGCCAGCGAACTGCCAACCTTCCCCTCCTGCGCGGCGCCGTGGATAACACGCAGGCCGCGAGCGCCGGCCCCTTCGGCCAGATTTTCCAGCAGGCGGGTCTTCCCCAGGCCAGCCTCCCCTTCAAGCAGGATCACGCCGCCGTTACCGGCCAGCAGTTCATCCAGCCCCCGCTGCAGAGCGGACTGCTCCTGTGCCCGCCCGGCGATGGCCATCTTACGGCGGGAACCGGACTGCTTCTCGCCGGCCGGGCAGTAAATGGCGATCCACTCATCCTTCCCTTTCACTTTGATTTGCGGCAGCGCAGACATTTCCATCGTCCCCCGTACGGAGCGGTAGACGTTTTCGTCGCACAGCATGCCCTCTGTCGCCGCCTGCATCAGCCGGGCAGCCAGATTGACCTTGTCGCCCATCATCCCATAGGTCCGTTGAGCGGAGCTGCCGTACGCCCCGGTCCGCATCTCTCCCTGGGCGATCCCGATCTGCATGCTGTGGATGAAGCCGAACTGGTGAGGCAGTTGCTCGAGCTCCAGCCCAGCCCGGATCGCCCGGAGCGGATCGTCCGGGTGGGCCACCGGCGCGCCGAACGCTGCCGAGAGGTAGCTGCCCTTATCGCCGATCGTAATCTGGATCAGGGTGCCGTCGTAGTGCAAGATGATGGCCTGCACCCGGCGGATGAACTCGTCCAGTCTGGCGCCGGCCTGCGGGTCGTTCTCGAAATCGATCCCCCGGAAGAGCAGGAACAGCGCCGTGACCGGGCGCAGTTCGGCCAGGAAAGCCTTGCTGCTACTGCGAACGCGTTCGTACACGCTCGGGTACAGCCACGGGCGGCATTGGGCTTCGTCGAGGGCAACGGGCAGATGCTCCGGCCAGGGCTGCGCCGGTACCGGGCGAACCAGGCCACCTAGGACTGCCAGGCGCAGCCCGCCCTCCTCGCTCTCGCGCCAGTCCGAGATGGCAAGCAGGTCGCCAAGCCGGGCAGCCAGGTCGGCAGGGATGAGCACCTCTCCGCGGCGAGCCCGGCCTTCGGCCGCGGCCAGCCGGTCGAGCACCTGCCCGGCGATCACTTCCACACGCTGGATGTCCGGGTCGCCGACCAGGAAGCGCCGCACCGGCCCTTGGACCGCAGCCACCTTGATGGCCAGCGAGACCGGCGTGCCAGTGGAGGTTTGAAGGCCGGCGAACGCCCCCATTGCTTCCTGCAATGCCAACCCGCAGGCGACGGCCCGGCTCCCGTCGTCCCCGTCCAGCCAGCAGGTGATCGCGTCTCCGCTGAAGCCGATCACGCTGCCGCCGTAATGGTGGACCTGGTCAATCAGGGCGGTGTAAACTTGCTCGAGCTGCCGGGTGAGCTCCTCGGCGCCGGCCTGCATGCCGAGCTCGGCCACCAGCAAAGCCGTCAGGGGCGTGAAGCCGGAGATATCGGCGAACAGGGCTGAGCCTTCGGCCTGCTCGGGAAGGGATTCGCCCCGCGCCAGTGCCACCCGGCGGTCCATCGGCAGGTATACGCTGACAGGCTCCGAGAGCGCCTTTTTCATCTCTTCCATATCCAGCCGGGCCTGGCGGAGCAGCTGTTTCAGGCGCTGTTCACGCAGCGCGACCTCGTGCGCCATCCGCTGGAAGACCCGGGCGAGCTGACCGAGGGTGTCCTGGCGGGCAGCCACCTCATCCAGGCTCTCTGGTTGGAAGGAACTGGCTTCGACGGCGATGGCGGCGTCCAGCACTCGGCCGACCTGCTCCAGGTATTCCAGTTCCATATCTCGCAGTCGCTTGGCCAGCAGGGCGGTGTTCAGGCGAGCCCGCAGCATGACCGTCTCGACCGGCTTGGGCAGGTAATCCAGGGCGCCCAGCTCGATGCCGCGCACCATGCTTGGCAGGTCGTTCAGGGCAGAAACGACGATGACAGGGATGTCCCGGGTGGCCTCCTGGCCTTTAAGCCGGGCCAGCACCTGGAACCCGTCCATCACTGGCATCATGATGTCCAACAGAATGGCGTCCGGGGAACCGGCAGCCACCTGCTCGAGGGCCTCCTGCCCGTTATAGGCGCTGATCGTGTCAAAGCCCAGGTCCTCCAGCTCTTGCTCGAGTAAGTCGACGTTGAACAGCTCGTCGTCTACGATCAAGATGCGCGGGCGGGCGGTGGAATGCATTTCAATTCTCAATTCATCTCAATTCTCGTTGAGGTATTGCTCGATTTTGGAAAAAAGCAAATCTTCGTCAATCGGCTTGGTCAGGTAATCGTCGCAGCCGGCAGCCCGGGCTTTCGCCTCGTCTCCGCTCATGGCGTGAGCCGAGAGCCCGATCACCGGGATGTCCTGCAACGCCGGGTTGCCCTTGATCCGGCGGGTGGCCTCCCAACCGTCCATCTCCGGCAGCGACATGTCCATCAGGATCAGATCGGGCGATTCCTGGTCCGCCAGGGCCACGCCGCGGGCCCCGTCTTTAGCAATCGCCAGCGTATAATCGTCTTCCAGCAGCTGTACGAGCAGTTCGATGTTCAGATCGACATCTTCCACGATCAGGATCTTCTTCATTGGATCTCCCCGTTCAGGTCTGATTATCTCGGCTGGAAATTTCTTTTAAGGCCGCCTGGATCTCCTTTAGCAGCACCTGTCCATCAAGTCCTTGCTTTTGGACGATCGTAGCGACGGTTTCCTGTAGCTTTTTCGCCTCAGCACTGTCCAGCGACTTGGCGGTCAGTACGATCACCGGGATCTGGCTGTAAAGCGGGTCCTGCTGAAGCCGTTCGATCACGCCAAACCCGTCCAGGCGCGGCATCAGCAAGTCGAGCAAGATGGCGTCCGGCCGCGACTCTGCGATCGACTCCAGGGCTTGCTCGCCGTCCCCGGCTGCCGAGATCTGGTATTCGCTACCCTCGAGCAACCGCCGGACCATGTCGATCACCTGTGGGTCGTCGTCTACTACCAGCAACCGGCGTGGCTGGACGCCCTGGTTGGCTTTCGCCAGGCGCTGCAGCGCAGCCAGCATATCGTCCTGGTCGAAGGGCTTTACCAGGTAGTCGGCCGCTCCCAGCCGGTAGCCGAGCTCCTTGTTGTCGATGATCGAGAGCAGGATCACCGGGATCGAGCGGGTATCCGGATCAGATTTCAGCTCGTGCAACACCTGCCAGCCGTCTTTGTTCGGCATCATGATGTCGAGGGTGATGGCGAACGGCTTGAGGCTGCGAGCCTTCTGCATGCCTTCCTGCCCGGAGCTGGCCCCGATCACCTGGTAACCGGCTTCGGCCAGGTTCTCACCCAGCAAATAGACCACGTCCGGGTCGTCGTCGATTGCCAGGACGACCGGCTGGCCTGTCTGCGGGGCCGGCTCTGGCGAAACATCCGCCGCGGCCAGGCTCGCTTTGCCCGGCTGCTCCCCGTAGTGGAGCGGGACGGTCAGGGTGAAGATAGAGCCTTCCCCAACCTGACTGGAGACGGACATCTCGCCGCCCAACAGCCGTGCAAGGCTGCGGCTGATCGATAGGCCCAACCCGGTGCCGCCGTACTGGCGGGTGGTGCTGGTATCCACCTGCTGGAACTCTTCGAAAATGCGGTCCAATGCTTCGGGTGGGATGCCGATGCCGGTATCACTCACCGACAGGGCAAGAAGACCGTCCTCCAGCGCGGCCCGCAGGGTGATCTGGCCTGCGTGGGTGAACTTGGCCGCATTGCTTAGCAGGTTCAGGACGATCTGCTTGACCTTGTCCTGGTCGGAGTGCGCCAGCGGCAGGCCTGGCTGCACCTCTTTCACCAGGCGCACGCCAGACCGCACCAACGGCTGGCTGGTGTTGATGCACAGGTCCACCAGGTTCTCGACGGTGAAGGTCGAGGGTTGCACTTCCACCCGCCCCGCCTCGATCTTGGCAATGTCCAGCACGGTGTTGATCAGGCCCAACAGGTGCTCGGCGCTGACCAGCACCTTGTCCAGGTTCTCGACCTGCTTCTCTGGCAGAACGCCTTCAGCTTTGCGCTTGACGATGCGGGAGAAGCCGATGATGGCGTTGAGCGGGGTGCGCAATTCGTGGCTCATGTTCGCCAGGAAGGCGCTCTTGGCCTGGTTGGCCCGGATGGCTTCCTGGCGGGCGCGTTGCAATTCGGTGATATCGTGGTAGATGGCGATATACCCGGTTTGGCGGCCATCTACGATGACGGGCAGCGCCATGATCTCCACATCCACCAGCGTCCCGTCTTTGCGGGTGCGCTTGGCAATGAGGTGCACTTGCCCTTCTATGATTCCTCGACGGGAGGCGGCTGCCGCCTCGGCTTGAATCTGTTCCTGATTAGCAACCAGATTGTCGACGTCGCGTCCCATGGCCTCCGCCCGCGAATATCCGAAAAGCCGCTCGGCAGCAGGATTCCAGCCCGTGACCTTCGCCTCCTCATCCAGCAGGATGATCGCCGCCGGGCTATTGGCGATGATCATTTCGTAGTACTTCTTCTGGTAGTTGATCTCGTCGAATAGATTTGCATTGCGAATCGCCGTACCCACGTTGGCAGCGATCGTGCTCAGCAGGCGCACGTCATCCTCTGTGTAGCGGCCTTCGGTTTGCGTGCTCTGCACGCTGATCGCCCCGATGGCCTGCCTGCCCACGAAGATCGGAACGCCCAGGTAGGATCGCGCCTGTTTGCCGACCCGCTTGGCGCCCAGCGCGGCGCGCCGTTGCTCGATGTCCTGATTGATCAGCAGCGGTTTGCCCGATTCGATGATCTTGCTAGTCAGGCCTTCGCCCAACTGAAGCACGGAGAACTCTTCACCGTATTGGTAGGGAAAGAGGATCAGTTTCGTCTCGGGATCGAGCAGTGCCACGTAGGCGATATCGGCATTGAAGATCTGGCGCAGCTGCTCGCCGGCAATCTGGATGAGCGCATCCAGGTTTTGCTCGGCCACCAGCGCATTGCTTACCCGATTGATTGCGGCCAGTTCGGCGGCGCGCTGTTCGGTCTCTTTGAGCAGGCGTTGAGTCTCTTCAAAGAGGCGCGCGTTTTCTAAAGCGACAGCCAGGCTATTGGCGAGGGTTTGCAGCAAGCGCACATCGGATGCGCTGAAGGCGTGTTCGCGATCAAGATTGGCGACATTAATCACACCGGTGACCGTTTCTCCCACTAACAATGGTACATATACTGTGGAGCGCGGCAAGTCGAAGTCACTTGGGAAAATGGCGCCAATTTCCTGAACTCGTTGAGGAACATTTTCATTAATCACCAGGGTCCGCCGGGTGTTAATCATATACCTGCTCATGCCAGCAAAAGGCGTTGGCTTCATGTTTACTCGGCGTCCCTTTTGGACAACGTAGCTATAGTCGACCAGACCATTCGCGTGATCGTATGTGCCAATGGCCACGCTCTGGGCATCAAAGATCTCACGAATTTTGTCACCTACGAGATCAATGATGGCTTTGAAGTCGAGCTTGGATGCCAACCCCTCCTGTACACTGTTAATGATGGCAAGTTCAGCGTTGCGTTGTTGAGTGTCTTTAAGCAGACGCTGGGTCTCATCGAAAAGACGCACATTCTCAATCGCGATCACAGCCTGATCGGCAAATGTCTTGATCAATTCAATCTGCTTTTCGGTAAACGGCTGCAACTCTTTGCGGCGAATGGCGATGCCCCCAATCGGCTCTCCATCCCGGAGCAGCGGAGTTGCCAGCACCGTGCGGTACCCCCATCGGCGTTGAAGGAAGGCGCTCACTGGGTACTCGTTCTCATCCAGCTCCACAGCCGCATCGCGTATATGGATGGTCTGCCGATCCACGATCGCTCGGCCAATCAGTGAACTGCGGTTGAGCGGCAGCGACTCACCGGCTTCTAATCCCGGAATTGGCCCGCGGTGAGTCCACTCCTTAAGCGTCTCAAGCTCGATGCGATAGATGTGGGCATCGTCTGCGCCACACACTTTCGCAGCGTTGACAGCGATAATCTCCAACAGCGACCTAAGGTCCGGTTGGAAGCCGCTCAAGGCGCGGAGCACCTCGCTGGTGGCGGTTTGTTGCTCAAGTGCTTCGCTAATCTCTTGGTTGCGTTTTTGAACTTCGTCGAATAGGCGCACGTTTTCGATAGCGATCACGGCCTGGTCGGCGAAGGTCCCGACCAGTTCAATCTGCCTTTCGGTCAACAGCTTGGGCTCGACGTGCCGGATGGTGATCGCCCCGATTGCGACGCCATGGCGGAGGAGCGGCGTCGAGAAGGTCATCCGGTACCCAAACCGTCCAGCGTTGGCATCGCCGGCAGGGTACTCGGAGTCCTCGCGGCCCGGCTCATGGATGGTCTGCAGGGGACGGCGCTCCAGGACCGCGCGACCTACCACCGTTTCACGATTCAGCGGCAAGCGATCCCCCACCTCCAGGATGTGGATGGGCCCGTAATGGGTCATGAGCCTGAGGAACTCACCCTCGACGTAAGTGATGATCGCGTCATCTGAGCCCGATAGACGGGCTGCATTTTCGGCAATCACATCCAGCACCGGCTGGATCTCCGTCGGTGAGCTGGCGATGACCCCCAGGATTTGCCCGGTGGCCCGCTCTCGCTTCAGCGCTTCGCCGATCTCCCGGTTGCGGGTTTGGATTTCGTCGAACAGGCGCGCGTTTTCGAGCGCGATGCTCATGCTATTGGCCAGTGTCGTGAGCAGGCGAACATCTGCCGGTGTGAACTTCCGTTCACGCTCGATGTTCTGCAGTGAACAGATGCCGATGACCTCATCGCCGACGAGTAGGGGTACAAAGACAATCGCTTGCGGGCTTTGTCCGGCGATTGTGGGGTTGCCCATTTCCTCCGCAAGGCGATCAACATTCTCGTTGACAACGAGCGTTTGACGGGTCCGAAGGACATTCTCCCGAAAGCCCCAGGGCGCACGTGATCCGTGCTGGTGTCGTTCACCCTTCTCGACGCAGTAAGGGAAAGACAAGAGATTGCGTGTGCGGTCGTATATGTTGATCTGGACAACATCGGCATCGAAGATCTCGCGCATCTTATCGCCGACGAGATCGTAAATGGCCTGCATGTCAAGCTGTGCCGCCAGCCCTTGCTGGATGCGGTTGATGATAGCCAGTTCGGCGGCGCGCTGTTCGGTCTCATTGAGCAATCGCTGGGTTTCCTGAATCGCACGTGCGCGCTCGAGGGAGGTAGCAATGTGTTGGGCAACAAATTCAAGCAGACGTACGTCCTTTTCCGTGTAGAATCCACCAGGCTCGTATTGCTGCACTGCGATCACCCCAATCGTCCGTCCGTCGGTTTGCAAGGGGACTCCCACCCAATCTTCTGCGCTTGAACCAATGCGTTCAATCTCTCCCCTATCCACCATTTCGTCAACCTGTGATCTGGATACGTGCACCGTCTTACCGGTTTTCAGCACATAGATGGCCAGCCCTTTGCGAATTTTGGCAATAGGGACAGGGGCTACAGATTCCAGTTCTCCTGCCGTATCCACCACGTAGGGGTAGCTAACCCTCTGTGTCTCCTCATCGAACACCTGAATAATGAAATTCTCCGCCCTCATCATTTCCTGCACAATATGGTGGATGCGCCGATAAAAGGTGGACATATCTGAGGCAACAGTGGCGGCATCCGCAATATGATAGAGGGCGGCTTGAATTTTGTTGCTATCGCTGAGTTCGGCGGTGCGTTGCTGGGCCTCATCAAAGTGACGGGCATTTTCGAGCGCGACGGACATCGAGCTGGCAAGCGTTTCTAAAAGGCGGATATCGGAATCGGAAAATATTTTTTCGCCATCCATATCCTGTAACGAAAGAAACACAGCCAAATCCAGGTTTTTATTCTTAGTAACAGGAACGACCACAACAGATTTGGGTATTTCACCTTGTGGGACCTTATAGTCTTTGAATTGAGCCGCAAATTGTGGGAAGTCGCCGTTCTTCACAAAGGTACTGTCCAACCCAAGCACGTATTCATACAAAGAGTTGAAGGGCACGCTTATGGACTCAAATTTCTGTCCTTTTTCGAAGGTATACTCGCTTGTTATGATCCGCGTTTTCAAATTTACAGCATAGATGGAAATGGTCTGAACGTCGAAGATCTCACGCAGTTTTTCGCCGACCGCGTCATAAATGCCGTGCATATCCAAATAAGATGCCAGTCCGCGCTGCACGCTGTTTATCACGGCCAATTCCGCATTGCGCTGCCGGGTTTCCTCGAGCAGCTTGTCGGACTCCTCCCGTAAAAGGAGGTTAGCTTTGTGCAGCTCCTCCGCCTCGGCGGTGTGATCGCTAAGCTCCCGGTAACACGCCGCCCGGCCCTCGTGAAATTCCGCCTGATGCATTGCCGTCAGATCTCCGAAGGCAAGCCCCTGTGCATAGGCCTCCAACGCAGTCGCCCAATCCTCCGCCTGCCTCGCCTGCAAGGCCCGCCCTCTCACGCGCGATAACTCCCCTTCGAGCTTCTTCTGATCGTTCATTAGATTATTCCCAGTAGATAAGTCAGGTTTTGATCATTATAACGTCCTGCGCTTCTTCCCGCTGCTTCCTTCCTTACCTTGTTGAACAGTATGGTTAGATCAACCTGGGCTGTACCGGGTATTGCATATGCAAGCGTTCGGCAACCCCATCATTGATCATGCCAGCTTCTCTACGATCTCATTGACATCATACAAGTGGATGCTGGTCACATTGACGATGTAGCGTTCCCCGGGTGCTCCCATTGTCAGGCAGTCCACATGAAGACGCGCAACAGCGAGCCGATCTCTGCAAGTAACCCCATCACATGAGCCGAGGCTGTCAAACGAAAACCCGGAGTGACGCCCTGGTGAACCCCGATAGCCAGCATGCCACTCAAAACGAAGAGGTTGATCCCCATCGCTGTATGCACATCAGCACTCCGTTCCCGGCTGATCAAAAGACCCTTAACTGGAATGTCAGGAGCAGCAGACGCAAACACGCTGGGACTTCAACCGGCGGGGCCGGCTCAGGGGAGGAAAGCAAAGGTCGAACCGGCTCCCAGCCAGCTCTGCGCCCAAATCTGGCCGCCGTGGGCTTCGACGATCTGCCTGGCGGTGGTAGATCGCCCAGGCCTGTTCAGCGGCGGAATCGGCCTGGACGAAATCGCCGAGGTATTCGGAAATAATTCCTTGGGGATACCGGGTGTCGGCTTCCATCTTCCGGTCTCCGGCCGCAAGCGCCAGCGCTAAAGCTTCTTCTGCCAGCTGGCGCCCTGTTTCCAGCTCACCGGAATTTCCTAACAGCAGCACCTGGCGGTTGAGCACGTCCACCTGCCCTTGGAGGTCGCCCTTCTCCCGAGCAATACGCAGCATCACGGCCAGGTCTTCCGCTTCAACCGGGTAATTGGCCATTTCGTGGTAGCAGGCTGCCCGGCCCGAACGCAGGGCGAATTCCTGCTCGCCCGCCAGCCCTTTAGGAGATGCTGCAGCCAGCTCCAGGGCGCGGGTGTACAACTCAATTGCCTCGGCCGGAGCGGATGCAGAGCGGGCTTTCTCGGCCTCTGCCTGCAGCTCGGCCAGCTTCGAACTCGAAAAGGCTTCTCTTGTCACGCGCACATCCCCGCCCGCGAGCACGTCGTCCAGCGCAGCGGCTCATCCTTTACTGAGGTAATAGGAGTTTATTTGGCGTATTATATCCCTTATGAGACGCTCTTACCAGACCAGGTGCAGCAGCCAGTAGCCGATGC
>DASWHG010000361.1:0-10692 GCA_036393315.1 Anaerolineales bacterium | reverse complement strand
TGGCCTCGTGGACGAGTTTCCCGATCACCCAGGCCGGCCCCGTGGGACGTTTAGCCCGCGGCACGATTCGCTACACCCGTTGGGGAGGATCCGCCTCGCGGGCGATAATCTTCTCATCCAGAAGCCTCATCTCTGGAATTTGGAGGGGGGCCGCTAAATCGGGGAGAGCACGCATCCCCAGGGGTGCTCCCGCCAATTGAATATTGTCCAACCCAATCACCTCCCCTAATCGCCCCAGCCAGCCTCCCAGGCTGAGATTGCCGTCCTTCAGGCGTTTGACATATCCATTGATGAGTAGTTTCTCTTTGGCACGGGTGGCTGCTACGTACAACAAGCGGTTATCTTCCGCCTCTTCGCGCTCGGCTTCTGCCAGGCTGCCCAATTTCCAGGTCACCGGGCGCACACCATTGAGATCGTGCAGCACCACAAGCAAACCCACTGATCATCCAACAGAACCGGCGCACTCTAGGCCGGGGGTAGGACCGATGATCCTTCGGCGATGAGGTCTATGGTTACTTGACGAGCATCGGCTACCTGAGGATCGAAGAGCTGATGGTAAATCGGTCCGTAGTAGAACAAACTCTTGTCTGTTGGCATGGCAAAACCTCCTCGTATGATCTTGCCTGGCGGACTATAGTTCCCAGATGTCTCAATTGAGATCTTCCCGCGTGACGCCCTCGCACTCCAGGACGAAATCGGGGCCATAGGCCAGCGCCGGCGTTTGGAACCCGGGGGGAGCCTCACCCGCCAAGACTCTCCCCACGGCTGACAGCGCCGCCAGCGAGGTCCAGATGACCCCGGCCTCCGGACCGTGCAGACGAGATACGGCGGTTCGCCCCTGATCATCTTCCACTTCGCCCCAGACGTTGGTCTGTGTCCGGGCGCGCTCGTCGGGGGTGGGACCCTCCCGCTCCCGGCTCTTGAAGAAGTGCTGAAATGCCGCCAGTCGTAATAAGGGGCTCATCAAGAGTATCATCATCAATTGCCAGCGTCCCACAGCCGAGTGGACGGGGTATTCTTCGATGTTCGGGATCCCCGTGCTACGGAAAGCCACGTACACATCACCGGCCCAGGGCATCAGCATCGCTTTCACCGGACCTTGCCCAAAGTCAATCTGGCGTGTCTTCATGCGGACCGGGATCGTCTCCAAACGACCATTGCGCACCACGCTGACGCCACCAAGAGAAGGCATCATCCCGATGATGGTGGCTATGGTGCCGGGCGGAAGCCGGGCCGGACCCTGGATGTGAAAGGCGAGTGTCAGTCGGTTGGCGGACGGCAGGCGCTGCTTGAGATGCAAAGCCAGACAATCGGTAGTCACCGCGTCAAAGCCCACTGCCGGTAGGAGCATGACTTTCCGTACCTTTGCCTCCGCATCCCGGGCGGCTAGCGCTTCAAGAACCGGAAGTTCCCCGGTGAGATCCAGGTAGTGTGTGCCTGTCCGCAGACACGCCTCCACCATCGGCTTGTAGGTGTGCATGTACGGGCCAGCGCAATGGAGCACAACACCCACCGACGCGAGTACCTGGTCCAGGGCTGCTGAGTCGTCCAGGCTAAAGACGCGGCACTCCAGGCCGAGTTCAGCCGCCTGCGCTTCGACCTTGGGGGCGTTTCGTCCGGCGATAATCGGCCGAAGACCGCGCTGCACGGCCAGGCGAGCGACGGCATCGCCCAAGAAGCCGGTAGAGCCATACAACAGGAAACCAGATGACATATGATTTCCTCCTTTTCAATTCTGGAGCAAGCTTTGATGCTGGAACAACGAGACAAGCAAGTAGCACAACAGCCTGGCTCAGCAGTTAAAGTGCAAAATTGCACTTATATTATCGCGCCATTTCACCTCTCTTGCACAACCCGCCCGGATTACAAACCGCTATGCACTATGCCCTGTATCTATCAATTCACTATATGCGCCTTAGCCTTATAATGATGGTATCATCACCCCATGACCACAGCCACAGCCCAAAGCCATCCTAATATTGCCTTCATTAAATACTGGGGCAACCGCGACCAGTACTTTCGCCTGCCCACCAACGGTTCGATCTCGATGAATTTGGCAGGGCTGCACACCCGCACCCGGGTGACGTTCGATGCAGACCTGGAGGCGGATGAACTCAGCCTGGACGGCCAGCCGGTTTCCGGGGCCGGGCTCCAGCGGGTGAGCGGCTTCCTGGACCTGGTGCGCCAAATGGCCGGGTTGATCCTGCGGGCCTGCGTCGACAGCCGCAACAGCTTCCCCACGGGCGCGGGCATCGCTTCTTCCGCTTCTGCGTTTGCGGCCCTGAGCCTGGCGGCCAGCGCGGCTGCCGGGCTGGATTTAAGCGAAGCAGACCTTTCTCGCCTGGCCCGGCGCGGTTCGGGCTCGGCCTGCCGCTCGGTTCCCGGTGGATTTGTCGAGTGGCAGGCAGGTGAGAGCGACGAGACTTCGTACGCTTTCTCCATCGCCCCTCCCGATTTTTGGGAACTGGCCGACTGCATCGCCGTGGTGAGCCGGGCCCATAAGCCGACCGGCTCGACCGAGGGCCACGCCCTCGCCGCGAGCAGCCCACTGCAGGCCTCCCGGCTGGCCGATGCGCCCAGGCGGCTGGAATGGTGCCGGCGAGCGATCCTCGAACGCGACTTTACAGCATTTGCCGAAGTCGTCGAGCTTGACAGCAACCTGATGCACGCCGTTATGATGACCTCGACCCCGCCCCTGTTATACTGGCAGCCGGCTACGTTGGCGGTGATGCGCTCCGTGCAAGACTTGCGCAAGAGCGGCCTGCCCGTCTGCTACACAATCGACGCCGGGCCGAATGTGCATGTAATCTGTCCCTCCGGCGTGGCCCCTCGGGTGGTAGAATCGCTGGAAAAGATTCCCGGGGTGGAAAACGTACTCACCAGCCGGCCAGGTGGCCCGGCAGAACTGCTGGATGAGAGCCTGCCGGCCCGATCCATTGAGCCTCCTGGTTAAAATTACGTAAGAAATATCCACTCCCTTTCACAACTGTCTGGCCTGATCGTATGGTAAAGGATATAATCTCTATCCAGGCAAACCGCCAAAGATTATTTTATAAGAGGAAAGGCAGTATCGGCGGTCTGCTGGCTGCCGCTTAAGTGATTGGCCGTTTAAAGCTGAATATTTATAAAGCTCTTATCGGCCAATCACCAGGGTATCGGTTATCGATTTAGAAAAAAGGTAAAGTGAGTCCAACGCTTATGACAGCAATTGCACAATTCGTCGGGGCCCTCGCTGCCCTGATTATCATCCACGAACTCGGACATTTCTTCGCTTCCCGCCTGCTTGGTGTGGAAGTAGAAGAGTTCGGCCTGGGTTTTCCGCCCCGCATCCTGACGTTATTTACTGCCGGTGGAACGCGCTTTTCCCTCAACTTGATCCCGTTGGGTGGTTTCGTGCGCCCGAAAGGCGAGAACGATCCCAGCGTACCGGGTGGCTTGGCCGCTGCCAGCCCCTGGGTACGCCTGGCTGTGCTGAGCGCCGGGCCGTTAGCAAACCTGGCCGTGGGCGTTATCCTGTACGCTTTGATCTTCACCCGGGTGGGGATGCCGATCACCAACCAGGTGCAGGTTGTCGAAGTGGCGGAGAACTCCCCCGCCCAACAGGCCGGCCTGCTCCCAGGAGATTTGATCGTCCGGGTAAACGAAGTCGAAGTCGACAGCATGCAGGCTCTACAGTCCGAGATCAGCGCCAACCTGGAAAAGCCGACCGAGCTTGCTTACCAGCGGGATGGCCAAGTCCACGAGACCACCCTGGTGCCTCGTAGCAGCCCGCCGCCTAACCAGGGAGCGATCGGCATCGTCATGGGCAACCCAACCCAGGCCATCAGCATTGCCGCAGCCATCCCGCTGGGGATACAGGCGGTTGGCGACCACGCTTCTCAGCTCCTGGCTTTCCCCGTCCGGATGCTGCGAGGGGAGACCTCGCCAGAAGAAGGCCGGCTGGTAGGTCTGAAAGGCATGTTCGACATCTACCAGGAGGTCCGCCAGGATGAGCCAACCGCGGCCGTCCCGGCGGGCGTAACCGTGATGAGCTTCTTTGCCGCGATCACGATTTCACTCGGTGTGCTCAACCTGCTGCCGATCCCCGCCCTCGACGGTGGCCGCATCATGTTCGTGTTGCCGGAAATCCTGCTGCGCCGGCGCATCCCGCCTCAATACGAAAATGTGATCAACATCGTCAGCTTTGCACTGCTCTTGATGCTGCTGCTGTACGTCAACCTGCAGGATTTTATCAATCCGATCTCGATCCCTTGATTGTGGATGGTAGGAAGTAATCGTTCTATGGCGGTTAATCAAGATATCCCCTTTCGGTCTCTCTTAGAGGCCCTCCAGGATCTTGAGACGCCCTTTCACCCGCGATTCCTCTATCGTCTCTCGGACCTGGATGCGCTAGAGTTAGCACAGCTGAAGGAAGCCTGGTCGCAGCTACCTCAATGGCGCCGGCAGGCATTATTGGAAGACCTGGAGGAATTAGGCAGCGCGGACGATTTGCTGTCCTTTGAGGCCATCGGGCGGCACGCCGTCGAGGACGATGACCCACGGGTGAGGCAGCTGGCGGTGCACATCCTGTGGGAGTTCGATGCCGCCGACCTGGTACCGGTGTTTCTGAGTCTCCTCGAAGTGGACACCGACGAACTGGTGCGGGCTGCCGCCGCAGCTGGCCTTGGGCGATTCGTTTACCTGGGGGAAATCGACGAGCTCCCAAAAGAGGAGCTGCACACCATTGAGGAGCGACTGCTCTCGGTCATCCAGGACGACAGAGCTGAACTCGTCCGCCGGCGCGCGCTCGAGTCGATCGGATACTCAGGCCGGACGGAGGTTCCCCCACTGATCGAATCAGCGTTCACTTCTGGTGACAAGGAATGGATGGTGACTTCTCTCCTGGCAATGGGCCGGTCAGCCGATGAACGCTGGGAAGGGAACATCCTTTCAATGCTGGATCACCGCCAGCCAGCCTTGCGGGCCGAGGCAGCGCGCGCTGCCGGCGAATTGGAAATTTTCGAGGCTACGCCGCATCTGATCGACCTTTTCGATGACAGCAACGAAGATGTGCGCACCGCAGCAGTTTGGGCGCTTTCTCAGATTGGCGGTGAAGGCGTACGGGAAGCCCTTGAAAGCTTGCTGGCGAGAACCGAGGAAGACTCCGAGCTGGATATTATCGAAACTGCCCTGGATAATCTGGCCTTTACCGAGGGCCTCCCAGCTTTTTCATTGTTCGATCTACCGAAAGATGATTTCGAAGCGACCATGCTCGACATCCTGGACGACGAGGATGGCTTGCTTGACTTTGAAGATGATGACGATGGCGGGTTCCCAGACATCGAAGACGACCAAGAAGACGAGGATTTCCCGGATTGAACGACTTGCTGGCCCTGTTCAGCAATAACATCCTGCCTTTTTTTTTAGCCGCTGGATCGGGCTACTTAGCAGCCAAATATTTAGGTGTAACCCCACGCTCCCTCTCCCAGGTGGCGTTTTACATCTTCAGCCCATGCCTAGTTTTCAACCTGCTCAACACCAGCCAGCTCACCGGCGATGATATCGCCCGCATGACCGGTTTTGCAGCGATCATCATCTTCACAATGGGTGTCCTTGCATGGTTGTTCGGCTCCCTGCTGCGGTTGGAACGCCGTTTGTTGGTTGCCGTCTTGCTGACCACCATGTTTGGGAACACCGGCAACTACGGCCTTTCACTGACCCTCTTCTCGTTTGACGAAACCGCCCTCGCCTACGCCAGCCTTTACTTCGTAACCTCCTCCATTTTGGTCTACACAGTCGGTGTGACCATTGCCAGTCTTGGCTCGACGGATCTTAAAACTGCCCTGCTTGGGCTGTTGAAAGTCCCCGCAGTGTACGCCGTAGTGATGGCTTTGTTGTTTAATCACTTCGGCCTACGCCTGGCTTTACCGCTCGAACGAACCGTCACCCTCCTGGGAGATGCGGCCATCCCCGCGCTCATGGTGTTGATGGGTGTGCAACTCCTGCACGCCCGTTGGAACGGCGAGACCCTGGCACTTGCCCTGGCGAATGGAATGCGCCTGGTTGCGAGTCCGGCTGTGGCTCTGGGGCTCAGCCTGGTGTTCGGATTAAAAGGTCCCGCCTTCCAGGCAGGCATCCTGGAATCGGCCATGCCGACGGCGGTGCTGATGACCGTGCTGGCCACCGAGTACAACGTCGAACCTTCCTTTGTGACCGCCACAGTGTTTACCACAACCTTGCTCAGCCCGTTAACCCTCACACCGCTGCTTGCCTACCTGGGGGCCTGATGCGTTCTTGGAATCCCACCGGGTTTATCTTCTGCCTGTTCTGGATGATCTCGAATGTCCCGGCCGGGCTATGGGCGCAGTCCAACCCCCCGGGCCAGGTAATCGATCTCCAGGCGGAATATACTTTCGGCGGGGAGATCACCTTCCAGGGCCGGATCCTTTCCTCCTCTCCCGTTGCGCAGGCGCTGGTCACCCTGCGATTTGAAGGCCAGCCAGGCAGCGTTGGAATCCCGGCCATGTTCGAACCGGAGGGGACTGCCCGGGCTGTGTACAGCCTGACCGAGCATCCGCTGCGTGTCTTTTCTAACATCTACTATCGATTCGAGGTGATCCTGGCGAATGGGGATACGATTTCCAGCCCTGAAGCCCTTCTCTATTACGAAGACAACCGCTTCCAGTGGCAACAGCTGGGAGAAGAGCCCTTCGAGATCTACTGGTACAACGGGAATCTCGCCTTCGCCCAGGACATCCTGGCCGCTGCCCAGGCCGGGCTGTTGCGCGCCCAAGACCTCCTGCCTCTCCCCTCCCCTGAAAACGTTAAAATCTACGTGTACGATAACCCCCAGGCGATGCAGGCAGCGCTGCTGCTCTCCGGGCAGAGTTGGGTGGCCGGGCATGCCCATGCAGAATTAAAAGTTATCCAGGTATCCTTTCCGCACGGGCCCGAACAGCGCCTGGAAATGGAACGACAGATCCCGCACGAATTAATGCACGTCCTGCTGTATCAGGCAGGGCCAGAAGGCTACGATCATCTCCCAGCGTGGCTCAATGAGGGGCTGGCCTCGATAACCGAACTCTCTCCCAACCCGGACTACCGGATCCTGTTAGATAGCGCATACAGCAAGGGCACCCTGCTGCCATTTGCTTCTCTCTGCCAGGTGTTTCCTCGGGACGCCAACGGCGCTCTGCTGGCTTATGCCCAGTCTGCTTCGTTTACTCGCTACCTGTATAACCAGTTCGGGAAGACTGGCCTGGAACAACTTCACGCCCAATACGCGGCCGGCGCTGATTGTGAGCGCGGCCTGGAGCAGGCCCTGGGAAGCAGCCTGGTCATTCAGGAAAATCAATGGCGCCAGCAGACGTTCACCGAGAACCTGTGGCTGACTGCTCTGGAAGGCCTCCTGCCCTGGTTGGTGCTGTTGATCGTGATCTCATGCGGCCCGCTCTTTTTAGCGATCCGTGCGCTGCGCCGGAGAACCGCCCCCCCAGCGCTGAATCAATAAATAAAGTGCGTACGGATAGGAGGATCGATGACCGACTCCGAACAATCACGTATACACGCCATCGTCGAAGGGCGGGTGCAGGGGGTGGGATTCCGCGCCTTCGTCATCGACAAGGCGGATTATCTTGGACTTACCGGTTGGGTAAGGAACCGCTGGGACGGTACGGTTGAGTTCGTGGCCGAGGGAGAGCGCGCCGCCCTGGAAAGACTGCTGTCAGCCGTCCGGAAGGGGCCGCCAGCCTCCTTTGTCTCCGGGGTAAAAACAGATTGGGGGACCGCCAGCGGCGAGTTCACGCGGTTCAACGCCAGGTCGACAGTCTGAGACAGCTCCAATTAATTGAATCCCAGGCCGCGCTCTTTCAGAGAGACACACTGCCCGCCCCCAATCACCAGGTGATCCAATACGTCCACGTCCAGGAGTTTGCCGGCCTGCACGATGGCGCGTGTCACGGCGACATCATCCGGGCTGGGTGTTGGGTCGCCGCTGGGGTGGTTATGTACGACGATAATCGCGGCCGCGTTGCGCCGGACGGCAGCCTTGAACAATTCCCCTACTCGCACGGGAGAGGAATTCAGCGATCCCTGGTAAACCTCGACGATCTCCAGGACGCGATTGCGGGTGTCCAACAGGATTACCCGTAAATGCTCCTGCTCGAAGCCGCTCATCTCGTATTTCACCAGGTCCGCTGCGTCTGCCGGGCTGTGGATCGTCCGGCGCTCCTCCGGAGACTCTAGGCTCAACCTGTTTCCGAGTTCGATGGCTGCTTTGAGCTGGGCCGCTTTCGCCAGACCGACGCCGTGCTGGCTGCAGACCTCGCTGAAAGAGGCCCGCTGCAAGCCGGACAGGCCGCCGAACGTGTTCAACAACCGGTGCCCGACCTGCACGGCATTCTCGCCTGGAACGCCTACCCGGAGCAGGATTGCCAGCAGCTCCGCAGAAGAAAGCGCCTGGGGACCCCGCTGCGCCAGGCGCTCACGTGGCCGGTCTGTCTCCGTCATGTCGGATATGCGGTGAGTGCGGTATGGGTTCGGCATGGCCCCTCCTCGGGTGAAATCCTGATGAGACTACCATTTCCCTTTATACAGCTAGATCCTGAGACGGGCAAGCGAAGTGGGCGAGGAAATGCTTCCATGCTATAATCCTCGCACCGGAGGGCTCCATGAACTTTGACCCCGCTTCTTTGAGCAATGTTATCTTGATCCTGACGGCCTGGGGGGGCGCCTTCCTCGCCGCTTTGTGGTTGAGCCTGGTTTTCTGGACCTACCGCGATATCCGCGCCCGGGCTCGCGACCCGCTGGCGCGCATCCTGGCCGTCCTGGTCGTCGCCGTCTTGTTTATCCCGGGTATCGTCATTTACCTGATCCTGAGGCCCGCCCGTACCCTGGAAGATGAATACCAGCAGACCCTGGAAGAGGAGGCTTTGTTGCAAGCTGTAGAAGAGAGTCCCCTTTGCCCTGGCTGCGGGCGGCGGGTTAATGAAAACTGGCTGGTCTGCCCGAACTGCCACACCAAGTTGAAAAAGAACTGCCACCAGTGCGGTAAACTGATGGAGCTCCCCTGGAACCTGTGCCCTTACTGCGCCACCCCGGCGCCCGGCATGCGCCGCGAGAATATTACCCTGGACGAGGCCCTGCGACCGCTGCCGGTCGAGGAAGAAGAGGACCAGGTCATCGAAAGCTGATCGCTTTCATGTTCAACTTGATTGAGAAAAGAATGGTGCGAATGGGATTGTGTCCCACTCGCACCAACTATTTTTCGAGGAAAAAATTCGAAACTCCGCCTTATCCAGGTGAAGATTCTTACTTAATCGACTTGCCTTCAAACGCGTGGCTTGAAATTGATCGCATCCCAGCCAGCATAGCGGGCTGCATCCTCGAGCTCCTCCTCGATCCTAAGAAGCTGGTTGTATTTGGCGACCCGGTCGGAGCGCGCCGGGGCTCCGGTCTTGATCTGCCCCATGTTGAGCGCTACGGCCAGGTCGGCGATTGTCGCATCCTCGGTCTCGCCCGAACGGTGAGAAGTCACCGCCCGCCAGCCGGCGCGGTGGCAGGTTTCGACCGCCTCGATCGTCTCGGTTAGCGTCCCGATCTGGTTCAGCTTCACCAGCAGCGCATTGGCTGCCTTTTCCCGGATCGCCCGGCGGACTCGCTCGGGGTTGGTGACCAGCAGATCATCCCCCACGATCTGGATCCGGTCCCCCAGCTCCTGGGTGAGCGCTTGCCAGCCTTGCCAGTCATCCTGTGCCAGGCCGTCTTCGAGCGAAACGATCGGGTACTGGTCCACCCAGGATTTCCAGAAAGCCACCATCTGCTCACTGTTCAGCTTCTGCCCCTCACGCCGCAGATTATACAGCCCGCTGTCCTCTTCATAGAACTCCGAGGCGGCGGGGTCGAGGGCGATGGCCACCTGCTCACCGGCCTTATAACCAGCTTTGTCGATCGCTTCCAGGATCACCTCAACCGCTTCGGCATTCGCTTTGAGGGCCGGGGCGTAACCGCCTTCGTCTCCGACCAGCGCGGTATAGCCCCGGTCCTTGAGGACCTTCTTAAGCGCCTGGTAGATCTCGGAACCCCAGCGCAGCCCTTCCGCAAAAGATTCGGCGCCGAAAGGCATAACCATGAACTCCTGAGCGTCGGTGGACTGCCAGCCCGTATGCGCGCCGCCGTTGAGGATATTAAGCATCGGCACAGGCAAGACGTGGGCGTACACCCCACCGATATAGCGGAACAGCGGCAAGCCGAGCGCGTTGGCGGCGGCTTTCGCCACGGCCAGGCTGGTGCCCAGGATCGCATTCGCGCCCAGCCTGGATTTATTCGGAGTCCCGTCCAGCTCCAGCAGACTCAGATCGATCGCCTGTTGCTCGGTCGCGTCCCAACCCAGAAGCATATCGGCAATCGTCTCGTTGACATTGTCGACCGCGTTCTGCACCCCTTTACCGCCGTAACGGTTCTTATCCCCATCGCGCAGCTCCAGCGCCTCGTGAACCCCGGTGGATGCACCTGAAGGGACCGCCGCTCGTCCCCAGCTGCCATCCATCAGGGTGACTTCCACTTCGATCGTTGGGTTGCCGCGCGAGTCAAGGATCTCTCGGGCGATCACATCTTCGATAAAGGTTTCCATCATTCACCTCTTTTCTGAAAGAATTTCTTGATTGAAGCGCATCATTGAACCGTGAGTGCCTCGACCTCGATCGGGTCTGCCAG
>DASWHG010000360.1:0-7797 GCA_036393315.1 Anaerolineales bacterium | reverse complement strand
ATACCGGCACACTCATCAGGCTTTCCAGCGCGTGCGTTCGAAGAAGGGTCTGCCACCTCTTTCCCACGCTCCCATGACGGTTTACGAGCGCAGGATGTTCCCACAATTTAACGGCCTGGGCCGATTCATCCTGGAAAAATTCCTTCTGGAATAGAGGTTTACCGCGCTGCGCCACCAGCCAGAAGCCATCCTGCTCCCCTGAATGGCGATACAGGGCTGCGTTCGAGCACTGGAAATGCTCGGTGATCACCTCCAGGATCAAATCTTGCAGGAGGTCGAGCTCCGTTTGGGAAAACAGGATCCTGCTCAAGTCAAACAGTGGGCGCAGGGCTTGCAAGCGGACGAAATCGCGCTTGCGACTATTCTCCTGCAGCGCTTGCAGCACGGTCTGTACCAGCTCATTCCCTTCCGGGAAGGGCTTCAAGACCAGGCCATCGGCACCCTTTCCCAGCGCTTCCACCGCGATCTCGATCGTGCCAAAACCGGTCATGACCACGATCGCCAGGTCGGGCTGCCAGCTACGCGCCCGGTCGATCAATTCGAAGCCGTCCATGCCGGGCATGCGAATATCTGCCAGCAGCAGATCCACCTGGCTGCGCTCCAGGATCTCCAGGCCCTCCCTGGGGTTGGTGACCGTAATCACCTTTAGACCGGCCCGTTGAAGCAAGCGCTGGCAGAGCCGCAGGACCCCCGGCTCGTCGTCGACGACGAGGACTACGGGACCAGGCAAGCGCGATCCTCCATCGAGTTGTGAAGCACCTGCTGGATCTGGGTAGCATCCAGAGAGCTGTATTTCGGCGGTTCGTGATTGGTCCGGCATATTGGTCTCACCGTCCTCCATTGGCAAACCGCCGAAAGTGATTTTGTTAGGGCAAAGGCAGTAACGGCGGTTCGCTTAAGTGATTGGCCGTTCAACACTAGATTTTTATAAAGGTACTTTCGGCCAATCACCAAGGACGGACTTAACATTATAGCATTCCCTGCAAATCACGGCAGCAGGACTGCGCGCAAGCAAGGCTTTCTCAAAGTCGAAAGCCCTGCTTTTCCCCACCCCCTAACCTCCGCCCCAGGGCGGGGGCATAGAGGAAATTGGGGTGGGAGAAGGCGGCTTTGCCGCCTTCTCCCACCCCAAACCCCATTTTTGAGAAAGCCATGGCACGCAAGGAGGGTGTCCTTGAAATGTGACATTAGTCTACCCTTTCCTCTGCACTATAACATTATCCTCCCGGTTGCTCCTATGTTATACTCCGGTCAAAACCACAAAGAAATTGTCTGGAGAGGTCATCCGTTGTTTCAGACTGTCTCTAAGGAGCCAAGAGACCATGAAAGATTTTATCGCGGTTGCCGATTTTCCCTCCGAGGATATCCAAAGCCTGCTCGACCAGGCCGTACAGCTGAAAGCAGAATGGAGGGCGGGCGGCAATCCCCCTCTATTGAAGAACAAAGTGCTCGCCATGATCTTTCAGAAACCCAGCCTGCGGACACGCGTCTCCTTCGACATGGCCATGCGCCACCTGGGCGGGGATGCCCTGTACCTGTCCCCGCAAGAGATCGGACTTGGCAAACGGGAGGCGATCTCGGATATCGCCCGGGTCATGTCGGGCTACGTGGATGCGATGATGGCCCGGGTCTTCGATCACCAACACGTCGTCGAGCTGGCACGCTGGTCTGAGATCCCGGTGATCAACGGGCTGAGCGATTACAACCATCCCTGCCAGGCGCTGGCAGATGCACTGACCATCCAGGAGAGATTCGGCCGGTTGAACGGCTTAAAGATTGCGTACGTCGGCGACGGGAACAACGTCGCCGTTTCGTTGATGCACATCAGCGCCAAATTAGGCGCGGATTTCACCATCGCCAGCCCTCCAGGGTACGAGCTGAGCACAAAAGCGGTCGAGACCGGCCGGCAGATCGCGGCCGAGACCGGCAGTCGCATCTTCCTGCTGCCCGATCCGCACCAGGCCGTCCAGGGGGCGCACGTGATCTATACTGACACCTGGACCAGCATGGGCCAGGAAGAGGAGACCGAAAAGCGGGCACGGCTCTTCCCTCCCTACCAGGTCAATGCGGCCCTGGTCGCCGAAGCCGATCCGGAAGTCATCGTCATGCACTGTTTACCCGCACATCGCAACCAGGAGCTAACCGATGAGGTGGCCGATGGCCCGCATTCGGCCATCTTCCCACAGGCGCACAATCGCCTGCACGCCCAGAAAGCCCTGCTGGTACGGTTGTTAGCAGTATGAGACCCCAGGACTTCATCGAACTGGAGGAGAAGTACGGGGCGCACAACTATCACCCGCTGGACGTCGTGCTCACCCGCGGTGAGGGCGTGTGGGTCTATGATGTCGAAGGGGTTCGCTACCTGGACTGCCTGAGTGGTTACTCCGCCCTCAACCAGGGACACGTCCACCCACGCATCCTCGAAGCGCTGCAGGCGCAGGCCGCCCGGCTCACCCTGACCTCGCGCGCCTTTCGCAACGACCAGCTGCCGCTGTTCTACCAGGAGCTCTCGGCGCTAACCGGCTACGACATGTCCCTGCCGATGAACAGCGGGGCAGAGGCTGTGGAGAGCGCCCTGAAACTGGCCCGCAAATGGGCCGTGCAGGTCAAAGGCGTGCCGCGGGACCAAGCGGAGGTCATCACCTTTGCCGGGAATTTCCACGGCCGAACCATCACCGCCATCTCGTTTTCCAGCGAGCCGCTCTACCGGGACGACTTCGGACCCTTCACGCCGGGCTTCGTCACCCTCCCGTACGGCGATGACGAAGCCATCGCCCGGGCTATCACCCCCAGCACCGCGGCGGTATTGATCGAACCGATCCAGGGAGAGAGCGGTGTGCGGGTGCCTCCGGACGGCTACTTGAAGCGGGTCCGCCAGCTTTGCACGGAGAACAACGTCCTGATGATCGCGGACGAGATCCAGACGGGACTTGGGCGCACGGGGCGGCTGTTTGCCTGCGACCACGAAGGCGTGCGCCCGGATATCGTCGTTCTCGGCAAAGCCCTCTCCGGGGGGTTTTATCCGGTCTCCGCCATCCTGGCCGATGAGCCGCTGCTGGGGCTGTTCCAGCCAGGCGAGCACGGCTCGACCTTTGGCGGCAACCCGCTGGCGGCCGCGATCGCCCGGACCGCGCTCAAAGTCCTAGTGGAAGAGAATATGATCGAAAACGCGGCCGAGATGGGGGAGTACCTCCTCGAGCAGCTGGCCGAGATCCCCAGCCCGCACGTGAAAGAGGTACGCGGCCGGGGTTTGCTGGCCGGCGTCGAATTGAAGCCGGAAGCCGGTGGGGCGCGGCGCTTCTGCGAGGCTTTGCAGTCTCGCGGCATCCTGGCCAAGGAGACTCACCAGCACGTCATCCGCTTCGCCCCGCCGCTGGTGATCGACCGTTCGACGCTGGATTGGGCCCTGCCCCACATCCGCGAGGTCCTGAATATGCCATGAACCGTGTTCCTCCATACCTGGCAGATGGTTTTCCCAGGGAGGGACGCGTGAGAGAACGATGAGGTGATAAATGAATATAGGCATTCCCAAAGAACGCCGTCCTTTTGAGTACCGAGTCGGGCTTACACCTGCAGCTGTGAAGATCCTGTGCGAGAACGGCCATACGTGTTACGTCGAGCACGAGGCCGGGCTGGGCGCAGGCTTCAGCGACAGGGACTACGAGCAGGCTGGGGCGCGCATTGTGTACTCGCCCCACGAGGTGTTTGGGCGAGCTGACCTGATGACCAAAATGGCACGGCCGATGCAGGACGAGCTGGAATGGCTGCGCCCAGGTATCGTCCTCTCCGGGATGCTGCACCTGGCTTCTGCCCGGCAGGATAAGATCGACGTCCTGCTTGAAAAGGAAATCACCGCGGTTGCCTTCGAGCGGATCCAGCTGGATGATGGCAGCCTGCCGGTGCTCCGGCCTATGAGCCAGATCGGCGGCCGGATGGCGGCCCAAATCGCGGCCATGCTGCTGCAGAACAACGCGGGTGGAAAAGGAGTCCTGCTCGGGGGGATCGCCGGCGTGCCGCCGGCCGAGATCGTCGTCATTGGCGCCGGCGTCGTCGGCACCTACGCCACCCAGGCTTTCCTGGGGATGGGTGCCCATGTGAACGTCGTCGACAGCGATTTAAATTCGCTGCTGCGCATCCACGAGCGTTTTCCGGGCGTGGCGACCATGACCTCCACCTCCCACAACCTGAACCGGGTGTGCTCTTACGCGGATGTGATCGTGGGCGCGGTGCACGTCCCGGGAGCCCGGTCTCCCATTGTCATCACCCGGGAGATGGTGCGGCTGATGAGACCGCGTGCCATCATCATGGACATCAGCATCGACCAGGGAGGCTGCGTGGAGACTTCCCGCCCGACGACCCACGAACACCCTACTTTTGTGGAAGAGGGAGTGATCCACTATTGCGTTCCCAACATCCCCGGCGTGGCCGCCCGTACGGCTACCTACGCCTTTGTCAACGCAGCTCTGCCATATATCCTCAGCATCACCCAAAAAGGCGTCGAAACAGCGATCGCAGAAGACCGCGCCCTGGCGCGGGCTATTGGTACACACCGTGGCGAACTGATCCACCTCGAACGTCTTACCCCGAAGGAGATCGTGGAGTAAGCCATGGCCTGGAACAACATTTACCAATCACGAATTGTTACTGCCGAAGAAGCTGCCCAAAAGATTAAATCCGGAGACCGAGTTTTCCTGACCGGCAACTGTTCCGTGCCCCAAACGGTGCTTGCCGCCCTGGTCGACCAGGCTCCCGAGCTGCACGATGTGGAGATTTGCCAGGCGCTGTCCGTCGGCCCGGCAGATTACGTCGGCCAGGAGATGGAGGGGCACCTGCGGGTGAATACCATGTTCATCAGCGCCAACATCCGGCGGGCCGTCCAGGAAGGCCGCGCCGACTTCACGCCGGTGCTGTTATCCGAGTTTACTTTGCTGTTTAAAAAAGGTCGCCTGCCCATCGACGTGGCCCTGGTGCATCTCTCCCCGCCCGACAACTACGGATTCTGCAGCTTCGGCGTGGAAGTCGGCCTGACCAAGAGCCCGGCCGAATCCGCCAAGATCATCATCGCAGAAGTCAACCAGCAGATGCCGCGCACGTTGGGAGATTCGTTCATCCACGTCAGCAAGCTCAACTACATCGTCCCGGTCGATTACACGTTGCCGGAAATGGCCATGGGCGGTGAGGGCGAATCCGAGATCACACAGAAAATCGCCAGTTACATCGCCGAATTGATTCCTGATGGGGCCACCATGCAGATGGGGATTGGAGCGATCCCAGATGCTGTGTTAAAATACCTGTACGAGAAGAAAGACCTGGGCGTTCACAGCGAGCTGTTCTCCGACGGCGTGATCGACCTGGTGGAGGCCGGCGTGCTGACGAACGCCCGCAAGACGCTCCACCCGGGCAAGATCGTGGCCGGATTCATTCTCGGCACTAAACGTCTGTACGATTGGGTCGACGACAACCCGCTCATCGAACTTCACCCCACCGAATACGTCAATGATCCCTTTGTCATCGCCCAAAACGATCGCCAGGTTGCGGTGAACTCCGCCATCGAGGTCGACCTGACCGGGCAGGTTTGCGCCGACAGCATCGGCCCGAAACTGTACAGCGGCATCGGAGGGCAGCTGGATTTCATCTACGGGGCTTCCCGCTCGAGAGGTGGCGTCCCGGTCATCGCGCTGCCCAGCACGGCCAAGCAGTTCAGCCGGATCGTCCCGATGCTGAAGCAGGGCGCCGGTGTGGTCACGGGGCGCAACCACGTGCACTACGTGGTCACGGAGTACGGCGTGGCGGACTTGTACGGCAAGACGATCCGCCAGCGCGCCCAGGCCTTGATCGGCATCGCCCACCCGCAGTTCCGGGACGAGCTGACCCAGCAGGCGAAGGAGCTACATTACCTGTAATGGAACGACGGACGAAAATCGTCATCACTATCGGTCCAGCCAGCGGTGACGAGGCTACGATCGAGCAGCTTCTGCAGGCCGGGGTAAACGTGATGCGCCTTAACTTCTCTCATGGCACACACGCGGAGCACTCGACCCACATCGCCAGGATCCGGCGCGCATCCGAAAAGTTAGGCCTTCCGGTCACCCTGCTCCAGGACTTGCAGGGGCCTAAGATCCGCACCGGGAGGATCGCCGGCGGCCAAGTCGTGCTGACCGCCGGCCAATCCCTCACCCTGACCAGCCGGGACGTGATCGGGGACGACCGTGTGGTCTCGGTCGATTATCCCGATCTGTCCAGGAGCCTCGCGCCGGGGGGACGGATCCTGCTGGACGACGGCAACCTGGAGCTGGTGGTGATTTCCATAGACGAGGAGGAGGTCGAGACCCGAGTGGTAGTGGGCGGGATACTGAAGTCGAATAAAGGCGTGAATCTGCCGAACGCCAACCTCAGCCTGCAGGCGTTGACCGAGAAAGACGAGGTGGACCTGGCGTTCGGGCTCACCAGGGGCGTTGACGCTGTGGCGATGTCCTTCGTACGCAAAGCTTCCGATATCGGCCGGGTACGCGAGGCGATCGCCCTTTTGGCTCCAGACCTCCGGGATACGCCCGTCATCGCCAAACTGGAGCGGCCAGAGGCCCTGGACAACTTGCACGAGATCGTCGACGCAGCTGACGGGGTCATGGTCGCGCGCGGCGACCTGGGAGTCGAAATGTCACCGGAAGCGGTGCCGATCGCCCAAAAACGGATCATCGCGGCTGCAAATCAGCACGCCAAGATGGTGATCACCGCCACCCAGATGCTGGATTCGATGATCAGCAACCCTCGCCCGACCCGCGCTGAGGCCTCTGATGTGGCCAATGCCATCTTCGATGGCACCGATGCAGTCATGCTCTCGGGTGAGACGGCCATCGGGAAGTACCCGGTGAAAGTCGTCGAGACCATGGCCGCGATCGCCCAACAGGCCGAATCTCACCTGGCTGAATGGGGCCACTGGTCGGGAAACCTGGGCGACGACGCCTCCGGGGTCCTGACGATGGGCGAGATGACTCACGACGACGCCCTCTCGACCACGCGGGCGGCCCGCGAGCTGGCGCACGACCGCAACGTGACGGCCATTGCCGTCTTCACCATGACCGGACGGACGGCGCAGCTGGTATCCAAAGTCCGGCCTCGCGTTCCGATCCTGGCTTTCACCTCGGTAGAAAAAACCTACCGGCGGATGCCCATGCTGTGGGGCGTAATCCCCTCCCTGGTGCCTCACGTCGACACGTTAGAAGATATGCTGGCGAGCGTGGATAAAGAGATCCTAGAACGGGGAACGGTGCAGCCCGGGCAGCAAGTCGTCGTGGTGTGCGGGTTCCCGGTCGGAGCGAAGTGCCCGCCGAACCTGGCCCTGCTGCACACGGTCGGCAGGTTGACTCCACCCTGATCCCAGACCTGCATCACAGGCTGGAGCGATTGTGGGCGCTATTTCTGTGAGAACCAGTCCTCCAGCGGTCGATCGTTGATAAAAATCGCGGCTTCCGCAACACCTGCAGCCTTCCGGACCGTCTGATCCAATTGTGCCAGGATGCGTGGATCATCGCACACGCCGCCCGAAATCAAGCTCCCCGTCAGGAATACCTTAACCTGCTGACCTTCGTCATCACACGAAGACTTTTCCGGGTCTTTGGGAATCGCCGTGGAAGGGGCCAGAGAGACACTTTTCCTCTATTCCCAGGGACAGATATCCTCCGGCGCAAAGTCGGGGTTGGCATAGCCGAAAGCGGCCGATCCGAGCGGTTCGAGGATCTCCTCCGCCCGTCCTTCAGCAAACTGCCGCGCTGCGGCGCAGCCCTGAAGGACGCTCTC
>DASWHG010000359.1:0-2466 GCA_036393315.1 Anaerolineales bacterium | reverse complement strand
CCAGACGAACACGATCAATTTCTCCCGGGAGCTGCCCCTGGCACAAGGCATTAAATTCGGGGAATAATGGAGGTTGTGCCTAAGGGCACCCGTTTCAGCGTGTCTTCTACGTACAAAGCCAGCGACAAAGACAGCGGTGATGGGACCGTGCTTGGGACCGGGAACATCACGTTCTACTACATAACCGACTGCCCATTCAACCGAGAGGCTGAGGGGTTTTTCGTCAAGCAAGCAGATGTGAGCCGCGTCTGAACTGCCGGCAGAAACAAGCAAGTAAAATTTATTCATGGATGGAAAAACTTTCTCCGAGGAACTAGAAAGCACGCCCATCGACATCCCACACGCAGCGTTGAGTTTCGCGCGGGAGATCGCTTACCCAGATCTTGAGATTAACCTGTATACCCGCATGCTTGATCAGCTGGTGGATTGGGCTCGAGAAACCGTTACGCCAGCCAGAACGATCTCAGCCAAAGTCGAGGCTTTGGGAGACTTTTTGTTCCACAAGTTTGGATTCCGGGGAAACGAAGCCGATTATTCCGACCCTCGCAACAGTTATCTGAACGAAGTGCTCGACCGCCGTTTGGGCATACCAATCAGCCTCTCGGTCGTGTACCTGGCGGTTGCCCAGGGAGTAGGGTTGGACGCCCAGGGAGTCGGGTTGCCGGGGCACTTCATCGTCCGGGTGAAAACACCGCACGAACTGGTTTACCTGGATCCGTTCCACCGCGGCGCCCGCCTTTCTGTCTCCGATTGCGCGCTGTTGGTCCAGGCCTCTACAGGTTACGAGAGCAGTTTCCTGACGGAATGGCTGGAACCTTCCACTCCCGACGAAATCCTCGGACGGATGCTCAATAACCTGAGAAACATCTACGTCCAGCAAGGCGACTGGCCTAAAGCGCTGGCGGTGCTCGAACGCCTGCACCAGTCCCAACCCGGCCAGGCGCAACACCTGCTGGACATGGGATTGATCCACCACCAGCACGGCTCTTTAAGACGAGCGGTTGACTACTATGAACGCTACCTGACCATCGCGCCGGACGAACCGGGATCGCAAGAAGTTCAGCTTAACCTGGAAGCAGCTGCCCGCAAGCTGGCGCAGCTGAATTGAAAAACCTTGAACTGGTACAAAGACACCCTGACAGTCTCCACCCGCGGCAAAAGCCTCTACCCATTCACAGAAGCAGTCGTCGATCGAATTCACCGGTGGGGGATCCGGGAAGGCCCGGACGATTCGACCTCCCACATGCGGGCGATGCTCACCCACACCAGCCTGACGATCCCGATCGAGGACAGCACGCTGGCCCTGGGCACCTGGCAGGGGATATACCTGTTCGAGCACCGTGCACGCGCCCACCGCCGGAGCGTGCTGCTGAGATGCCTGGGTATCCTCTAAATACAAAGCTGAAGTACAACCGGCTGGAATGTGGCCAGGTCTAAGTACGGACCAATAAGGCGCCCAGGCGGGCTGCCAGCTGTTCCAGGCTCAGCAGGTTGTTGAGGGGGAGGAAATCGTCCACGTAAGGCAGGACAGCCTGCATGCCAAGAACGAGAGGCCGGTAGCCGGGCGCGCCAGACAGCGGGTTCAGCCAGATCAAACGGGAGACGCTGCGGCGCAGGCGGGCGATCTCGCTTTCCAACAGTTGGATATTCCCCCGGTCCCAGCCATCGCTGATGACGATGACCACCGCCCCGCGCCCGAGCTTGCGGCGAGCCCACTTATAGTTGAAGGTCTTCAGGGACTCCCCAATGCGGGTCCCCCCTGACCAGTCCAGAACCAGGTCCGACATCTTTGTCACAGCCGTATCGACGTCGTTACGCCGGAGAGCGGGGGTGATGCAGGTCAGGCGAGTGCCAAAGACGAATAGTTCGACCTTCTGCGGTCCCTGGGCAAGGGCGTACATGTAGTGGAGGAACAGGCGCGAGTAGCGCTCCATGGAGCCACTGATATCGCAAATGACGACCAAGGGGCGGGGTTTGGGCTTCCTGCGCCGCCAGACCAGCTCGACGATCTCGCCCCCATACTTCATGCTGTCCCTGACCGACCTGCGCAGGTCCAGGTAGCTGGCCCGCTTGATCGACCGCACCTTGCGGCGGGTCAGCCGCGAATCCAAACGCCAGGGCAGGCTGCGTATGAACCGAACGGCGGCCTCCAGCTCAGCCTTGGAGTAATCTGAAAAATCCTTCCGGTAGAGGATCTCGACCGGGCTGTAGGTCGAGGCCACGCTGGGCTCCGCTGAGGGATCATCGTCGCCGGCCTCCTCCGGCGGACCCATCTGGCTGCCCTGCCGCCGGCTTAGTGGTGCTTCTTCGCTCTCCGGTAATTCGATGCGGGGTTCCCGGCGCGCCTTCTGCCGAGCAACCCCAAACTCGACAACCCATTCCACCCGCTGCATCCAAAACAGGTTGAAAGCCCGGTCGAATAGTTCGAGCTTCTCGACGTCGTGCACCAGGAAGCTGCGTGCGGAA
>DASWHG010000358.1:0-4647 GCA_036393315.1 Anaerolineales bacterium | reverse complement strand
ATGGCCCCTACCACGGCAGATCCCAGAGAGACATTTTATATCCTGTCGTATGAAAAATGTGCAAGGGAGGTTGACTAAGTTTTAGGATAGATCTTTTTTTCTCAGAAGTACGCCGTAACAGGATCTCGCCTTCCGCATAATGGATACGAAGCTCGCCATCCGTGATCGTAAAGGATCCGAACGTCACAGTACGTTGAGAAATGTTTCTTCTACTTTCGTAATCCCCGGCATAAAATACGAATAATAGACCAGGGTTCCCACAGCAAATGTGATTTCGATGCTGATATCTTCAATCCGGTAGTGAAAAGACCTCGAAACCCTGTTCTTCAAAATGGGTGTCGAAGGCAAAGACCTGGCGCATACCAGCCTGGATCATGCTCTCGAAGCTGGCGCAGTCGACCAGGCTCAGGCGTCGTCGTCGGGCGGCTAACAAGGCGCTTACCGCGCGCTGGTGCAAATCCTCATCGACCCACAGGATGGTCAGGATCGGCCTGACGTCATTTTGAAAGGCGATCACGGCGTCCATCCCCAAACGGTTCTGGATTACGGCCATGGTTTCCACCAGTACGTAGTTGTTGCAGATCAAGGACCGGCCGGCTTCAATCAACTGCTGCCACCTGCGACGGGCGGTCGCGTGAAAGCGGTCATCGGCGTTGAGGACGGCGAGAAATGCCGAGGTGTCGACGTAGACGCTCACGACTCAAAGGCCTCGGCCGCATAGCGATCGTGTTCGGCAGAGAGATCTTCATCCCCAGAGTGGAACTTACCTACCACGGCGAGCGCCCGGCGGCGCAACTCCTCTGGAGCGACTACCCTTCGGGAGCGAATCAACTGGTCGACACCCAGGCGGACCAGCTCGGCGACCGTTTTTCCTTCTCGAGCAGCCAGCTGCTTTAACGCCTCAGATTGTTCCTCGGTCAATTGAATTTGCGTCCTGATCATTCTTCCCTCTACATTTTGATAACATGATTACAAAATTAATGTAATGATAACACAAATCAGCGAATTCTGGTCTTCTTCCGAGCACTCTCCCAGCCAATCCGCCTGACCAGTGCTTCCGCTGATAGACTCAGGAATAACTTTTATAGGACATTTGCCCTCATCCGTGTATTCGCGGAACGTTCGGGGCCGGTTTTCCACATATATGAATTAAAAGTCAACCAGTCTCACTCTGGTCGGGATCCAGCCAGGATATACAAAACCGAGAAGGATCCGAATTTACCCTTCCAATATTTACGCGTAAATCACCTTCAAATGTCTCGCATTCAGGTTGAGTGGAATCAGGAGTGATGACCAGTGCAGTTGGAGTCGGCTCGGGCGTGGTGGTCGGGAAGGGCTGATATAAGTGTGTGGATGTGGCCGTGCGGAAATCTTCGGGAATTGGTGTAGGTGCTGGTGAGCTCAGAGCAGGACCCGGTGTTACCACAGGAGTTTGAGTCGGGCTTGGGGTGGGCGTGATCGCTGGTGTAGTGGTCACAATAGTGGTAGTTGAGATTTTTTCCTGTTGAGATTGGCAACTGACAAGCAGGAGCAAAATCCAAGACAGATGAATAGCCAGTAATTTATTTAACCAAGGCATGCGCAGATTCTTTTTCGATGGGAAGCAAACGTTCAACCCGGCGAGCAATCGATACGTGTATCGCCCCTAAGAGTAGATCCAAGATAAGAGCAAGGCTGACAACAATGGCGTATCCAACCCACATCCTGGTGTAGTCATATTCTCGCATTCCAATCCAAATTAGACTCCAAGCTCCACCTGCGCCTGAAAAGCCTGAAATAATGGCGACGACAACTGATACGATGCCAAGCGTGCGGCTCATTCCGAATACACGTGCTGCAGGTGATGAACGAAGCCAATAGTCCAGATATGCGCTGGCAGTGTAAGCAGTTGCTAAAACGAAGACCAGGAAGAACATGCTTGCAATCGCGGCTTTGGGTCCCGGCCCAAAGAAGATGAACGGATATGGCGTGAAGATAGCCATCACCGCCAGGAGGATGGCTGCAGTGCGCCACGGCAAAAAGAAGTAGAAGTTTTCCAGGTTAGGTTTTTTGATCAAGATTCTGTGAAATAATCGGGCCAAGATGTAACCCAGGGATCCACCCATTAAGGTCCCTGGCAGCCATGGTAGGAGAGAGATAGTAAGGTGTTCAAGCAAAATCGTTGTGTTGTTCACTGAAGACTCCTGCATTTATTGTGGGAGATTTTTTTTCGTCTGGCGTCGGGGTTATGGAGATTCTTCGTCATTTCTGTACTGGATGCTCTTTTCCAGCACAGCGGTTCCTACTCATGACAAATGTGCCTCCCACCTCTAGAAGGCTGCTGTGCGGCCCGCCGTGTCTCTGAAGGACAAGATGGACATCTCACCATCTTCCCGCTGTCATGCTGAATGAAGTGAAGCATCTCGCTAGATCGCCATGCGAGATCCTTCGGTCGCGCAGAGCGCTCCCTCAGGATGACGGGATGGGCGTGTTCCGATACCCACAATCAGAAATTTACATAAACATTATAAAGAAGTATTGGAGGGGAGTCGATAGGCAAATGAACTGGAATTAATAGGCAAGTGTACTGATTTCAGCAGGGCTGGGCTGCCGTCACCGGCCGGTCTCATTCCTCAAGCAAATGCACTTCCCCGCGCGTCCCATCCACCAACAGCGTTTGGCCGTCCTTGATCTGCTGGGTGGCGCCGGGCACGTTGACGACGGCCGGCAGGCCGCACTCCCGGGCGACGATGGCGGCGTGGGAGAGCTGTCCGCCGACTTCGAGCACCAGCCCGCCGACCAGGGTGAAAACCGGAGTCCAACCCGGGTCGGCAGCGCGGGTCACCAGGATGTCGCCGGGGCCGAGGCCTAAAGCCTGATCGGGGGAGTGCACCAGGCGGGCGATGCCGCGGGCGGTCCCCGCGCTGGCGGGGATGCCACGCAGCACCCGGCCGCCGTCCATCCTTTCTCCGCCCGGGGTTTCCGCGCCGGCCGCGCGGCTGTTCACGCCATCTATTGCAGGCCCTTCTCTCAAGGGCTGGCCGTCGCTGCCGATCAGGGTCGGGACGTAGTCGAGGACGGTCCAGTATTCGAAAGCCTCCCGCCTTTCCCGGACCACGGTGCGCAGGTCCAACCCGGCTTTGGACGGGTCGCCGGCAGCCAGCACCGCCTGGATGTCGGGGATCGCCAGGAAGAATATGTCCTCTGGGCGGTCCAGCCAGCCGCGCGCCGCCCAGCGGGCTCCGAAAGCTACGTCGATGCGCCGGATGGGTAGGGCAAGTTTCATATAATAATGCTTGCCGTTGTCACGAAGGCGGGCGCCGTGCTGGGAGCGCGCCAGGACGCTGCGGAAGAAGGCCCTGCGCAGCGGGTCCAGACGGGAAAGGGCCCAATCGACCGCTTCCTCGCGCCGCCCGCGCTGGCGCGCCTCAGCCTCCCCCAGGTCGACCCGGCCGCCCGCTCGCAGGTAGCCGGCGAGCAGTGGCCAGAGCTGCTCCGGGTCCTCGACCCAGCGCGGGTACAGCCACTCGCCCTCGTTAGGGCAGCGATGGCCGTAAGCCTGCAGGAAGCCGTCCAGCTGGGCGACGATCTCAGGCCCGTCCGGAGCCTCACACAGCCGGACGCGGATTTCAGCGGGTTCCCCTTCCAGGACCAGACCGGCCAACCCGGCCTGATCCACCGCCTGGGCGATCCGCCAGAGCGCCAGGCCCATCTCGGCAGCGTACACCCCCGAGAGCCCTGTGATCATGCTCTGGGCAAGTTCCTTGCGCCCCAGCCAGCGGTCGAGCAGCCACTCGAGCAGGGCGAAGGCGGTGATGCCGATGTTGCTGATCTCGGCCTGCAGGCTGATGGCGTGGTTGAAGCGCTCCACCCACAGCAGGAACTCCTCCCAGAGCTCCCGGTCATTCAGGCTTTCCAGGCGCGCCTCCGAGAAATCCGCGGTCCAGCCGTCGATCTGGCGGAACAGGCCCTCCAGCTCGCGGCCGGTGCCGAGCTGTGTCCGGGCCATGCGGGCCAGGAAGGGCAGCCCGCGCAGGAAGCGGGCCGGGCGGAAGCCTACCTGGCGGACCGAGTCGCCGTCGCGCCGGCTGCCGACTGCGGCGTTCACGAAGGAGCCGGGCAGACCGAGCTCCTCGGAGAGCAGGTGGACCAGGGCGCCCTCGTTGTAATAGACGCGCCCGAAGAAGCGCCCGGCCCACTGGGAGGCGGCTATGGCGGGGCTGTTCAGGCCGCGCAGGCTGTGGCGGATGCTGCCGCCGATGATGGTCGGCACGCCGGACCACATCAACGGGCTGACCGGGTGCGGCCAGACCTCGCCCAGGACGGCCTGGCTCCACAGGTCGTAAGGCTGGGGCGGGCGCTCGTCGACTGCGGGCCAGCGGTCGTCGCCCGGGGGGTGGGGGATAGGGGGGCTGACTGGTGCGCCGGCGGCGAGGGTGGTGACCGGGCGGGCCTGCAGCAGGGCAACCTGCCCCCCGGCGATGGCCCACTCGAGGTCCTGCGGCGCACCGAAATGCGCTTCCACCGCCCGTCCCAGGCGGAGCAATTCGGCAGCCTGCTCCTGATTGAGCACCGGCTCCTGGCGGCGGGCGGGCACGGGCGGATCGGCGCCGGATTCCTGGCCCACTCCAAGGACCGCCATGGCTTCTTCGCCCAATTCCACCTGCA
>DASWHG010000357.1:0-2728 GCA_036393315.1 Anaerolineales bacterium | reverse complement strand
AGTCCTCGGGGGAGACCAGGCGGTTCTTGGCGTCGGAGATGAGCCACAGGATGCGGTCGGCATCGAACTTCTTGCCGTCGATGTCGAGCCCCTGCATGATGTCCTTGACCAGCCGGGCCTGGTCGGAGGCGGCGTAGATGGAGAAATTCCTTTTGTATCCCAGCCGTTCGATGTCCTCCTTGAGAATGCGCACGCAAAGGGAGTGAAAGGTGGCGATCACCATTCCGGAGGCCCGTTTTTTCCCGACCAGTTCCTGCACCCGCTCCTTCATCTCCCGGGCCGCCTTGTTGGTGAAGGTGACGGCCAGGATATTGCCTGCAGGAATTCCCCGCTGCAGCAGCAGGTAGGCGATGCGGCAGGTGATGACCCGGGTCTTCCCCGAACCCGCGCCGGCCAGAAGAAGCAGAGGGCCTTCGTCATGGCGCACGGCGGTCAGCTGTTCGGCGTTCAGAGTAGTGAAATCCATCAGAAATCCAGAGGATCAAAGGCGTGAGGGGTGAGGAGTGAAGCGCAACGGCAAGGAGTTCGTTTTTGTTCTGGGATTTACGCCTCACGCCTCACGCCTTAACCCATGTTTAACACCTAAGAATATAAACGTACTAAAAACAACATATTACAGCTTTAAAAATTCCCGAGTGGCACTACATCCGCGTATTTCGTTACTCAGTTGACCAGCTTTTGGACGCCGCCTGGGGTCGCTGACAGATCCAAGGCGTCATAGAGCTTCTTGAGGTTCGCTTCCGCGACGGTTGCCTTGCGCACATGCAGGGTTCGCCCATCGCGTTGCTTGAAGGTGGCGGTGACGCGCTGCTGCACCGAGAGGGTCTGGCGCAGGGTGCTCCAGCTCTCATGGATGCCATGGGCTTTGAGCTGTTGCCGCAGGACCTGAACCGCCTGATAGGCCAGGACCGTGATGAACAGGTGCCCTTCGGCCCGCTCTTCCTTGTGGTGGTAGACCGGGCGCAGCCCCAGTTCGGACTTGAGACTGCGAAAGACCGCTTCGAGATCGGTCAGCATGGTGTAGGTCCGCCACAAAGTGGCCTCGTCCCAGCTCAGCTCATTGGTGCGCAGGCAATAGACGCCGGGATGGCTCAGCTGAGTTCCATCTACCGGCACTCTCTCCCATGTCAGAGCGAGCGCTTTGGCGCCACTTTCATCCGGGGTCAGTTCGATCCGGTAATGCCGGCCGATGCCATGGCTCTTCTCCTGGAGGCGACCGATTCTCTGCAGCAGTTTGTCCCGGCGCTTCTCGCCGCGCGGTTTCTGGAGCCCTTCGGCCAGCTTGGTGAGCCCTGCTTCAAAACGCTGGATGAACCGCGCGCTCATGGCGGTTTCTTTCTCCTGCCGCTCTTGGGAGTGGCAGTACAGGCGCACTTCGGAGCCGTCCTCACTGAGCACCCGTTGAATCCGGATGGTCTGCTCGGAGGCCGTGGTGGTTTCCACGGCCTGGCTCGCGTCAAACTGGCGAGTGCGCTCGCGACTGACCACCAGGTAGCGGTAGTGATGCTTCAGCAGCCAGGCGATGTTGGCCTCGGTGGCGATCCCAGCGTCCATGATCACCAGCGCCCCCGGCGGGGCCTCAAGCCCTTGCAGCATCCCCTCCAGGGTGCTCGCCTCGGCGACGCTCCCCTCGAACATCCTGGAGCGCCGGACAAAGCCGCTGCCGTCCAGCACCAATCCCAGAGTCACCAGCGGGCAGTCGCTGCGCTTCTCCTTGGAGCGACCGCGGCGGGCCTTGGCATTGCCGGCCATCTCCCCTTCAAAGTAGGTGTTGGTCAGATCGTAAAGGGTCACGGTCGCAGGCAGGGCGAAGAGGCTCTGGATCCGGGTAAAGAGAGCCGCCTCGATCGCCTCGCGATGCCGCACCAGCAAGTCCGAGACCCGATACAGGCGCATCAGCGGCATGGCTTCAAAATCAACCTCCAGAAGCTCGCCCAGGGCGCTGCGCTCTTTGAGCCAGCCCCAGGTGGCCAGCTCACTGCCCGGTGCGGCCATCCGGCCGATGATGCTCCCCATCGCCGCCGCCCGCTGCACGCCGTTGAGCCCTGCGGATTCGAGAATCCGCGGAATCTCCAGCCTGGACAGAGCGGCCAACCCGGCGTGCTCCACCCCGACCGAGCGGGGGCGGACCAGCTCCAGAGAGGCGATATCCACTTCGTGATAGTCCGCCTCGGCGCTCTCCTGGACCGAGGGGGCCGGCACACTCAGAACGACCAGCCGTGCCGCATAACGCTGGGCCTGAGCCTCAAGCGCGGCGGATTCAGGCAAAAACGATCCCTGACCGGAGAGGATCTGATCGATCCGAGCACACAGCCGGGGCCACTGCTCTTTGGGTAGCGAAAAGTTCCTCCCCAGATTCAGCAGGGTGCGTTGCCGCACCTTGGAGCCGATGCGCTCCGAGGCAACGAGCCGAAAAGTGCAGTAGGCTTCCCCGGTCGTGGAGTTTCTGGTTTTTGTCTGCCGAATATACATGGGGCCAGAGTGTCAGAAATCGAGCCAAAAATCAACACTAAATATATTTTATGGCACTACAAACCGAAATCCGGACTCCCTATATTGAAATTATTGGGTTTTTTCGCTCATGACCCCGGGAAATCCTGGAAATTCCCCTCCGAGGTGTCAAACATGGGTTAGGTCGAGCATCCTGCCCGCGAGCCTCGGGTCATCTTGGCAACTTGGAAGCCCGAGACCCAGACCTGTGCATCTCCGCGAAGTTTGCAACTTTGCA
>DASWHG010000356.1:0-2936 GCA_036393315.1 Anaerolineales bacterium | reverse complement strand
GGAAACGTTCATACCGGTATCCTGTCGAAAATCACATCTCCTCCCGGAACTGCAGGCCGTGGCGCTTGCGCGCAGCCAGCCAGGCTCGTCTCAGGGTTTCGTATACCTCATCGGGTTTAGATACATTCCGTAAAACCAACTCAGGACTGGAAGGATCGTGGCCACGCAGGTGAATATCGCCGATGTTCAAAATGCGTTCAGTTAATCCCTGGGAGAGGTCGAGGTCCTGAATCCGGATCAGCTCGTAGTTCTCGATCTCCCGGCCGACAAAGCCTTTCGTGATCCGGATCCGTTCGTTTGTTAAGAGATAGGATTCGGAAACCGAGAGGAAAGGACGGCCTTTCCATAATTCCTGCTCGTCGAATTCGGAGCCTGGTTCAGGCTGGACTTCTGGTTCCGGGACTTCGTCCAGCAGATCGTTTACGGTCAGCAACAGATTGTTCGCAATCGTGCTGACCAGTTTTTCCTGCTGTTCCTGAGGCACACCGGAAAGGTCGACATCGCTCTGGGCGATTGCCTGCCAGACACTGGCGATTACCTGCGCGCGGGTTTGTTCGATATTCATGCTGCTTCTCCTTAAGTTGAACGTTTATCGCTTCTCGATATCGAGCGCCGAGTACAGGCGCTCAAGGTCCACATGGTTGTTTAACAGATCCTGGAACTTCACTAATTTGTCGGGCTGGCCTAAACGGGACTTCCCAAATATCCGTTCGATCGCCTCGATGGTTTCCATCGTATTTCCACGGACCAGGAGCACCGCTACCCCGAAGGCCTCGGCCTGCTTGACGATCAAGGGGCTTGGCTGAAGGTTGCCGGTCAGAACCAGGCACGAAGTTGAGGTTTCCAGGGCGGCCAGCTGGATATCCGTACGGTCGCCGCCGGTGATCACGGCTTTGTTGACCTGCTCGCGGAAGCGGTGAAGGGCAGCCTCGGCTGTCATGGCGCCGACGGTCAGGTTCTCGACCAGCGCATCCCGGTTCGTATTCTCGGTCAGCACCTTCGCACCCATCACGTCGATCAGCTCGCCGACGGTGATGGCAGCCAGGCTGCGGGAATGGGGGATGGCGCCGAAAACGGGAATCCCGCGCTGCTCTAAATAAGGGATGGCCAGGGAGTTCACAAATTCGTTCGCCTCGGACGGGACGTTGTTGATGATCGCTCCCACCAGCAGATCGCCCAACCGGGCCTGGCCGGAAAGGGCGTCGTCCAGGACCCGCACGTCCGACCGGTATTTGACAACCATCAGGACATGGCTGCTCAAGGTCTGGGCTACGATCGGGGTAGGCAACCCGACCGCATGCCCCTCTCTAAGGCTGGCCCCGCCTTCGAGCAGCATGATATCCTGGTCCGCGCTGGCTGCTTCATAGGCCGCTTTGACCCGCTCCATTGGGTCGCCCTCCACCCCTTCGCGCAGGTGCTTGTGCAGGTAATCCTGGTTGACGACGACGGGAGAGAGATCCCAGGGATCCGCCTCGAGCCCGAGGATTTCCTTGATAAAAGTTGCATCTTCATCGGCAATCCGGCCAGCGACCCGCCAGGGCTGCAGGCTGAGAGGTTTTAAATACCCTACCCGGTACCCATCGGCTTGAAAACGGCGGCCCAATGCCAGGCAGGTAGCCGTCTTTCCGGAAAAACGTTCAATCGAGGTGACGTATAAGGACTTCACATTTGTCTCCTTAAGTGCCCTGGTTCAGCACCAATCGCATATCGATCGCGATCGCGCCCTCGCCCTGGGGATAGACCATCAATGGGTTGATGTCGAGCTCGACGATCTCTGGAAAATCCTGAACCAGCTGACCGATGCGCAGCAGCGTGTCGACAATGGCCTCCTTGTCCGCAGGGGGCTGGCCGCGCACGCCTTCCAACAGGGCGCTGGCGCGGATCTCCGCCAGCATTGCATGGGCTTCGTGGATGGAAAATGGGGCGACGCGGAACGTCACGTCTTTAAGCGTCTCGACGTAGATCCCGCCCAGACCAAAGGTGACGAGCGGGCCGAACTGCGGATCCCGGTTCATGCCGACCAGCACCTCTGTTCCCGTGGGGACCATCTCCTGGACCAGGCAGCCCAGGATTTGGGCTTCAGGAACGTATCGTTGGGCCCGGTACACGATCAATTCGAACGCATCGCGGACTTCCTCGGAGTTGCGAAGACCGACTTTCACACCGCCCACATCCGTTTTATGCAGGATATCCGGCGAGGCGATCTTCAATACGACCGGATAGCCGATCCTCCTGGCAACCTCGATCGCTTTTTCGGGAGTCTCGGCCAGCTCAGACTTGGGGATCGGCAGGCCGTAAGCGGTCATGATCTGGCGCGCCTTGAAGTCGGCAATCGACACGCGCCCCTCCGAGCGCACCCTGGCGAACAATTCTTTGACAGCGCCCGAATCCACCTCGAGCCGAGCATATTCAGGCTCTGGTCGGGAGCGAATCCCCCGGTAGTCGGACATACCTTTGAACGCTCGGGCAGCCCGTTCCGGGAAGGAGTAATTCGGAACCCCATGCTGCTGCAAGATATCTATGCCGGCTTCTACCCGCGCTTCCCCCATGAAACAGGCCAGGACGGGCTTGTCCGTCTCTTCCGCTAAGGAGCCCACGGCCTCCGCGGTGGCTTCGATCTCCGTCATGGCCTGCGGCGTCAGGACGACCAGCAGGCCGTCGACGTTCGGATCCTCGCTCACAGTTCTCATCGCAAACGAATACCGGTCGGCGCGGGCATCGCCAAGCACGTCGACCGGGTTGGCCGCGCTGGCTGCATCCGGGAGGCGCTCCATCAGGGCGTTGATCGTCGGATTCTCGAAGCGAGCGAGGGACAGCCCAGCTCTTTCCAAGGCATCGGTTGCCAGGATGCCCGGCCCGCCGGCGTTTGTGACGATCGCGATTTGATCGCCAGGGAGGAGCGGCTGGTAGCCCAGGGCGAGAGCCATATCGAATAA
>DASWHG010000355.1:0-6529 GCA_036393315.1 Anaerolineales bacterium | reverse complement strand
ATCCTGGCCGGTTATTCGAGCGGTATGCTCCAGTATTATTTCTGGGCCTTGCTCGTCTTTGTTTTGATGGTCTGGATGCTGAGGGGGAAGATCTCCGAAATGCGCGGCCGGTAGCAGTAATTTCTTTACCGGAAACCGTCCAGGATGCGCAGCACGTCTCCCAGGTAGCCGCTCCCAAACAGGACCAGGTGGTTGAGCAGGTGATAGAGGTTGTAGATCGGGAAGCGTTCCCGGTAGCCCGGCTCGAGCAGCCGGGCTTCTTCATAGGACCGGTAGAATACCTGCGGGAAGGACCCGAACAAGGCGGTCATCGCCAGTTCGGCCTCCGCCCAGCCGTAATGGGCGGCGGGGTCGATGATGGCCGGATTCCCGGCAGAATCGGTGATGGCATTGCCGCTCCACAGATCGCCGTGGATGAGCGAAGCCGGCTGCTCCGGGACCAGCTCCGGGAGGCGGGCAGCCAGCCGTTCGACCTGGCGGACCTGCTCCTGGCTCAACAGCCCAGCCTGCCTGGCCAGCCTGGCCATATAGAGCAGGCGCCGGTCGGCAAAGAACTCGTAACCATCCGCGCTGGGGGTGTTGGGTTGTAGTGTGCTCCCGATGTAATTATCCTGTGGGAATCCGAAGCGGTCGCTGGTGTGGCCGTGCAGGGCAGCCAGCCGGCGGCCGAATTCAGGCCAGTAATCGACGCGGCGCGGCGCTGGCGCCAGGTCCTCCAATAAAAGATAGTTTTCGCCGTAAAGGTAAGGGACGGGCAGGCGCGGCCCGCCTTCCACCGCCAGCGCCTGCAGGCCTTGCGCCTCCCGCTCGAACATGTCCGCGGGCGCCTGATGGTTTGTCTTCAGGAAGAAGGTCCGGCCGCTCCCGGTCGTCAGGACCGTCCCGGCGTTAATGCAGCCACCGCCGACCGGCTGCGAGCCCTTTACGGCGCCAAAGCCGTTCTGGACCAACCAGGAAAGAACTTGTTCAGGGAGCATTTTTAATCCAATTTCATCCTCGGATTTTTAGAGGTCTTACAACTCCCATTTATCATTACCATTTTGGACTATACCTTCTTTTTAGCCATATCATTTTAACCTCGAGTTTCGTCAAGCCATTTACACTCACGCGTTCCTGGCCCGCCGGGACGACCTGTTCGATCTGCTCGATGCACTGATCTGTGAAGGGTCAGTATCATCCTTTGCCATGTTGAGTCAATCCAGCCAGTTTCAGCGGAAATGGCCAAGCCTGTATGCGGCAGACGAAGATGGAGAACTGGACGACCGTCAGTTTGTGTACCAGGCGAGCAGCGATGTGAATGGCGGTATCGTCACCATCGGCTATCCCTATTCCCTACTGGAATGGTGCGCCGAACCGCACTCCAGTTGGTCGCTACCGGTTGACGTACGCCGAGTGCCAAGCACCCTAACCGCTCAGGAAGTCGGCGCAGAGCAGATCAAAGACCTGGCACAAGCCCGGGCGGCCTTTTTGGAAGCGTTGGACATCATTGCCGCCGATGGCAAGTACGGAAATGCCGGCTTTCTGCGTTCGGTGAAAGGGTTGCGCTGCGGGATTCTTAGCTATGCCGCTCAAGACAGTTCGTGCCCGAGTGGTTCGTTGAGCAAAGCCCATTCGGTAAACAGCAAGGTAAACTGGGCGTATTGTTACGACCTGAACGGGAATATGAACCGGCGGACCTATACGGTGGATCCCAATACCACGGATGTTTACACATTGACCTACGACGCAGAGAACCGCCTGGTAGGGGTGAGTGGACGGCAGCAGTAAGGGCGAAGCAAAGGAATGTCCTCGAGATGCGATTGAATTTTCTTGCTTCGCCCCTACATCCTCCACGACCATCCTTCGCCTGGCTCAGGACATGTTCTGAGCAGCACCACGGTAATGCTTAAGCGCAACGGCAACGGCACGTTGACCAAGGTGGGCGAACTGCGCTTCACCCCCTGGGTAAATAATCGCGAGAGCGACTCTGACGGAAGGTCAGGGTTCAAAATTTATGCAAACAACTACGAACCGGCCTCGCCCTTCCAGCCGTTCTTCAACGCTTCCAACAGGCCGCGGCAGGAGCGCTCGACGATCTGGTAGACCTCTTCGAACCCGTCGATGCCGCCGTAATAGGGATCCGGAACGGGCACGTCCGGACCGCCGTGCGGGTCGAATTCGCGCAGAAGGCGAACTTTGGCGCGCGCTTGCACATCCGGGGCCAGGTCCAGCAGGTCTTCCCGGTTGCTGGAATCCATAGCGACGATCAGGTCAAAGCGGTTGAAGTCCTCCCGGATAAAACGCCGGGCGCGGCCGGTATAGGTGAGCCCACGGGCGGCCGCCACCTTTCGCATGCGCGCATCGGGCGGTTCGTCCAGGTGCCAGCCGGACGTGCCCGCCGAGGCCACCTCGTAGCGGCCGCCAACCCCGGCCTCTTCTACCAACGATCGAAACATATTCTCTGCCAGGGGACTGCGCACGATGTTCCCCAAGCACACAAAACAGATCCGCGTCTTTTCAGGCAAGAAAACCTCCTAATTGATTATGCTACCACAAACCCCTGTCGGTGTTACAATGGCAAACCGAACGAACTTTCATCCCGGGAGGAATTTTGCGAACTTTACGAACATGCCTGCTGTCATCCCTGGTCATCATCTTACTCGGATGCCAGCTCCCTTATCCACCCAGCCAGATCCGAAATGCCCCGAATCCTGCCTTCACCGAGCCAGTCCCAACAGGACCCGCCGGCCCCTTTGCAGGCGCTGCTCAAGAGAGCGACCCGGCGCCCGTACCGGACCCGGTTGAAGTCACCCGCCCGGCTGCGCTCGAGCCGGGCGGAGCTCTGAGCGCAACTCTCGCTCCCGACCTGGACGTATTCCTTCCGTATATCGAGCGGGACCCTCTCCCGACCCTAACACCCATGCCCACCGCCTCCCCGACCCCGGAAATCCCGGAGGGAG
The DNA here is from genome assembly GCA_036393315.1 of Anaerolineales bacterium. Lineage (GTDB taxonomy): Bacteria > Chloroflexota > Anaerolineae > Anaerolineales > UBA4823 > DASWHG01. The sequence continues at coordinate 3,590 of DASWHG010000355.1, read as the reverse complement.
CCAACATCCTCATCATCATGAGCGACGACCAGCGCTACGACACCATGGCATACATGCCGCGCACCCAGGCGCTCATCTTCGACCAGGGTGTAACTTTCTCGCGAGCTTACATCACCACCCCATCCTGCTGCCCGAGCCGGGCCAGCCTGCTTACCGGACTTTATGCGTACAACCACGAGGTGCACGAAAACCAGGACCCCCTCGAAAAGCCCACCTTTATGGAGGACTTCCACGCCGCCGGTTACTTCACCGGGTTGGTGGGGAAGTACCTGAACTCGTGGGATGGTTCGATGAGACCCGAGTACGATTTCTGGGTTTCGTTCGAGGGTGGGAGCAGCCCCTATTACGACCCGCGACTGAACGTACAGGGGGAATGGATCGACCATTCCGGGTACATGACTTACATCCTTGGCGATTACACCCTGGAATTCCTGGACCAGGCCCTGGAGAAGGAGGCTCCTTTCGTCCTGCTCTTCACACCAAACGCCCCCCACGAGCCGTCCGACCCGGCCCCCGGTGATGAGACCCTTTACCCGGACCTGCCGCTCTACCGGCCGCCCAGCTTCAACGAGGCGGACGTTTCGGACAAACCGGATTGGGTCCAGGAATACGAGCCGCTGACGGAAGAACGGATCGAGGCAATCGACCAGCTGCGCCGCAGGCAGATCCAGTCGTTGAACGCGCTGGACCAGGTGGTGGAGAGTGTGATCACCCGGCTGGAACAGGCCGGCGAACTGGACAACACCTTCGTCGTCTACCTGTCCGACAACGGCTTCTTCTGGGGAGAGCACCGCCGGCAGCGCGGGAAAGGATACGCCTGGGAAGAGTCAATCCTGGTGCCCTTTGCGGTGCGCTACCCGCCGCTGTTCCCTGAGGCGCGCCAGGACAATCATCTGGTCTCGAATATCGACCTGGCGCCGACGTTCTACCAGTTGGCCGGCCTGGATGCCCCAGCGGGGATGGATGGCCTGTCGCTCATCCCGCTCCTGCGGGGCAGCCCGGTATGGCGTGACCGGCTGGTGATCGAGAACTGGGTCCGGTTTGGCCCGTACATCGCCGTGCGCACCGAACGGTATCTGTACGTCGAGTGGGAGAGCGAACGGCCCGAACTGTACGATATGGAGGACGACCCCTACCAGCTGGTGAACCAGGCCGAGAACCCGGCCTACGACCCGGTCGTAAGAGAGCTCCGCAGATTTCTGAGACAATCGAGGGATGGTTAGGTCGGCTCACTGTTCCTCGCGGCTGGCGGCATCCATCACCGCGACAGCGGCGATATTGACAATGTCGCGCACCTCATCGCCTGTCTGGAGAACGTGGACGGGCGCTCCGATCCCGAGCAGGATTGGGCCGATGGCCTGGGCGTTGCCCAGGCGGGCGAGCAGTTTATAAGCGATGTTGGCCGCTTCCAACGAGGGGAAGACCAGCACATTGGCATCTTTTACCCGGCTGAAGGGGTAGCGCTCCTCGACCAACTCAGGCATGACCGCCGTATCGGCCTGCATCTCGCCGTCCACGTGGATATCCGGGCGCTTCTGGCGGATGAGGTTTACTGCAGTTTGCACTTTCTCAGTCAAGGGGTGGGGCGTGCTTCCGAAGTTTGAGAAGGAAAGCAGCGCCACGCGCGGCTCAAGTCCCAGCTGGGTGGCGAAGTCAGCGGCCAAGCAGGCGATCTCTGCCAGGTCCTCCGCAGTTGGATCGATGATCACGGTAGCATCGGTGAACAGCAGGACCCGGTTGTTGACGATCATGATGTAGACGCCCGCGGCGCGCCGGGCCTTGGGATGGGTGTGGTGGATCTGAAGGGCCGGACGAATCACTTCGGGATAATCATAAGTGAGCCCGGAGACAAAGGCGTCCGCGTCGCCCATCTTGACCATCATCGGGCCGAAGATATTCGGTTCGCGCACCGCTTTGCGAGCGTCCTTCATCACGATACCCTTGCGCTGGCGCAGCTCGTAGTAAGCCCGGGCATAGTCGCCGATGCGCTTGTAATCTGCCGGGTTCACGATCTGGGGGTCGCAGTCCAGGCCGAGTGCCGCGATCTTTTCCCGGATTCGCTCGGGACGCCCCACCAGGATCGGTGTGCCGATGCCTTCGTCTTTCACCTGGGCTGCCGCCCGGATGATCTTGGGCTCCTCCCCTTCGGCGAAGACGATCCGTTTTTTGACCGGCGAGGCTTTCGCCTTATTGATAATGAATTGGCGGACCTGCTGGCCGGTGCCCTGCCGCAAAGCCAGTTGTTCGCGATACTCCTCCAGGTCGATCTGTTTGCGGGCAACACCCGATTCCATGGCCGCCTTTGCCACCGCCGGAGACTCCCAAAGCATCACGCGCGGATCGAGCGGCTTCGGGATGATGTATTCGGGGCCAAACTTCAGGGATTCCAGGCCGTAGGCGCGCAGCACGCTGTCCGGCACGTCCTCTTTCGTGAGCTTCGCCAGCGCGTATGCGGCGGCTACCTTCATCTCTTCGTTGATCGCCCGGGCGCGCACGTCTAATGCGCCGCGGAAAATATACGGGAAGCCGAGCACGTTATTGACCTGGTTGGGATAATCCGAGCGGCCGGTCGCCACGATGGCCTCAGGCCTGGCTTCCTTCGCCAGGTCATACTTGATCTCAGGGTCCGGGTTCGCCATAGCGAATATGACCGGCCGTTCGGCCATCGACTTGACCATTTCGGGGGTCAGAACATCCGCCACCGAAAGCCCGTAAAAGACGTCCGCGCCTCGTACGGCGTCTGCTAACGTCCGGGCGTCCGTATCCGCAGCGAAGCGGTCCTTGTATTTATTCATCCCATCCTTTCGGTCCCTGGTCACGACGCCGCGGCTGTCGACCAGCAGGATGTTCTCGCGCTTCACCCCCAGCCGTACAGCCAGCTCCGCACATGAGATGGCCGAGGCGCCGGCCCCGGAGATCGTCATGCGGATCTCCTCGAGCGACTTGTCGACCAGCTCGAGGCTGTTCAGCAGCCCGGCGCTCGAGATGATGGCGGTGCCGTGCTGATCATCGTGAAACACCGGGATGTCGAGCATGTCTTTCAGGGTCTCTTCAATGTAGAAACATTCCGGCGCTTTGATGTCTTCCAGGTTAATGCCGCCAAAGGTTGGAGAGATCGCCGCCACCACACGGATGAGCTCATCCGGGTCAAGCGTGTCCAGCTCGATATCAAAGACGTCGATGTCGGAGAAAACCTTGAAGAGTACGCCTTTGCCTTCCATCACCGGCTTCGAGGCAAGTGCGCCGCGATTTCCCAGGCCCAGGATCGCCGTCCCATTCGAGACGACCGCAACCAGGTTTCCCTTTGAAGTATATTCGTAAGCCAGCTCCGGTTCCTTCTCGATCTCCAACACCGGGATGGCCACTCCGGGGGAGTAGGCCAGCGATAAATCACGCTGGGTCGCCAGAGGTTTTGTCGGCAAGATCGAGATTTTTCCAGGTTTTCCCCCTAAGCGATGGTACTCGAGCGCATCTTCCCGCATACTGCTCATATTATTTCTCCTTGTGAAAAAGCGATTAGCACTTCGTGGGTAAAGCAAATTGACGGAGGTTAGGTCCGATTGCGCACAACCCCTCTCAGCGGAAAAGGC
>DASWHG010000354.1:0-4228 GCA_036393315.1 Anaerolineales bacterium | reverse complement strand
GAAGTCAGCAGGTTGAAGGTGCCGAAATCAACCACCGCCCCAATCACTCCAACCAGGGCAAAACGCATAAAGCGCTCGCGCTCGCGCGAATTCTTAACCAACGTAGCCACGGTTATTCGATTCCAAGCTTTTGTTTGAAGTAAGGGATGGTCTTTAGGATCCCGGCTTCCAAATCGATCTTCGGCTCCCATCCTAAGATCTTCCGGGCCCTGGTAATGTCGGGTTGGCGGCGCTGCGGATCGCCTTCTCCCCGTTCACCTTCCTTGAAAACGATGCCTGCCCGGTTGCCGGTCAGCTGGTTTATCGTGTTCGCAAATTCCAGGATGGACGTCTCGACCGGGTTGCCGATGTTTACCGGTTCGTGCTCATCCGAGAGTAGCAGGCGGTAGATGCCTTCGATGAGGTCATCGACATAGCTGAAGCTGCGGGTTTGAGAACCGTCACCATATACGGTCAGAGGCTTCCCTTGCAGCGCCTGCTTCAGGAAGTTCGGTACAACCCGCCCGTCGTCGATGTGCATGCGCGGTCCATAGGTGTTGAAGATACGAACAATGCGGGTGTCGACGTTGTGGAAGCGGTGGTAGGCCATGGTCAGCGCTTCAGCGAACCGTTTGGCTTCGTCGTAGACGGAGCGCGGGCCGATCGGGTTCACGTGGCCCCAGTAGCTCTCCTTCTGCGGGTGCTCGAGTGGGTCGCCATAAATCTCGCTGGTCGAGGCCAGGATGAACCGAGCTTCCTGGGCGCGGGCCACCCCCAGGGTGTTGTGCGTCCCTAAGGCGCCCGCTTTCATCGTCTGGATGGGCAGATTCAGGTAGCCGAAAGGTGAGCTGGGGTTGGGGCTGGCAGGCGATGCAAAATGCATGATTGCATCGATCTTCCCCGGGACGAAAAGAAAATGAGAAACATCATGGCGAATGAATAAAAAACCAGGGTGGCCAGTCAGGTGGGCCAGGTTATCGGGACTTCCTGTGATGAAGTTATCCATCCCGACCACCTCATGACCTTCCGCTAATAATCGGTCACATAGGTTAGAGCCCAGAAACCCGGCTGCTCCTGTGATCAAAATGCGCATGTGGCATAAATCCTTTCATCTCCAATCGATCCGGCTGATGAGGCCATCGCCAGTGATCTGCCAGGCTTCGCCGGTAGTAGCGTCAACCAACCAGAGATTGTTTTGATAGATGACGGCCAAGGAATAACCTGTGCGGTCATCAAGAGCCTGCGGCGACCAGGCGACCCGCTGCGGATCGAGGCCGCTGGCGCCCTCCGCCGGGAACAGCGCCCGGCGGTTCGAACCATCGCGGTCCATCACCTCCAGGCGGTAGCGGCTGCTGTCGCTTTGCGATGGATAGATCGCCTGAAGGTACGCTATCTGGTGGGCCGATTCCCCAGAAGGCAGCTCCTGAAGCGGTGAAGGGACCGGATAAGCGAACATCCCCACCTGAGGAGAGATGGCGATACTATCGTCTCCCGAGGTCCGAATCACAGCCAGGTCAAACTGCTGTGATTCGGAAAGGGCGAGATGGGCCACTGTGTAGAGGAAGCTTCCTTCAGGACCCCAGGTAATCCCGGGCACCCAGGCCCAATCTCCAAAGGTCTGGAGCGGGGCCAACTCCAGCAGTGGAGTCTGTGAACCGGACAGCAGATCCACAACCCCAACCTCGTCCGGACGGGCATAAGCCAGGCTCAAGCCATCCGGCGCCCAGGAGAAGGTTGTCCCCCACCAACCATACACCCCTCCGGAACTGGATCCCAGCACAAGCGGCAGGCGCCGGACAAAGCCGGTGGCGCTGAACGTGAGCAGGCCAAGGTCGTTGTTCGCCTGCCAGCCTGGTGCCGCCGGACGCGGCTCAACAGTAGAATATGCCACCGTAAAAACCGATCCCGGCTTCCAATCGGCAAAGTGGACAACATTGGCCACCTGTAAATCGACCAGGGCGCTTTCGTCACCGGCCAGCGAAGCAGCCCACAATGTATTGATATTTTCCTCATCCTCAGCATGGCGGGTGAACAACAGCCACTCGCCATCCGGAGAAAGTGAAAAAACCCGGCCGTCCAGGTCTCCCGTCGTGACCACCTGCCGACGGTTTCCCGTGGTACCTTCCATGATCCAGGCCTTGCCATCCGATAAATAGGCAATGCGCCCAGGGATCGAGAAGGGAGCGAACGGTTTCTGGACGCCGACCATTTTAATCTGCGGGAGCGCTTCTTTCACGATCACTGATTTAATAACGCTGCTCGAAACTTCCTCCCCATTCTCGAACATCCGGCGAACCGTTATCTCCTGTAACCCGTTTTCACCCACTTGAAGCCAATACTCATCCCCCTCCGGCAAAGATTCGTTGCGAACCAGCTGGAACTCGTAAGGGACAACTACCTGCTCGACGATGAACTCCTCCCGGATTCGGACCACCTTAACCTTTGATCCTTCGCTCAGGACCGTATAAAGCGGCGGATCAATGCGATCCAAAGTGTCGAGAAGCACTCCGGCTGCGGAAAGGGCTGCTTCGACCGTGCTGCCAGCCGGGAGCTGGACGTCGACCTCCTCGCCGTCCGCAGAGATAGAGACTTCGATTTGTCCCTGGGTAATTTCTGGGGCCGTACAGCCAACCAGGAAGGAAATACTACCCAACAGGAGCAGGAAATTCACAAGGTGAGGATGATATAATTTCACCCAAACGTCATCTAGCATGCCCGGTTATGGTCATTTTCCCATCTGCAATGACGATGCTTTCGAAACGGGTGTTGGGCGCCAGAGAATCCAGCTGCTCGGTAAACGCTTCGTCCAGTTCGGTTTCAATATTATCGACAACCTGCTGCGGGATCGGAAATGGGCCGAGGCTGGCAGAGACGACGTTCAAATCCGGGTGTCCTTCCTCATCCACGTCTACGGTCAGGGCGACCCGAGCTGTTCCTGAAACATTCTGGCGTTCAACCGTCCCAAAGACCTGGATCTGACCGTCCCGTAAATAAACCTGAGGGTCGCTGATCAGGTCATCGCCGCTTTCCTGGAGTTTAAACGCGACCAGAGAAGTTAATTGGGCCTCATCGATCTCCAGCTGTACCTCTCCGGTCTCACGGATCTTATCCGCCGCGTTTTCAAGGGTCGCTTCCAGGTTTTGGACCGCTTCCGTCGAAACCGGCGGTGGAGGGGCGGGAGTCTGGCGGGAGCCGAGGTTGCAAGCCAGGGTAACAGCTGCCAAAAGCAGGAGAATGCTCGCGAAACGAATTTGAGTCTTCATCAACATCAACATCCTCTTCATCCGTACATATCCATGCAGTAAACTACAGGCACTGATTATAGCATGTCAGACCCAATTCTCTCGAAAACCGATACCGATCTCGCCGCCCGCATGGAGGCGCTCCTGTTCGTCGCGCCAGGACCGGTGAACCCTGTCCAACTTGCCACCGCATTAGAAGTGTCTCTGGCAGAGGTAGAAAAAGGTCTTGCGCAGCTCGAATCCGGGTACGCACAGCGCGGGCTGCGTCTGCAACGGCACGGCGAGAATGTCCAGCTGACCACCGCTCCTGAGCTGGCCCCTGTCGTGGAGCGCTACCTGGGTTTGGAGGCGACCAGTCATTTGAGCCGGGCTGCCCTCGAAGCGCTGGCGATCGTCGCCTACCAGCAGCCGGTCACCCGGCCTCAAGTGGATGCCATCCGCGGCGTAAACAGCGACGGGGTGCTAAAAAGCCTGCTCAGTAAAGGGTTGGTGCAAGAAGCAGGCCGGGCAGAAGGCCCCGGGCGGCCCATCCTCTATAACACAACCACGGAGTTCTTACAGCATTTTGGCCTCAACTCCCTGGCAGAACTGCCTCCCCTTCCAGTCGAGGCCAATACACAGGTCGAACCGGAGAACGACTTCTGATGGAAGAACGTGTACAAAAAATCCTATCTCGAGCCGGCCTTGGATCTCGGCGAGCGTGTGAAGAATTGATCTCCGCCGGTCGTGTGCGGGTGAACGGAAATGTCGCCGTTTTGGGCAGCAAAGCCGACCCGCAGCGGGACCGGATCGAGGTCGATGGACGCCCGATCAACCTGGCTGAGCCGCTTGCCTACATTGCCATCTATAAACCCAGGGGGGTGATCTCTGCGGCGCAGTCCCCGGATCCACGCCCGACGGTGCGCGATCTGGTCCCGGTCCCGGGGCACCTGTATCCTGTCGGGCGGTTAGATGTCGACAGCGAAGGACTGATCCTGCTCACCAACGATGGCGAGCTGGCCAACCGG
>DASWHG010000353.1:0-6652 GCA_036393315.1 Anaerolineales bacterium | reverse complement strand
TCTGGGAATAGTTGTTGCGAGTGGTATCCGTACTTTCCACATGGGCAACTGGCGAGAAGCCTCCAACTCGTGCTTAGGCATTCTCACGATCTCTCGGAAGAACACTTCCAGTGCAGCTTCCAATTCACCGCTGTCGACCAGAGCTTGCAGCCGATCGGGAACGCCGGGCGGATAAGAGGGAAGGCCGGTCGGGATAGGCGGCTCATAGAGAATGAGCCGGCTAACCTTGTCTGTCAGCAGAGCTGCCTCCAAGCTGCACAGGCCACCATAGGAGTGACCGAGTATGAAGACCGGCTCACCAATAGCCTCCACCATCGCGGCCACATCTTCTGCTTCACGCATGATGTCATAATCAGGAGAATCGCTGCTTCCTCCTCGGCCACGCCGGTCCATTGCATAGACGGAGAAATATTGCTCAAAGTGCGGCGAGATAGGAGACCAACGCCTGTGATCTGCGGTCGTGCCATGCACGAGAAGCAGCGGATGTCCTGCTCCGCTTCGCCGGAAACCTATAACGGTGCCATCACTTGAGGTTATTTGTTCCATAGACAATCTTTTTTGCGATTACAAGTTCATACACAATATATATTGTAAAAGCCATCCCTCTGACAACTCCTTTATTGGATCGCTATTTTGATTTCTTCTTCTTAATTTTTCTTTATTCCGCTCCCTTTTCCCGCGCCCAATCCTCCATGATCTCTTCGACGGTGTCCAGGTAAGCATCCAGGGCCGCCACCCGCGCTCTAAACTCATCCCCATAGAGGCCCAGCTGCCGGAACGAGCCCTCCCAGCTGCTGGCAGATTCTGAACCTTCAGGAAGCAGATGCACAGCTTGCGTCCACGTCCTCAGCACCGGCCAGAGGGCATCGTGCGGCCGTTCGCCCTCCAGGATCTTTTCGAAAGCCCGGCTGTAATAGGGACAGCGGGCCGGGTGCAGCCGCGCCGGGGCTTCTTCCGGCGGGATCGCCTCATAAGCCGCTTTCCAGGAGGCGAGCCAATCCCGCAGCGTCGCGACGTCGACCCTGGGGGCACCGAGCAGGCCCAACAGTCCCTGGTAGAGCCCGGGGTGGCCCACTGCTTCCGCCCTGGCGGGGAAGCGCAGCAGGAATCGCCGTTCGGTCAGCGGCGGCCCGCTCAGGCTGGCAACTGCGTTCGCGACGTGTTCGACGGCTCGCAGGTAGAGGTTGACGTCGCCGATGCCGGCCTCACCGTCCAGGCTGTCCAACGAGACCCACATCTGGCGAGCATGATCCGCCTGGCTGCGCGCCCGCCCAAGCACGTTATCGGGACGGTTGAACTGCCCCCGTACGCTGGCCTGGGTGAAATCCATGAAATGCTGAGGGTCGTAGAGGATCCGGCAGCTGGAGATGGTCGGTCCTAACCAGGGGTGGACCCGCAAGGTGCGTGCCCGGCGGTAATGGCTGCGTTCGTGGTGGGCAATATCAAGGTGGACCTCATCCGTGAGTCGTTGGATCTCCCGCTCCACGACTGCACCATCGTCGTGCACGAAAACCAGGTCGATGTCCGCCGTTCCAGCAAACAGGGGTTCATCCTCCAGCAGCGAACCATGCAAATAGATGGAGAGCAGGTTGCGGTCCGTGCGAGTGCGCCTGGCGACGGTATCTCGGGCGATCTTATGCAAGGTCTCTGGGGTAATTCGCATACCGTTCTTTCTATTGCACCGGAATCCCAGGGTGATCCACCCAGCATGGCGTTGCCCGACCGGCTTTGATCCGGCGCCTAGGTCGGGAGAGGCAGTTCCTGCTGGAAAGGCGGCAGCTTCAGCGTCTGGCGAAGACGGTCTTCCACGGTCTTCAGGTGTTCCGAATTCTTTACATAATCTAACTGGTCGGTGTCAACCTGCAGCACCATCGCCCCCTGGTGGCTGTCTCCAAAGAAATTCTCATAAGCCATATTGAGCTGCTCGATGTAAGCTCGTTCCATATTCCGCTCATAAGTCCGGTCGCGCGAGGCGATCCGCTGCATGAGCACGTCCGTGCTGGCGTGCAGGTAAACGATCAGGTCTGGCGGCGGGATCTTCTCTGCCAGGGCTTCGTGGACCCGGTAGTACATCTCCAGTTCATCGCCCAGCAGGTTGATCCGGGCAAACAGGGCATCTTTCTCGAAGGTATAATCGGAGATCAGGTTCGCTCCGCTCGCCAGGGCAGCATGCACGGCCCGGCGCTGCTGATGGTAGCGGCTCAGCAAAAAGAAGATCTGGGTCTGAAAAGCGTAGCGCTGGCGGTCGGCGTAAAAGTCGGACAGGAAGGGGTTCTCTTCGAACACCTCCAACAGCAGGGTCGACTGGAAGGCTGGCTGGAGCAGACGAGCCAGCGTGGTTTTGCCTACGCCGATGACACCTTCGATTGCAATATACATCTTTTGTGTTCGGGCGGTTCGTCCCTGGATGAACCATACGAATTGATTCGCCAGATTGGCCGCCATTTGTCGTCTCGTCTGGCGGGCCAGGCCGATTGTGGAACGCCGTTAAGCATACCAGTGAATTGCGCAGTTCGCAACCTTCGCCGAGAACCCGGCCATGGCTTTCTCAAAGTTGAAAGCCCTGCTTTTCCCCACCCCAAACCCCATTTTTGAGAAAGCCATGAGAACCTGAAGCCTAATTTACTTGACAGGCGGCAGACCTGCGTTAAACTTTAGGTGTGGGCTTTTTTATCCGTGGAGGTGGCTGCTTTGCCTTCGGCTGACCGGCCCAAAGCGGGGGCTTTACAACGACCGGTCGGGAGGCAGGCCCCTCCGACATTTGACGACCCGCAAAGGAAGGAAACATGCCTGCTCTTAACCGAGTCCAATTGATCGGGAACCTGGGAAAGGACCCAGAGGTCCGCTTCACCCCAACCGGGAAGAAGTACTGCACCTTCAGCCTGGCGGTGAACCGCTACTGGAAAGACAGCGAGGGGGAGCTGAAAGAGGCCACGGACTGGTTTAACATCGAGGCCCGGGGACGGTTAGGTGAAATTTGCGAGCAGTACCTGGGCAAAGGGCGATTGGTCTTCCTGGAAGGGCGCTTGCAGACCAACCGCTACGAGCACGAGGGGGAGACGCGCTACTTCACGAAGGTCGTTGCCAGCCAGATGCAGATGCTCGACCGGCGCCCTGAAGAGGAAGATGGCCCGGTCGTCGAGGAGGGACCGATCGTCGACGAAGAGCCCGCCTCAGAGTGAAGCGCCCTACAATTTATTAATAAATGTGGAGTGTACCCGCCAAAAGGTACACTCCACGCTGTCGAGTACCGCGAACCTGCGGCAACCCAGACAAAAATAGGGACTGCGGGCGAATTTATCTAGATCTCCGCCTGCATCTGTTTCACCGGGATCGCCTCCAGCTGCTCAATCAAGTCCCGGATGACGTCGAAGCCGCCCTGCCAGAATTCAGCGCTGTAGATGTCGATCCCGGCCTCCGCCAGGATACGAGCGGGAGCATCGGACCCGCCGGCCGACAGGATCTTCAGGTAGCGCGGCTTGAACGCTTCTCCTTCCGCTTGAAACTGCTTGTAAAGGGACAGGACCAGCAGCTGCCCGAACGCGTACGCGTATACGTAAAAGGGGACTTGATAAATGTGCGGGATCGACACCCACTCCCAACGGAACTCATCGTTGAGCTCCACCGCATCCCCAAACTGCTCCTTCAGGTTCTCCATGTAGGCGTTGACCAGGTCCTCGACCGAAGCGCCATCGTTCGTCATTTGATGGGCCTGGCGCTCGAAGAGCGCGAAATAGACCTGGCGCAGGATGGTAGCATAGGCGTCGTCGACCTGGCGGAAGAGCAGGTCGCGGCGCACGTCCTCGTCGCTTTCCTCCTCCAGCAGGCGTTCGACAAGAACCATCTCTCCGAAGGTAGAAGCCGTCTCGGCCAGGGGCAGGGAGGCATGCCAGGTGAACAGGCTGTGCTCCTCGGCCAGCATCGAGTGCAGGGCGTGGCCCAGCTCGTGAGCCAGGGTGGCGACGTCTTCCGGCCGGCCCTGGTAGTTCACCAGCACCCAGGGAGTCACGCCCGGTTCGACGGAAAGGCAGAATGCCCCGCCGCGCTTCCCCTTGCGGACTTCGCTGTCCAGGTGGTTTGCTTCGAAGACCCGACTGGCAAGGTCCGCCACGCCCGGCTCGAAGTGCTGAAATGAATCCAGCACCATGGCCGCTGCCTGGCTGTATTCGTAGGTTTTTTCAGACTTCGCCACCGGGGCGTAGATGTCGTAGCGGCGCAGGCGCTCCAGGCCAAGCCAGCGGGCTTTGAGCTGGAAGAAGCGCTGGAAGAGCGGAGCATTCCGCCGGCTGACCTCCAGCAGGGTGTTCACCACCTCGTCAGGGATATCGTTGGCCAGGTTGCGGGCTGAGATCGGTTCGGAGAACTTTCGCAGGCCGACCTGTTCATTGTGCCAGTCTCGTACGGTTGTCTGGTACATCTGGCCCAGGATCGAGCCATCTTCGCCATAAACACGGTAAAGCTCCTGGTAAGCGGCCGCCCGCAAATCCGGATTGTGGTGGCGGGCATAGACCATCAACGCGTCGCGGGTCAACTCTTTCTCTTCGCCGTCCACCTCGATTTTGAATACGTAGCGGTTGGTAAGGGTATCGTAGAGCATGGTCATGGCGTTGAAGCCGGTCGTGTCCTTGATATTGATGACCTTCTCTTCCGGCTCGCTCAAGGTGTGTGGCTTGAAGTGGCGCATCTCTTCCAGCCAGTAGCGAAAATCTCCGGCGGATTCCATCAAACGCGCCGCGTCTTCATCTTCGAGGGACTTCCACCACAGGCTGAAGAAGAGCGTCCGGTTTTGGATCCCGGCCATGAACTGGTCGGTGCGGGCCACGAAGTTTTGAGCGGCCTGGTTTTGCGTATCGGCCGAGAACCACAAGGTGGCAAAAGCCCCGATCCGGCGCGCTACGCGGTTGATCTCCTCCAGCTGGCGGACCAGCTCCAGGAAATCGCCCGGATCGATCTCTGCAGAGAGCCTGGGCCGGTTCGATTCGAAGCCGGCCACCCGCGTATCGAGATCCTCGAACGCCCCTTTCATCTCCGGGCTGTCATGGCCCGGGAAGAGATCCGCCAGGCTCCAGGGAGCCAGGGAATAAGAAAGGTTTGAAAAACTCATCGATCTCCTCCTGATCCTCAATCCAACTGCGTAAGTCCCATCCTTAGAAGCCAATCACCCGATTATACCAGTGCCGGTAGGACGACTCGGAAATCACACGTTAAAGCGCACGTGCATCACCTCTCCGTCCTGGAGCAGGTACTCTTTGCCTTCCAGGCGCAACTTGCCCTTCGCGCGAGCCTCGGGAAGCCCGCCGAGCGCCACCAGGTCGTCCCAGGCGATGACCTCTGCCCGGATAAAACCTTTCTGCAGGTCGGTATGGATCGCGCCGGCCGCTTCAAGTGCGTTGGATCCGGCTGGCACCGTCCAGGCGCGCACCTCGTCTTCCCCAACCGTGAAAAATGAGATCAACCCAAGCAGGTTGTACGAGTGGCGGATGACCAGATTGAGGCCAGGCTCGGCGATGCCGTACTCCTCCAGGAAGACCTGGGCCTCACCGGCCGGCAGCTGGGCGATCTCCATCTCCAGCTTGCCTTGCAGCGCGACCTGCGAGCTGCGCCGGTGCGGGTAGTCGATCTCCGGGGAGGATCCGCCGTCTCCCAGGTTGAATACGAGAAGCACCGGTTTTCGGGTGAGGAAACCATACCCGGACAAGATCTTCCCCTCTTCCTCCGAGAGTTCCACGTCGCGCAGAGGAGTTTCCGCGGAGAGAGAGGCCTGCATCCGTTCGAACAGCGCCGCCTCTCGCTCGATGACCGCCTTATCCCGCCCGCCGCCCTTTTTACGCTCCTCGGCCAGCCGTTCCAGTTTGCGCTCCACCGAAATCAAGTCGTTCAAGAGCAGCTCGGCGTCCATGGCAACGATGTCGCGCTGGGGGTCGATGCTCCCGGCCGGGTGGGGCGCGTGTTGGTTTTCGAAGCAGCGCACGACGTGCAGGAACCCGTCCATTTGGGCCAGCTGGTTCAGCAGCGGTCCGGAAATCCCACCCGTGGCGCTGCCATCCAGCCCGGCGATGTCGGCATAGGTCACCCGGGCGTAGATTTCCTTCTCCGGCCGGTACAGCTCGGTGAGACGGTCGAGGCGCTCATCCGGGACATTCACGACGGCGGTGTGGACGTCAAACCGGCCCCCGCTGGTGGTGACCGGTACGTCGCCGCGCGTCAGCGCGTTGAACAGGGTGGTTTTCCCCGATTGGGGCAGGCCGATGATGCCGAGGCGCATGACTCAAGATTCCTTTAACATTGAGATTGTCTGGTAACTTCCCCACCACCCCTGGCCCCGCCCCTCAAGGGGCGGGGACAAAAAAGAAATTGTGGATTTTCTGGCGGCTCCGCCGCCAGAAAATCCACAAATGCCAGGAAAAAAGTCACCCAAATTTCCTTGGAATACAAAATAACCCCAAGTTCTCACGATTCAATTATACCCTCCCCGGAGATCCCAACGGCGGGAGGTAGCGGCGTCCCGCCAGGCCGGGATGGTTAAGATAAGCCTGCAGGGCGGTCACATCCTCGGGTTCGAAGGGCCGTAGCTGCAGGCGCGCGGTCTGAAAGCTGAATGGTTCGGACATCTTGGGCTTCTCCTTGATCCTACCCGAATCTTACCACCCTG
>DASWHG010000352.1:0-9447 GCA_036393315.1 Anaerolineales bacterium | reverse complement strand
ATGCTCGTCTCCCCCCACCGCGCCAGGCGTCCCTGGTTGGGCCAGGTAGAAGAAGTCCCTCCCGAGGATTTGCTCCCCTATGACCCCACTTGCTACCTTTGCCCGGGGAACGAGCGTGCGGCCGGCAAGCGCAACCTCGTTTACACCGGGACCTTCGTCTTCGACAACGATTTCCCCGCCCTTCTGACTCCGGGCCAGGTGCCCGTGCAACGTGAAGAAAAGCAGGAAGAGGGAGTCTCCCCCTTTACCGGATCCCAGTCCCCCGATCCCCGGAAGCTGTTCATAGCAGAGCCTGAATTTGGTCTTTGCCGGGTCGTTTGTTTCTCCCCGCGGCACGACCTCAGCCTGCCAGAGCTCTCACAGCCTGATGTAGAAGCCGTCGCGCAGACCTGGATCGACCAGATGAACGAACTGGGCAGGCTTGATTTCACCGCCTACGTGCAGGTTTTTGAGAATAAGGGTGCCATGATGGGGGCCTCCAACCCGCATCCCCACAGCCAGATCTGGGCTTCCAGCTACATCCCTACCGAACCGGCGAAGGAAATTGAATCACAATCGGCGTACCTGGCAGAGCATGATTCCTGCCTGTTGTGTGATTACCTGGCCATTGAGAAAGAACGCGGCGAACGCCTGGTGGTTGCCAACGAACATTTTACAGCTCTGGTGCCGTTCTGGGCAGTCTGGCCATTTGAAATCCTGCTGGTCGCCAACCGGCACGTAAACAGCCTCCCCGGCCTGGATCCGGCCGAGGTCGCCGGGCTGGCTGACTTGCTGCGCAGGATCACGGCCCGCTATGATAACCTGTTTGAAATTTCATTCCCATATTCGATGGGTTTTCACCAGGCGCCCGTGGGCGGCCATCTCTTCAGGGATGTACACCTGCACGCGCACTATTACCCCCCGCTCTTGCGTTCGGCCACCGTGCGTAAATTCATGGTTGGCTACGAGATGCTCGCCATGCCCCAGCGCGACTTGACGCCTGAAAACGCAGCCGCTCGGCTGCGTTCGTTAAGTGACCGGCATTACCGGTCCGGAGAAGCTCTCTGACCTTGCATTCCAGCCCTGGATTCTAGAAGAATCCCCGGATCATGAGCAGGAAGCCGAAAATGATCAGGGGGATGCCGATCGGCAGCCCGACGATGGTGATGCTGACGATCAGGCCTGCGATCATGAGCACCAGTCCCAGCACCGCAGCGATCAGCCGTCCGGTCAGGCCGACGATCCAGGCCAGCAGGCGCCAGATCGCCCAAAATGGCCACAAAAGCAGGGGAACTCGCATGGTTCTCGTTTCTGTAGACATTCGACAAACTCCTTAATGTATGGCAACCCCAATCAACTTCTACTATTTTATACGCAATTTCTCCAGAAAAGTCGCAGCCTGTCAAGGAGCCGGGTGGCTCAACAATGACGATTCCGAAAAGGCCGGTTTTGCTATTCGTGTTTATCCCCAAAAGTAATCACCAGCCTGTCCGATGAGTCATACCGGTAGTTAGCTGAAAAAGGTGGGTCACCGGGCCGCCGTGCAAGGACGCGCGGCAGCAGGACCGGCAGGTCTTCCACCAGCGGCAACCGTTCCAGCGCTGCAACCGGCACCCATTCCAGCGTCCCTTCCGAGGAAGGGACGGGTTCGCAATCCGTTGGTTCCTCTTCGCTGCATTCCCCGCGCAGCACGAAAATACCGATCCCGACTTCCTGGCCGGCGTCGATCGTTACCACCCCGCAGAGGCGTAAGCCGGGCACGGACAGGCCGGCCTCTTCGACCATCTCCCGGCGGGCGGCGGTTAGAATGTCCTCACCGCGCTCGACGTGCCCGCCGATGCCGTTGTAGCGGTTCGCCCACAGCCGTTTCTCCGGCCCACCTTTCAACAGGAGCACGTGATCGCCCCGCGTCAAGAAGATTAACGTGCGGGGGATCAAGGTATACCGGTCGCGGGTGACACCTTGTTCGGATGCAGGCATGCTCGCTCTCCATCGTCGACTAATCGGCGAGTCCTTTAGTTTCCTCAACGTCTGCCTTTGCGCTAAGGCAATCTACCAGCCTTGGCTGCACGGGCAGTCGAGGGTTCACTGGATCGAGGCATCGATCTGGAAGGTCCATTCGCTGCCGTGCAGTAAAGACTTTCTTTGTATTTGCAGAGCTTATCCGCGGAGCAGCTGGTGAAGCGTTTCCAGCTGCCCGGCGCTGCCCAGCTTCACGTTCTTGGATGCGATGAAGTTGGCGTACTCGGTCATGAAGACCTTGCCGATGGGGCGGAAGTCGAACGTCTCCGGGTGGTCGCGGAAGTACTCGCGGTGCACACGCGTCCACACCAGGCGCCCGTCGGTGTCGATGTTGATCTTGGTCACGCCCAGCTCGGCGGCGCGCCGGAACTGGGTGTCGTCCACGCCCTTGGCGCCCTTGAGATTTCCACCGGCCTCGTTGATTCGGGCGACTTCCTCCTGCGGCACAGAGCTGCTCCCGTGCATCACCAGGGGAAAGCCCGGCAGCCGCTTCTGGATCTCCTCCAGGACGTCGAAACGGACGCCCTGGGAGCCGGAAAACTTAAAGGCTCCATGGCTGGTGCCGATCGCGCAGGCAAGCGAATCGACCCCGGTCCGCTCCACGAATTCCTTCGCCTGGTCCGGATCGGTCAGTTTCGCGTTCGCCTCGTCGACCTTAACGTGCTCTTCGACACCCCCCAGCTGGCCTAACTCGGCCTCGACGACCAGGCCCCTGGCGTGAGCGGCTTCCACCACTCGCCGGGTGATGGCGATGTTTTCCTCGAAATCCTCGTGGCTGGCGTCGATCATTACAGAGCTGTAGAACCCGCTGTCGATGCAGTCGTAACAGGTCTCCTCGTCCCCGTGGTCCAGGTGAACGGCAAAAATCGATTCCGGAAAGATCTCATCGGCGGTGCGGATCAGCGCTTCCAGCATCTTTTTGTGGGTGTATGAACGCGCCCCTTTGCTGATCTGGATGATAAATGGAGCCTGGCTATCCAGGGTGCCACGGAACAACCCCATCGTCTGTTCGAGGTTGTTGATGTTGTAAGCGCCAATCGCGTACTTCCCGTAGGCGGCTTCGAACAGTTTCTTCGTATTGACAATCATTGTCTGCTCCTTGAATGGTGTTGGATATATAATAATGGCAAAGTGGAGCTTCGTGAAAATACCGGGATATTATAATCGCTTCCTTTGTGGTTCCCCAGTGCCCCAACAACTTTCTCCTGGAAATTGCGTATATTGATTGGAGATCTTAGCCGATGAAGATCACGCCAACAGTTGCATCCCCCGGCAACTGGGGCTATAATCCAGGTAATTTCACCAGCGCGGTAGGCAAACCGCCGGAAGTGTTTAGAAAAAAATCTATCGAATAACGGCGGTTTGCTTGAGTGATTGGCGGTAAAATGGTCCAATGTTATTTCAAGTTTCTTTCCGCCAATCGCCTAAATCATTTCAAGGAGAATGCAATGGATGACTTTAAAGATCAGATCTTCGGTAAGGTAACCGGGGACATGGATCCATTCAAGAAGATTCTGAGCAAGATACCGGGCTTCAGCGGCTACATGGAGCGCCAGAGCCGTCGGGACTCGGATAAACTGGTCCGGGAGACGATCTTCGATCGCTTCCGGCAGATGGAGGCGCGCGTCTCCGGACTGCAGCGCGAGTTTATCAGCCACGGGGAAATCGCTTACGTGGATGACCTGGAAGCAACGGCGATCAAGCTGCGCACCTTCGCAGACCGGGTAAGAACGGCCTCCCGGGGATATTCGGGGCTTTTCGACGCGGTGAAGATCAACGAAGAGGAGCTGGCCCGGTTGTACGAATACGATGCCGCCATGCTGGACCTGGCCGATGCAGTCGACCGGGCGATCGACAACGTGGAAGCCTCGGTCGGCACCGATGGCCTGCCCGCTGCGATCCGCAATTTGGAGACCAACGCCAGGCAATGCATAGAGACTTTCGACCGGCGCGAAATGGCCATCATGGGCTCATAGCTGCCTCGGACCCTTATCCCGTAACACAAAGATGATGTAGAACCAGTAGGAGAAATCACCATGGCCAGAATTTTAGATGTGATCGAATATCCGAATGAAATGCGGGAGGAGATTGTCCACCGCTTCCCGGAAACCGGGCCGGGCAACTTCCGAATCGGTTCCCAGGTGATCGTGCGTGAGTCTCAGGCGGCTGTCTTTTTCCGGGATGGGGTGGCATTGGATGTGTTTAGTCCCGGCCGGCATACCATCGTTACCTATAATATCCCGCTGCTGATCGACAAGATTGGGGCTTTATTTAATGATAGGACCCCATTTCCTGCCGAGGTCTTTTTCGTCGCCATGCGCGAGTTCGCCGACCGCAAGTGGGGAACGCCCCAGCCGATCATCGTGCGCAACCCGAATATGGGCTTAGGGGTTGCCCTGCTGCAGGGATTCGGGACCTACAGCTTCCAGGTAAAGGACCCGCAGCAGTTCGTCACCCAGATCGTCGGCTCGCAGGGGATCTACCGGACCAGCGAGATCGAAAGCCGCCTGCGTTCCATGCTACTCTCCAAGCTGCAGGATTTATTGGGGGAGACGGCCGCCCAGCACAGCGTGCCGGAGCTGATCGGCCTGACCGAGGAGCTCGGGGCTGGCGTTCGGGCGAAGACCGTCGACGATTTCTCGGCGATCGGGTTGACGCTGAAGTCCTTCTACATCGAGAACTTGAAACCCTCGAGCAAATCGGCGGAAGAGCTGCGCGCCATGGGTATGCTGGACATGCAGACGTACACCCAGCTGCAGGCGGCTGATGCGCTGCGGGATGCAGCCCAGAACCCGAGCGGCGGCGCTGGGCTGACGGCCGGTATTGGAGCCGGTATGGGCGTGGGCAGCGTGATCAGCGAGTCTCTGCGCGGGATGACGGGTGGAGGCCAGGGGGCCTCAGGCGCTGGCGGCGGGACGACCCCGCCGGGTGGCGGCGCCCCGGGTGGCGCAATGCCTGACGTGATGACCCCCGCAGAAGCAGCGAACGTGCTGCGCGTATCCGAAGAGGACGTGCTCGCCGCGATCGAGGCTGGCGATCTGAAGGCCCGCAAGCTGGGGAATGCCTTCCGGATCAGCCGGGAAGCGCTGGAGGCTTTCCTCAAAGGATAATTTCCGTCAATCGACGAGATCAGAAAAAAGAATAAAGAAGAGGGTTGGGCGCTTTCGATTGCCCAACCCCTTCATTTTAACTTCCAGGGTTGCCAGGCTGGCAGCTCCGGTCCCGCTTTTCAGGCGGGTGAGAGCGACTGCTGGATCTCCTTCGCTTTATCTAAGGAGATCGGCTTGTTCTTAGCCGTTTTGCGTACGAAATCCTTGAGCTTCCGGATGTGAAGCGTCGGCACCGGGGCATCGTCTGCCAGGACCTCGATATTTTCGTTGGTGAAGACGAGCGCGGCCTGGACTTCTGGGACTTTACCTTCCTCCCCCAACAGGTCGGTCAGATAGCGCTGGACCGCATTAACCTCGCTGGCGATCTCGAGATCGGGCCTTCCCAGCCCTTCCTGGGCGAAGATCTTCAAGTACAGGTTGCCGCCTTTCTGCCTCCAGCGTCCATTCTCGTAGGTGATGGTGCCGCGCTGGTTGCGGGGCAGCAGCGCCCAGACGCCGACCGGGCCAACCAGCAGGTGGGCGGCAGGTGTGATGTAATGGTATAGAGAATAGCGCCCGTCCAGGCCTTTAAGGGCCTGGTTGAGCAGTTCGTCCGGGCGTGGGCGGCGCCCCCAGCGGTTGCCGAAGTAAATCCCGACCTGCGACAGCGTAAACCCACCCAAGAGCGCCGCCATGGAGAGGGAAAAGAGCTCCGGCCGGGTGAATGAGATGACCATGCCACTTGCCAGGACGAGCAGGCCACCGATGCTGGTAATCTGCCCGATACGGGCATTGCGCCGGACAAGACGATCGTTGGTGATTATTTCCATGTTGTTGTTTCTTCCATATATTCTTCATCTTCCAGACGGGTCTGGATGGCGCCACGTAAGGCCTCCAGCAAGTTGGCTTCGACCGCCTGCCGGGCGACCCCCACCCCATTCACGAGGGCGCGTGCGTCCGAACGGCCGTGACCGACGAAGACCAGGCCATCGATGCCGAGCAGCGGGGCTGCGCCCACTTCTCCCGGATCCATCATCCTCCGCAGGCTGGCAAACGCAGGTTTCGCCAGCAAAGCGCCGGCCTTGGTGCGCAGGCTGCCCATCAGCTCCTGGCGCAGCACCTCAACCAAAAACCGGGAGACCGCTTCGCTGGACTTGAGCAGGACGTTCCCGGTAAAACCATCCGTCACGACGACATCGGCTTCCCCGGCGAACAGCTCTTTACCCTCCACGTTTCCGATGAAGTTCAAGCCGCTCGCCTCGAGGAGCGGGTAGGTGTCTTTGACCAGCTGGTTGCCCTTGCCGGCTTCCTCTCCGTTCGAGAGCAGCCCGACCCTGGGCGACTCGATCGATAAGACTTTTTGCGCGTACACCGAACCCATGACTGCGAACTGGTAGAGGTATTCCGGCTTGCAGTCCGGGTTTGCGCCGATGTCAAGAACCACGCAGTAGCCATTCTTTACTGGAAACAGCCCAGAGAGTGCCGGACGTTCTACGCCGCGGATCGTTCCCAGGCGGTAGAATGCGGTTGCCAGGGCGCCGCCGGTATTGCCGGCTGTCACGAAGGCGTCTGCGTCCCCGTTCTTCACCAGGTCGATGCCGATGGCCATCGAGTTTTTCGCGCCGGGTCGCTTGGCCTTCAGGGCCAGTTTTACTCCTTTATCTTCCATCGTAATCGTATCGGGTGCGTGGATGATGCGCACTCTCTCAGCGGCCTTCCCGAATGCCTTCAGGCGCGCTCGCAGCTGGTCCTCGGGACCAACGAACAGGATTTCCTCGTGAAAAAGTTCGGCTGCTTCTACCGCAGCCTGGATTTCAGGTTCTGGTGAAGTATCGCTCCCCATGGCATCCAGGACAATCCGCATCGATGGCTCCTTATATGAAGAATCTCTCCTCATCCTAACGCGTGGTGCGCGGAGATTGCGGCGGGGCCGCAACTCTCAGAGCGCCCAACCCTTACTTCAGATGGCTTTTCATGATCTATACTTCGTTCATCCGCAGAGGGCCGGACTTGCTTGTTCCGCACGTGCTTGGCTTGACAATGCCCGGATGGCGGTTATAATATCAAGGATTTCGCGCTGGTGCTGGAATTGGCAGACAGGCATGGTTGAGGGCCATGTGCCGCAAGGCGTGTGGGTTCAACTCCCACCCAGCGCACTGGAACCGCCGGTGGCGGTTTTTCCGTTAACAGCCTCGTTACCAGCCCGGCATGAAGGCAGGTATTAAGGATAGACTATCTTGCTCAATAATGCAAGGTCTACCGGCTCTTCTCATATGGCTTTCTCATGTTTCCTTGACAGGTAAACAAATTTGACCCTCTTCGGTAAAATTGGTGTACTTTAACCGCCAAAAACCGAGGAGGGTCAGATGGAGTATAGCACACTTGAGCGCTGGCAGGACATTAGTGAAACGGGAGTGGTCTACGAGCTGGGCAGTCTGTACGCTCGCTTTCAGCACCTCAGCGACCCCCGCCATGCACATGGCAAACGTTACAGCCTAACGACCTTGCTGACGATCATCTTTTTGGCCAAGCTGTGTGGAAAAGACAGGCCGGGAGAGATCGCCGATTGGGCCAAGAACCATGCCGAAGAGTTGGCCCAGCTGTTGAAGTTGAAACGGAGTTGGATGCCGCATCACAACACCATTCGACGAGTATTTCAAGACATTTTGGACGAAGCCGAGTTTGATCGCCTGGCGCAGGAGTACAGCCAGCAAGAGCAGACAGGGGAAGGGGAGGTGCTGGCGATGGACGGCAAGGCCCTGCGGGGCACCCGGATCGCTGGGCGAGAGGGCAGTGACTACGTTTTGAGCGTTTACAATGTCAGCCAACAACAGGTGGTCGCCCAAGCCGCCGTGGAGAGCAAGGAAAATGAAATTGTGGCGGCCCCCAGAGCCCTGGAAGAGGTATCGCTGGCTGGAAAGGTGGTCACAGCGGATGCGCTGCACACACAACGGGCCATTTCGGAGCAGATTGTCGCGCGGGGCGGCGATTACCTGTGGCCGGTCAAGGAGAACCAGCCCCGGCTCTATGAAGATATTCAGCGCTTGTTCACCCCTGACAGGCCCAAACCCGGTTTTGGCAAGATCGAGACTGATTTTTTGACGGTCAGCAAGACCAATTACGGACATGGACGGCTTGAAAAACGCAGCATTCAAACCAGCGCCATGCTCAATGATTACGTGGACTGGCCGGGGATTGGACAGGTGTACCGCCTGGAACGCAAGTTCGCCTGGGTCCGCCAAGGAAAGGTCTACAAAGCCAGCTGTGAGATCGAGTATGGCATTACCAGCCTTTCCAGAGAGCAGGCCTCGCCATCGAAAGTACTCCAGGTCAGACGTCAGCATTGGTTGATCGAAACCGGCCTGCATTACCGCCGCGATGTCACTTTCCATGAAGATGCCACCCGCATGACCATCGGAGCAGCCGGACGCATTTTGGCGACGGTTCATAATTTGGTCTTGGGCCTCATCAAACGAGCCGGTTATAAAAACGCTGCTCAAGCCCGCCGTTATTATGACGGGCATCTCCAGGAGGCTTTCACTCTGCTGATCACTGTGAAATCTCGATCTTGAGAAAGCCATGAAACACCCCACACCCCTCCTTTTTGAGATGATACAATGATTGTATAATATATGTAAACTGGTCGGGATTAATAAACGGGGAGGCCATTTTTATGTTGTTCGTCCATCATGCAAGGCGCGTGTTTCTCGCATTTGCGATTCTGGTATTGTTCGCGGCAGGAACCGGGGCCAGAGGACTTTCCACGTCTCCAGAATCGGAAGCGATTGCACTGTTGCCGGCAGAAGCGCACGTATACCTGCCCTACATCAATCGGGTCGGGACAGATCTTTCGGTCACGGACGTCAAGATTATCCAGGGCACCTCTGCCTCGGGCAGCTATGTGGTCAACATCGCCGGTCGGGCGACGGAAGTGCGGGTTTTTGTGGGTACGGGCAGCGGAAACGATGTGGCGAATGTGACCGGACAGCTGTGCGGTTATGATTCGGCTGGGATCAACAAAAACTGCATTTCGCCAATGAATACTTCGATTACCGCCCCATCCAGAGAGGACGATTTAGGCAGCACCCTTAACTTTAAATTGCCTTCGGCCTGGGTTAAACCTGGTTTCGCTTTCCATATCGAACTGGATCTGAAAAATCTCATCGACGAATCTAATAAGGCCAACAATCGCTTCCCCGCACAGGGCATGCAGCCATTCGATTTTGTCTCTGTCCCTCCTCTCAACATCGTTATCGTACCCGTCGAATACCGGCCGTTCTCCGATTCTAATATCTATTATCCAGAGACGAGCGACCTATCTTATCTCACTCAGCTGCCTCCTAGAATCCTGCCGATC
>DASWHG010000351.1:0-3940 GCA_036393315.1 Anaerolineales bacterium | reverse complement strand
CAGTGGGAGTACTCCCCAACCAGCGCTTCGCCCAGGACGACCTCTCACCTCATCCCCGGCCCCTCTCCTGAAGGAGAGGGGGGAAGACTGGGGTAGAATGGGTTTATCGGAAGTAGAGATATGCACTAGCGCGGAGGCGTGAGATGGTCGAGGGGCTGAGCAATTTCCTGGCGGGATACTCGGATGAGATCCAGGCTCTGACTTTGCAGGTGCGGGATCTGGTGCTGGAGGTCTACCCGACAGCGATCGAGCAGGTTGACCCGCAGTCAAGGATCATCGCTTATGGAAAGGACCGGACGTACCAGGGCCTGATCTGTGCGATCGCGCCGCAGCGCAAGTACGTGAACCTGATGTTCGCCCGGGGGACCGAGCTGGCGGACGCGGAGCAGTTGTTGGAGGGAACGGGGAAGCGAGCCCGGCACGTCAAGGTACGGAGCCCGGAGGACGTGGAGAAGCCTGGAGTGCGGACGCTGCTGAAGGAGGCGGTGGCGCTGACGGTTGGGGTCTGAAAATTGCCAGGAAGATGAGAGATTGGGGGGATTGATTTAAAGACAAAAAGGATATAAAATCTATATTAGAATGTACAACCAGACTGCAAACCAGAGCAGTCTTACGGCGTGCCATAAACCTGCCTGCAGATCTACATTGGCAGGTGCGCTGGTGGGGATTTGCTGTCATCGATAACTAGAGCAGCCAAAAAACAGCCATTAAGTCCAACTCCAGGGGGGAATACGATCGCTTGGAAAGGAGGTGAGGCTATCGCTTCAATCTACCGGCCGGATCCCTCGAACGCAACCGGCGAGGGTGGAGACAACCTTGGTCTCCATCATCCACGACATCCCCTGGCCCAGTTCAAGGAGATCATGGAGAACCCAGTTTCGGCCTATCCGAATCCAGACAGCCGTTTCGCCCAGATTTCAGGCTTCAAAATGATTCGCGATCCGGCCGGCACGGCTGAGGTCGTGGATAACGATGGCAATGTCCTGACGCCCGGCAACCGCGTCGTGGAGATCCGGTTAGATGACGGCACGTTTATCGTCCAGAAGGCCGCGGTTGTGGCCGGCGCGCCTTCCGTCCATATAGCCACGAATGACTTCCCGGCTTGCGGAGGCGACCCGTACCCGTTCCGGGGTGCGCCGTTTACCACGGTAGGCGTGACCTACCAGCAGGCGCTGAGGAACTATATCGTGACCGGGCTTGGCGGCCTGATTACGGCCGCTGACTATCCTGAGGGCGGCGAGGGGCGCATCAACGTGGTTCCGTGAATGGTGATTGGCTGAAAGTAACTTTACATAATCAAGCGTCGAACGGCCAATCACTCGAGCAAACCGCTAGGAACACTTCCGATTTTGTACAATGACTTTCAGCGGTTTGCCAGTGGCCTGTGGGAACGGTGTAATATCTGGAACCCCTCAAGACAAAATACATCACTGCGGGCTGCAACCCACAGGTAGCAGCCCGCACCTACCATCAGACTGGAGGTAGATCGAATTATGAACGCTCAAAGAACCGGCCGCAAGACAAAATTGGCCTTGATTGCTTTCGCGCTGATGCTTCTCTTCAGCTCGGCTTACGCGCGGGAAACCTTCGCCGGCGAAACACAGGGAGCGCCTCAACCGGTGCGCTTTGCCACCTTCAACGCCTCGCTAAACCGCAACAATGCGGGCCAACTCATCACCGATTTATCGACGCCGGGCAACGCCCAGGCTGCCACCGTCGCCGAGATCATCCAGCGCACTCAGCCGGAGGTGCTGCTGATCAACGAGTTCGACTTCGACGAGGATTGGGAGGCGGCTCGGCTCTTCCAGGAGAATTACCTCTCGATATCCCACAACGGCACCGATCCGATCGAATACCCGTACCGCTTCGTCGCCCCGTCGAATACAGGCATCCCTTCGGGTTTCGACCTGAACAACAACGGCGTGGTGGCTGGCCCCGACGACGCCTTTGGCTTCGGCTTCTTCCCGGGACAGTTCGGGATGGCCGTCTACTCCATGCACCCAATCGACTACGAGAATGTGCGCACATTCCAATTCTTCCTGTGGAAGGACATGCCTGGCGCACTCCTGCCGGACGATCCCAACACGCCTGAGCCAGCGGACTGGTACTCACCCGAGGAGCTGGAAGTCTTCCGCCTGTCGTCCAAGAGCCATTGGGACGTGCCCATCCTGGTCGGCGGCAAGACCGTCCATTTCCTGGTCAGCCACCCGACGCCCCCCGTCTTCGACGGGCCGGAAGACCGGAATGGGAGGCGCAATTTCGACGAGATCCGCTTCTGGGCAGATTACATCATCCCCTCCCGAAGTGGATATATCTATGACGACGACGGCGTCCAGGGTGGGCTAGAATCGGGGGCGCTGTTCGTGATCGCCGGCGACCAGAATTCCGACCCCTTGGACGGCGACAGCATCCCCGGCTCAGCCCAGCTGCTGTTGGATCACCCGCTGGTGAACACGAAGGTGACGCCCAGCAGCGAGGGAGCCGTCGAGCAGGCCACGCTGCAGGGCGGGGCCAACACCACGCACCTGGGCGATCCAGCTTTCGATACGGCTGACTTCGCCGACACTGCCCCCGGCAACCTGCGGGCTGACTACGTGCTGCCGCGCAAGAACCTGCGAATCGTCGATGCCGGCGTCTTTTGGCCCTTGAGCACAGACCCGCTCTTCAGCCTGGTCGGCCTCTTCCCGTTCCCCAGCTCCGACCACCGCCTGGTGTGGGTAGATGTATGGGTGCCCAGCTACAGCGAATGAGGAGCGGTCTGAACCGGTCTAACGTGAGTATGGGATAAGAGGATTTCTGAGGAAAGACGAGGACAACATGCGAAAACAGACTTCGTTTCAGGAACGAATGAATCAGATGTACCGGCCGTTTCGTTTCCTGGTGGTAATCCTGCTTTTTGCCCTTTCTTGGGGGGCAGGCAGTCCTGCCTATGCCACCACCAGCGTATTCTTAAACGAGATCCATTACGATAATACCGGCACGGACGCGGGCGAAGCCATCGAAGTGGCCGGACCGGCTGGCACCGATCTGACGGGCTGGAGCATCGTCCTGTACAACGGGTCGGGCGGCGCCGTCTACGATACAGACGCACTCGGCGGTGTCATCCCCGATCAAGATAACGGATTCGGCACACTTTCTATTTCATACCCTTCGAATGGTATTCAGAATGGCTCGCCAGACGGAATGGCTCTGGTCGATGCCAGTAACATTGTCATCCAGTTTCTCAGCTACGAGGGCACGTTCACGGCCGTGGGTGGCCCAGCGGACGGGATGACGAGCACGGACATCGGCGTGTCTGAAAGCGGTAGCGGAGCGGTGGGCAACTCGCTGCAGCTGACGGGCAGCGGCACTGTGTATGAGGACTTTGCCTGGGCGGCTGAGAGCCCCAACACTTTTGGCGCCGCCAATACAGGCCAGAGCTTTGGCGGCACGCCGGCGCCGGACCTGGTGATCAACGAGCTCGATTACGACCAGCCGGGTACCGATGCAGCCGAATTCGTCGAGATCAAGAACAACGGCGGCAGCGACGCTAACCTGGACACCGTCTCGCTGGAGCTGGTGAATGGCACCGGTGGCGGCGCGGCTATCTACCAGACCATTGTCCTGCCCAACGTCACGCTTGCGGGCGGCGATTACTTCGTCGTCTGCGCCAACGCAGCAGCCGTAGTGAACTGCGATCTGGACGTCTCACCGTATACGAACCTGGTCCAGAACGGCGCGCCGGATGCAGTTGGCCTGCGATTCGACGGCCAGCTCCTCGATGCGGTCAGCTACGAGGGCGATAGCGGCGCACCCTATACGGAAGGCTCCGGCGCCGGCCTGGAGGACAGTGGTGGTATTGCCGGCGAAGGTATCAGCCGCTGCCCGGATGGGGCCGACAGCGACCAGAACAACGTCGATTTTGGGCTGGCGCCCATCACTCCCGGTGCAGAAAACGACT
>DASWHG010000350.1:0-4353 GCA_036393315.1 Anaerolineales bacterium | reverse complement strand
GCCGCCACCTGCACCGCCGAACGCGCCGGGGGTTTCTCCTGGAAGAATTCCGCATACACCATGTTCATCCGCCCGAATTCGCTGATATCCCTCAAAAAAACCGTCGTCTTGACCACGTTGAGCAGCGAACCCCCCGCCGCTTCCAGGATCGCCTTCATATTGGTCAGCGCCTGCCGGGTCTCAGCTTCGATGCCGCCGGGCACCACCTCGCCCGTCTGCGGGTCGATCCCCAGCTGCCCGGCAATGAACAGGGTGTCTCCGACGCGCACGCCGGTGGAGTAAGGGCCAATTGCTGGTGGTGCATTTTTGGTGGTAATGATCTGTTTTTCGAGCATCAAATTAACTCCGTGTTGATCGAGATGGATGTCCCCCATTGTAACGGAGTCTTCCGCGATTGTGGAGTCCTGGCCTGGGGCAGCAGCAAAAATATGAAGGGAGCAAGGGTAAAACAAAGATCCTTTAAATACCTTTGTGACCCTTTGTGCCCTTAGTGTTTAAAAATTACTTCTCATCCTCCTTCCTCCCTCGCCGGAAAAACGCCTCCCACCGCAACTTCGTCTGCGCCTGCTTCAGCTCGGCCATTGCTTCTCGCTTGTTGCTTACTGATGGCTGACTGCTGAAGGCTGAGTGCTTCCATGGACGATTTTGAGACCTTTGGAGAGCTCCTTTTAAGCTGCACCCGTTCCAGCGAAGGGAACCGCTTTATCAAGCGTCATCGACCGCCCTTCATCCACTGCGGCATCCCGGCCGGCGCCCCCCAGCATGCCGCCGAGCTGCTCCATCGCCCGCTCATAATCCGCCGTCTCCCAGGGGAGATGCATTGGATTATTTGTCCGCTCCCGGATCGCCTGGGCCGCCCCCAATAACCAGCCTGCTTTTTCCGGCTCTTGCTGTGCGATGGCGATGTAGGCGAAGCATTCGAGCTGGTTTGCGACCGCAGGTTCGTGACCCATATCCTGAAAATAAAGAATCGTCTCCCGATAGAGTGGCAGGGCCTGCTGCCTAATTCTTCGATCACGGCTTTCCCTGCCCTGAGATATTCATGCGCCTCTTCCATGTCCCCGCTCATCAGCGTCGACATGCCGAGCGCCGCCAGAGCGATAGATAGTGCCACCCTGTCACTCTGGGCGCCTGCGACCTCCCTGGCCTCCTCGCCGGCTTCCAAGGCTTCGCTCAGGCGGCCTAAATAATTTAGATTGAAAGCGTAGCTTCCAAGCGCAAAGGCCAGGTACCGCGATTCTCCGAACGGGCGCAGGATGGATACCGCTTTTGCACCGGCTGCGGCCCCTTCTTCGTGCCGCCCAAGCGTAAGATTGATGCTGCCCATTGCGCCCAGGGCCAGGCCGAGGTGTAGCTGATGCTCCTGGCGCTTTTCTTCAGGGACTTCCGCTGTCCTGCCGATCTCGATGGCGCGTTCCAGCCAGCGGCGAGCCTGCGGCGGGGAAAACGACCAGAAACCCTGCCCGCCCAATATCATCAGCTTCCCGGCGGTTTCCAGAATGAGCAGGGGGTCATGCTTTTCCATCCAGCAGAATTTCTTTGCGGCGCAAATACACGACAAGCGAATCTACCAGGGACCGATCCGGTTGGCCGCGCACTCCCAGTACGCCCGCGGTTTTTTCCGCAACGAGTTCTGGGCTGGTATGCGGCGCCAGTTCGACCAGCCAGACACCGTCCGGAAATTGTTCGACGAGGTCGCTGGCGGCCTGGAGCATGAGCCGGGTTTTGCCCGTGCCGCCTGGGCCGAGCAGCGTGAGCAAACGGTTGCTTTCGAGCAATCCCTTGACTTCTTGCAGCTCCATCGCGCGGCCAATAAAAGAGGTCAGCCGTGCGCGATCCCCATCACCCGTGCAGCCCGATTTAGTTCAGTTCCGTAAAAATCACTGTTGCGCGCCTTGCTTTCGCCGCAGTGCAGACCCATCCGAACCTTAAGGGTCCCAATTTCCGGGGGCCATTCCTCGGCCGCAATAGCCTCCTGACCGGCCAACGCAGCCGCAATCCCATCCGCGGGCGATTCGAAGACAACGTGGAACCCGTCACCTGTCGTCTTGACAACGCGGCCGCCATTGGTCTCGAACGCCCTGCGGAGCACCTCGTCACGCCGGGCTCCGAACCATTGCTGATCAAGGCGAAGACCCGCCCGGTCCCGCTCATTATAGCTGCTGTGCGAACGAAGTTCGCCTCCACTGCTGATACCCGGAGCGAATTTACGCTTTGATACTTGACAATTCCAAATAATAATATATTCTATAAGCAACCCAATTCCTCCAATTTGGGGGGGAATTAAGGCCGTCTCGCGGTGTTCCAATTTAAACTCTCAATTACGCTGAAAGGATGAAAATATGTCCCGCAAACTACTTGCCTCTTTAATCGTTCTGGCTCTTCTATTAATCATGGTGACCCCGGTCCTGGCTATCACCTTCGGTGAGCCCGACGGCAATGGTCATCCCTTCGTGGGTTCCATGGTGCTCCGCATCCCGCCCGAGGAACCCGGCGATGAACTCGGGCTATTCCAGATATGTTCTGGAACGCTGATTGCTGATAATGTGTTCCTCACCGCCTCGCATTGCACCGCTTTTCTAGATGGGTTGTTGCAGGAGATTCCGGAGGCTGAGGTGCTCGTAACTTTTGACCCGGCGATCAGCGAAGGTGGAACCTTTTTCACCGGCCAATGGTTCACAAACCCGAACTACAACGGCTTCCAGGGTAAGCTGGGCATCTCGGATCCGGGCGATGTCGCCGTGATCGTCCTCGATCAGTCACCCGGCATCACCCCGGCGAGCCTGCCTCCAGCCGGAATGCTCGATGCGCTCAAAGCCGAGGGCGTGCTCAAGCACACGCGCTTCACGGCCGTCGGCTATGGCACGGTTCGCGATAGCATGCGCACGGGCTTCCAGGGCATCCTCGATAACCTGGACCGCAATCGCTCGGAGCAAGGTTTCCTCTCCCTGACCAAAGCCTGGTTGACGTTACCCATGACCCAACCCACCGGCGATGGCGGCACGTGCTATGGCGATTCCGGCGGCCCCCACTTCATCCATCTGGACGGCCAGGAAACGGACATCGTGGCCTCGATTACGGTAACCGGCGATGCACCGTGTAAAGCTACGGATA
The DNA here is from genome assembly GCA_036393315.1 of Anaerolineales bacterium. Taxonomy (GTDB): domain Bacteria; phylum Chloroflexota; class Anaerolineae; order Anaerolineales; family UBA4823; genus DASWHG01. The sequence goes on along the minus strand of DASWHG010000350.1, from coordinate 1,239 downwards.
AGACCTACCGCATGGATACCGAATCGGCGCGTTCATTCCTGGAGGGCTTTGTAGACCTGCCGTAGGCGCAGGTCTCTTCACTGCCCCTCGCAGCCCTCGCCGTAATCGTATGCTTCGATGTTCCAGGTATCGCTGTAAGCGGTCGGATCCATTTGATGCCCACAGAAATCGGCCCGGGCAGCCGTAACCCACACAGGCTGGAAAAGTGGGATGGCGGGCAGGTCCTCGGCGAAGATCTCCTGCGCCCGGTGGTGGTTCTCGACGTAGCCCGGCCCTCCGGGTAAAGCCTCCCGCGCCGCCTGGCAGGCCTCGTCGAACTCGGGGTTACTGTAGCCGCTGTTATTCTGGCCCGCCCAGCCCATGGGGAAGCGCCGCGAGCCGTCCGGATTCAAGGCTTCGGGGTCGCCGGGGATGTTCTCGCTCATGAACAGGTCGCAGGGCGGCAGGAAATCGCTCAACCAGGCGAACTCGGCCATGTCGAAGCGGCGCGAGAACAGGTCCCCCTCCGGGGCGTCGGCGAAGAACTCGGCCGCCGGGAAGTGTTGCACGTGCAGCTGCACACCACACTGGGCCAGCGTCTCCTTCAGGATCGGGGCAACTTGCTGGCGAATGGAAGCTTCCGTGGTCCAGTAAGCGAAGGACAGCGGCGTGCCGTCCGGGACGTCCGGCACGCCCTGGGCAGTGCGCGGCGTGTCCGGGTCGCCGTCCAGGTCGAGCCAGCCGGCCTCCTCCAGCAGCGCTGACCCCCGCGAGATGCTAAACGGATAATTGGCGACATCGGGGTTGAAGAGCGGGTGCTCCTGCGGCACGTAGGTGAGCGGCACCTGCGAGCGGCCGTAAAGCAGCTCGTCGACCAGGCTCTGGCGGTCCATGCAGTGGGCGATCGCCTGGCGCGTACGGGGGTCGCCGAAGAGATCCGGCCGGTCGCGGCCGGGTTGGTAGCCATAGTCGTAGTCGGCGTGCCCGATGCTGAAGTCGGCGTGCTCCCAGGTTCTGACGGTGGTGACATGTGCCTGCAGCAGGCCCTCCGCATCCATCTCCAACAGCCGCTGGGTTTCCATCTCATCGCCTGACACAGCTTCGACATCCAGCAGGTCACATTCTCCGGAGAGCAGGTCAGCCATATTACTCGTCAGGTTCACACCAATGAAGCGGAAAACCAGGCGGTCGAACCTGGGCAGGCCCTCGCCGGCGCGGAAGTAGTGCGGGTTTCGGCTCAGGGTGATCCGGTCACCGTGG
>DASWHG010000349.1:0-8485 GCA_036393315.1 Anaerolineales bacterium | reverse complement strand
GGGCGGTGGTTGCCCAGTCCAGGTTGGCAGCCTTCCAGGAGGCTGCCCAGGCTGGAGAATTAACCCTGGTGGAACAAATCGCCATCAACACCGGTCAAGAGGTGACCGGGCCCAGCGATTATGTCTTCCGGCTGAGAAATTCCGTAATCATCGCAGGCGTTTCGACGATCGCCTCCGTGATCCTCGGGCTGTTTGCGGCGTATGCCTTTAGCCGGTACAACGTGGCGGGCAAGAACGACCTGCTGTTTTTCATCCTGAGCACGCGCATGCTGCCCGCTGTGGTGGTGACGATCCCGTTGTTCCTGATGTACAGGCAGCTCTCCCTGCACGATACTCACCTGGGGATGATCCTGCTCTATACGGTTTTCAACCTGTCCTTCTCGGTCTGGTTGCTGAAGGGCTTCATCGATGAGATCCCGCTCGAATACGAAGAGGCTGCTCTGGTGGACGGTTACACCCGCCTCCAGGCTTTCTTTAAGATCGTCCTGCCGCAAGCCCTGACAGGCATCGCCGCGACCACCGTTTTCTGCCTGATATTCGCCTGGAATGAATACGCATTTGCGCTCATGCTCACCAGTGACAAGGCCCGTACGGCGCCCCCAAGCATTGCAACGATGCTGGGCCGGGGCGGGATCGAGTGGTCGGCGATCGCAGCCGGCAGCCTCGGGTTCCTCATCCCGGTCGTGATCGTCACGTTTGCGCTGCGCCAGTATCTGCTGCGAGGTGTTACCTTCGGAGCAATCCGCAAATGAGGGCGGCGGTGAGTCCGGTTCAAAGACTGCGAATGCCCTTCTCAGGGAACACCAGCCTGGTTAAAGCGGAGGGTGTTGGATTACGCTATGGCCACAATAGATCTTAAACAAGTCGAAAAGAAATTTGGTGAATTCCACGCCGTCAAGCCGATGGACATGACCATCCAGGACGGAGAGTTTGTGGTTTTGTTGGGCCCTTCGGGATGCGGTAAGACGACAACCTTACGCATGATCTCTGGGCTGGAAACGGTCAGCGGGGGGAGAATATTACTGAACGACCGCGATGTAACCTGGCTGCATCCCAGCGAGCGCGATATTGCCTTCGTCTTCCAGTTCTACGCCTTGTACCCTCACATCACCGCCCGGCAGAATATCGCCTTTCCTCTGCAAGCGCAGGGCGAATCGCGCGAGACGATCGAAAAACGCGTGAATGAAGTTGTCCGGGTGCTGAGGATCGAGCACCTGCTCAACGAACGCCCTGGGAAGTTAAGCGGCGGCGACCAGCAGCGGATCGCCCTGGCGCGCGCTTTGGTCCGCCGCCCGGCCGCGTTCCTGATGGATGAGCCGCTCGGCGCTCTGGATGCCGACTTCCGCGAGTCGATGCGCGCCGAAATCAAGCGTCTGCACATCGATCAGCATGCGACCACGGTCTACGTGACCCACGACCAGGTCGAAGCCATGGCGATGGGCGACCGGATCGTCGTGATGGATAATGCAGTGATCCAACAGGCAGGCACCCCGGTGGACGTCTATTATGACCCGGAGAACTTGTTCGTGGCTCGCTTCATTGGCAGCCCCGGGATGAACCTGGTCACCGGCTTCTTTAACGATAGCATGGTCCGCATGCCTGGGTCGGACAACACGTACACCATCCCTACGGATTGGGCCGAACCTTTGGGAGAAGCGTTCGGACGGGAGGGTGATGTCATCGTTGGTTTTCGCCCGGAGGCTGCCCGTTTGAGCGATCAAGGCCCGATTGTTGGAGAGGTGTATGCCACCGAGCTGCAGGGTTCTTATACGGTGCTGCATATCAACATCAACGAGCATGATATCGTCCACATCCGCACCGACCGGCTGGTTAACTACCCAATCGGCACCGTGGTTCGGTTCGATCTGAATCCAAAGATGGTGCGATTCTTCAATCCAAAGACGGAAACGGCGATTCGAAGAGAGGTACGGAAATGAGCAACGTAGCACTCCAGCAGATCACCAAGCGGTTCCCGGGAGTCGTTGCCCTGGACGATGTCTCCTTTGAAATCAACGACGGGGAGTTCTTCGTCCTGTTGGGGCCAACCGGGGCAGGCAAAACGACCACCCTGCGAGTGATTGCCGGGTTGGAGCGGCAGGACGAGGGTACGGTGCTCTTCGACGATGAACCGGTCAATGACCTGCCCCCTGCGGATCGCGACATCGCCTTTGTCTTCCAGCAGTACTCGCTCTACCCGACCATGACGGTCTATGACAACCTGGCGTTCCCGCTTCGCTCTCCCCTGCGCCGCATCCCCGAAGACCAGATCCGCAGCCGGGTGGAGGCCACCGCCGATAAGCTGCGGATCGGCCATCTCCTCAAGCGTAAGACGGCTCACCTTTCGGGCGGTGAAATGCAGCGCGTGTCCATCGGCCGGGCGATCGTGCGTGAGCCCCGCATTTTCCTGATGGATGAGCCGCTCTCCAACCTGGACGCCAAGCTGCGCGAGTCCTTACGCATCGAGCTGCAGCACCTGCAGAAAACGCAGGGCAGCACCACCCTGTTCGTCACGCACGACCAGATTGAGGCGCTTACCATGGCGGACAGGATCGCCGTCCTGGATAAGGGCCGCATCATCCAGACAGGCACCCCCGAGGATATCTACGACCGTCCGGCTACCACTTTCGTGGCCCAGCTGGTCGGCACGCCGCGGATCAATCTCTTTACCGCGCGGCGAGAAGACCATACCCTTTACATCAACAACAGCTCCATCCAACTGCCGGTCCCTGAGACTGCAGATCTGCCTGCGAGCTTGCTGTTGGGCATCCGGCCTGAGGACGTGATCCCAGATCCCGGTGGTATGTTCACCGGGCAGGTTACCCTGACAGAGCCGCTTGGAGTCGAGACCATCGTCCACATTCGATCAGACCAGCAGACTCTCTTGAGCCTGATCCCCGGCATGACTTCCCTGCGGATTGGAGATGAGGTACGCTTCAAAGTTCTCCCCGAACGGCTGCACTGTTTCCATCTGGACGGAAAGCGCGTCCAGGCAAGATTGAGCGTCATGTAAGGAGAATGACTATGAAATTCGGCGTAAACACCTGGGTGTGGACCTCACCCTTGACGACCAGAGAGCTGGAAAGGCTGGCCAGCCACGTATCGAAGCTTGGCTTCGATTGGATCGAGATCCCTTTGGAGAGTCTTGACGACCTCAACTACGAGCGCGGCGCCGAGATCATCCGCTCACACGGATTGGGCGTGAGCACCTGCGCCGCCATGGGACCGGACCGGGACCTGATTCACCCGGATATTGCCATCCGGGAGAACGGTCTGGCTTACCTGCGCGGCGCCATCGATGCGACCCAAACGCTGGGGGCCACGAACCTGGTCGGCCCCTTATATTCTGCCGTCGGGCGGACCTGGCAGATGACGGAAGAAGAACGGGCCCGGGACACGGACCTGCTGGTCGAGAACCTGGGCCAGCTGGCCGGATACGCCGCCGATCACGGCGTGGTGTTGTGCGTCGAACCGCTCAACCGTTTCGAGACCAGCTTCATCAACCTGGCCGACCAGGTTGTCGAAGTGGTCGACCGGGTCGACCACCCGGCCTGCCAGATCATGCTGGACACTTTCCACATGAACATCGAGGAGAAATCTTTGGGAGATGCAATCCGCTGCGCCGGGCCACGCTTGAAGCACCTGCATTCTTGTGAGAATGACCGCGGCGCACCCGGCACGGGGCACGTACCGTGGGATGAAGTCGCCAAAGCGCTCCGAGATATTCGTTACGATGGGCCGGTGGTGATCGAATCCTTCACTGCCAAGGTCAAGAGCATCGCCCGGGCGGCTGCGATCTGGCGCGCCCTGGCGCCCAACCAGGATGTGCTGGCGATCGAAGGACAACAATTCCTGCGACAATTATTGGCTTAGCCGGGCTCAAACGGCCGGCGGCCAACCGATCCAATCCCTTTAAAACCTTCTGACGAAAAGGAGTGTGCAACATGGGAAGACCTGTCACCTTATTTACCGGGCAGTGGGCTGACCTTCCACTGGAAACCGTGGCCAAAAAGGCCAGCGAGTGGGGCTTCGACGGGCTCGAACTGGCCTGCTGGGGCGATCACTTCGAAGTGGATAAAGCCCTATCCGACGATCGTTACGCCCGAAGCCGCAGGGACATCCTCGAACAAAACAACCTGAAATGCTTCGCCATCAGCACCCATCTTGTCGGCCAATGCGTGGGAGACGCCCTCATCGACGAGCGCCATAAGAGCATCCTTCCTTCGCGGCTGTGGGGCGATGGCGATCCGGAAGGCGTTCGGCAGCGCTGCGCCGAAGAGGTGAAGAACACGGCCCGGGCCGCAGCCCAGTTTGGCGTCAAAGTCGTGAACGGGTTCACCGGCTCGGCCATCTGGCACGTCCTGGCCATGTTCCCGCCGGTCCCAGCGGAAATGATCGAAGATGGTTACAAGGACTTCGCCGACCGCTGGAATCCCATCCTGGACGTATTCGACGAAGTCGGCGTCAAGTTCGCCCTGGAAGTGCACCCTTCCGAGATTGCCTACGACTTCTGGACGACCAAGCGGGCGTTGGAAGCCATCGACCGCCGCCCGGCCTTCGGCATTAACTTCGATCCGAGCCACCTGTACTGGCAGATGGTCGATCCGGTCGTTTTCGTCTTAGAATTTGCCGACCGCATCTACCATATACACGTTAAGGAATCGATCCGGGTTCTCGATTCCCGGAATGGCATCCTGGGCTCGCATCTCTTCTTTGGCGACCCGCGGCGCGGCTGGGACTTCGTGTCTCCGGGGCGCGGTGGCGTGCCTTTCGAGCGAGTCTTCCGGGCGCTCAACAAAGTCGGTTACCAGGGCCCGCTCTCGATCGAGTGGGAAGATAACAATATGAACCGGGACCAGGGCGCGCCGGAAGCTTTGGCGCTCGTCAAGCGGTTAGACCTGGTGCCCTCAGACGTGGCCTTCGATGCCGCCTTCGCATCCAGGGATTAAGAAATCCGGCCTGTGGAATAAGAGCAAACGGTAGGGTGGCAGTCGTTCATCTGCTTCCCTACCGGACGGAACTCGATAAATAATGGAGGTCTTATGAGCGAGGAAACCGGCTTCACCAGTATGGCCGGGGCAAAGTCCGAGGGCGAGGCTCCCGAGATCGGCTTTGGCATGCTGGGCTATGCCTTCATGGGCAAGGCGCACTCGAATGCACTGAAGAAGATCCCTTATATGATGTACCCTCCCGTGGCTATTCCGCGGCTGGTCGCGATCGGCGGGCGGAACGAGGCTGCGGTTTCCGAAGCAGCCAGGCGCTACGGCTATGAAAAGTACTACACCGATTGGCGACAGCTGGTCGAGGACGAGGACGTCCAGGTGCTGGACAATGGCGGTCCGAATGACATCCACGCCGGTCCTTCGATCCTGGCTGCTGAACTTGGCAAGCACGTGCTGTGCGAGAAACCGCTGGCGCGCAACGCCGGAGAGGCGAAACAGATGCTGGATGCCGTGCAGAAGGCGGGCATCAAGCACATGGTGGCCTTTAACTACCGCTTCGTACCGGCCATCCGCCAGATCCGTAACTTGATCGACAGCGGGGCTCTCGGGCGCATCTATCACTTCCGGGCCGTTTACCTCCAGGAATGGATCATGCCGCACTACGGGACACCGATGATCTGGCGGTTGGACCGGGAAGTTAGTGGGAGCGGCGCCATCGGCGACCTGGGCGCACACATCATCGACCTGGCCCATTACCTGGTCGGCGGCATCAAGGGCCTCTCTGCCATGACGAAGACGTTCATCGAGGAAAGGCCTTTAGCAGGCGGAGGAATGGGGAAAGTCGAAGTGGACGATGCCTTCGTCGCTGCGGTCGAGTTCGACAACGGCGCGATCGGGACGCTCGAATCCTCTCGCTTCTCGGCCGGACGGAAGAACTATAACAATTTTGAGATCAACGCCGAGAAAGGCAGCGTCCGCTTCAACCTGGAACGGATGAACGAGCTGGAAGTCTTCTGGGTGGGTGATGAACCCAAGGAGACCCAGGGCTTCCACAACGTCTTGATCTCAGAAGGTTACCATCCCTGGTGGGAGAACTGGTGGCCGCACGGCCACATGATCGGCTGGGAGCACACCTTCGTCCACGAGATCAACCACTTCCTGGACTGCATCGTCAATGATAAGGAAGTAGGCCCGCACGGCGCGACGTTCGAGGATGGCTACCGGGCAGCGGTGATCGCCGATGCGATCGTCGAGTCGGCCCAGTCCAAGAAGCAGATCGATATCAAGTATTAAGAACTCTTATTGTCAGGCGAGGCGGAGATTTTCTCCGCCTCGCCCTCTCGAAACGAGTCGGTTAAGGAGAATCTATGCCGAAAATCCGCCCTCGCGTACCGCTCGCCCTACCCCTGACAGCAGCCGTGCTGCTGGTCCTGGGACTGAGCGCCGGTCCTTTGATCCGGGCGCGCGCGACCCCCGAACAGCTGGCCTCGAACGTGCTCCTGAGCGCCATCCCGTTTATCCTGATCTTCGTCGCCATCATCTTGACTTTCATCACGCTGATCGTGGTGCTGGCAAGCATGTTGAGCAACAATATCCCTCTCCGGATCTACAAGCCGATCGAGCGGGTCTTGATTGCCGGCATCGTATTGGGCATCGTTGGGATGTTCCAGCCCTGGGCTTTCATCGCCTACCGGATCGGGTTTTTTGTGCTGTTGATCTCGACCCTGGGGTTTATCGTGTGGAGCCATATCGTCCCGAAGGGCATCCAGCGGCCGGAAGACCTTGGGCCGCTTTCTGTCAGCGAGTTTGAGAAAACCGAGATCGAGCGTGGGACCTGAGATGATTATCGAGCTGCTTTTGGGTGCTCGGTAGCAGGTTACCGGCATGACGATCGCTCGACGTTCTCTGTCCGTTCTCGCCGGTCGCTGAAGTATCAGGCTCATACAGAAGAGGATTGCGCGGATGACGAGCCAGAATTTGCTGCTAGGCATTGACGTCTCGACCACCGGGGCCAAAGCGCTCTTAATCGATGGAGGTGGGAATGTAGTCGCCAGCGCCACGACACCGCTGGCGCTGTCCACCCCGCGGCCGCTCTGGTCGGAGCAAGCCCCCCAGGATTGGTGGCTGGGCGCTCTCCAGAGCATTCGCCAGGTTCTGGAACAAAGCGGTGTAGCCGGTTCAGCGATCTCCGCCATCGGCCTGACCGGGCAGATGCACGGCCTGGTCCTGCTGGACGAACGGGGAGGGGTGCTCCGCCCGGCTATCCTGTGGAACGACCAGCGCACCGGAGCGCAGTGTGACACCATCCGTGCCCGGCTGGGCCGCGAACGCCTGATCCAGATCACCGGAAATGACGCCCTGACCGGTTTTACTGCGCCGAAGATCTTGTGGGTGCAGGAGAACGAACCGGAAGTGTACGCCAGGGCGCGGCACATCCTGCTCCCCAAAGATTACATCCGGTACCAGTTGACCGGCGAGTTCGCCATGGACAAGGCGGATGGGTCCGGCACCATCCTGTTCGATCTCAAGAAGCGCGATTGGTCGAGTGAGGTGCTGGCGGCGCTGGACATCCCGGCTGGATGGCTCCCGCAAACCTACGAAGGCCCGGAGGTCACGGGAGTCGTCAGCGCGCAGGCGGCAGAGGAGAGCGGCCTATCGGAGGGCACGCCCGTGGTCGGCGGGGGTGGAGACCAGGCGGCCCAGGCTGTGGGCGTGGGGGCCGTGCAGCCGGGCATCATCGCCCTCACCCTGGGGACCTCGGGCGTGGTTTTCGCCGCAACCGAAGATGCCTTGATCGAGCCGCAGGGCCGGCTGCACGCATTCTGCCACGCGGTCCCCGGTCGCTGGCATTTCATGGGCGTGATGCTCAGCGCGGCGGGCAGCCTGCAGTGGTACCGGGATACGCTTGCCCCGGCGACAGGCTTCGACGAATTGATCGATGAGGCAGGGCAGGTTCCGCCGGGGTGCGAGGGGCTGCTTTTCCTGCCTTACCTGACCGGCGAGCGCACCCCCCATCCCGACCCGCTGGCGCGCGGCGCCTGGGTCGGCCTGACCGTGCGCCACGGCAGGGCGCACCTGACCCGCGCCGTGTTGGAAGGTGTGGCTTTCGGGATCAAAGACAGCTTTACGCTGATCCAGCAGGCAGGACTTGGCGCGATCGAACAGGTACGGATCTCCGGCGGGGGTGCCAGGAGCCAGCTCTGGCAGCAGATCCTGGCGGAGGTGCTCGGCGTCGAACTGGTCACGGTCAACACGACCGAAGGCGCGGCCTACGGAGCCGCGCTGCTGGCCAGCGTGGGGGCAGGTTATTACGATAACGTGCCGGCCGCCTGCGAGGCGGCGATCCGGATTACAGGTAGCACCCGGCCCTTGGGAAACACCGGTGTATACCCGGCATACTACCTGCGCTACCAGGCTCTCTACCCGGCGCTGGCAGCCGAATTCCGCCAGATGGCCGAAATTGTGGAACAGCACCAAACATCAGGAAAAGGTTCATGAACGAACGCGATAAGCCGATCATCTGCCTGGGTATCCTGGTGGCCGAC
>DASWHG010000348.1:0-19760 GCA_036393315.1 Anaerolineales bacterium | reverse complement strand
TGCCAGCAACTGGGAAGCGATGGCCCAGCTGGCCAGGCAGCATAAGGCTCCCCTGGGGGTGATCGCCAGCTCTCTGGATGAGCTGTCTGAACTGGCTGATAAGGTCAAGGCGACCGGGTTGGAAGACCTAGTGCTCGATCCCGGTGGGCGGACCTTCAGCCCGCAGCTCTCCTCCGGGACACAGATCCGCCGCCTGGCAATCAAGAAGAACTTCCGCTCATTAGGGTTCCCGGTGATCGTCTTCGCCGGAGACATCGGAGACCCGGCTCTGGAGCCGATGCTGGCTGCCCAGGCGATCGCGAAATATGCCGGTTTCATCGTCCTCGATCACTTTGCGCCGGAAACAGTCTATCCGCTTTTGGTCCTGAGGCAGAATATCTACACGGACCCTCAGAAGCCGATCCAGGTGCAGCCAGGATTGTATGAGATCAACAGCCCCAAACCGGAAGACCCCATCCTGGTAACCACCAACTTCAGTATCACCTATTTCAGCGTAGCCAACGAAGTCGAGGGCTCGGGGCTGCCGGCCTGGCTGCTGGTGACCGATGCAGAGGGCATGAGCGTCCTGACTGCCTGGGCAGCCGGGAAGTTCGATGCCGAGCGGATCGCCAAGGCGGTTAAGGGATTTAGTGCGGGTGAGAAAGTCAGCCGCAAGCGGCTGGTCCTGCCCGGGCACGTGGCTGTCCTCTCCGGGGAGCTCGAAGAGGAGCTGCCTGGCTGGGAAATCCGCGTCGGCCCGCGTGAAGCGGTCGATCTGCCGAGCTTCATGAAACAAGCGCTTTAGCAACACGGGCCAGGTGCCAGGCAGCGCCTGGCCCGCCATATGTGAACTTTTTCGAGAATGGCTGACCATACCGTCACCTTCGATGTCGCCAGCGGAGCAGTGCGCGTGCCAACCGGCACGCTGCTTTCCGAAGCAGCGCACCTCGCCGGGGTGGAAATTGCCCAACCGTGCGGAGGGCAAGGCCGCTGCGGTCGCTGCGCGCTCCAGGTGACCTCGGGAACGGTCCGGCGACGAAGCACCGTGCGCCTCTCGCCTGAGGATATGGCCCTCGGCTACGCCCTGGCGTGCCAGTCTATCATCGAAGGCGATATTGCCGTCTCCGTCCCACCCCAGGAGAAGATCGAACGGCTGCTCACCAGTGACCGCACCGTAGCCGAGGTGAGTGTCCCGGAGGGGTACGATTTCTGGCTGGACCAGGCCATCCGGCGGGTGCCCCTGACCATCCCATCTCCGGATATGAGCGACCAGACAGACGATTGGAGCCGGGTGAAGACCGCGCTCCGCCAGGAAGTCAAGCTCGAATCGGTCGAGATTTCGCTTTCCGGGCTCCAAAGGATCGGGAAAGCGCTCCGCCAGGATGATTGGCGGGTGACTGCCATCCTCGATCTGCGCCGCTGGGACTGCCCGGATTGCGCTCCCCGGCTGATCGACCTGCGACCCGGCCTGGAGCTGAGCGAGGCCCCTCTATGGGGCGCGGCCATCGATATCGGTACCACCACCGTGACTGTCTGGATTGTAGACCTGGTCCGCGGCGAGGTGCGAGCCCAGGCTTCCCAGTACAACAAGCAGATCAGCCGGGGCGAGGATGTGGTGTCCAGGATCGTCTTTGCCAGCAAGAACAGCGGGAGCGAGCAGCTGCGAAACCTGGTGCTGGAGACCATCAACGAGCTGCTGGTGCTGGCCTGCAAGCGGATCAAATCCGAAACACCGGTAACGCCGGGCGAGATCGTCAAGGCCACCGTGGTGGGGAACAGCACCATGATCCACCTCCTGCTCGGCATCCCGGCGGAGAACATCCGCAAGATGCCGTTTGTGACCGCGGTGAACCATGTACCCTCCCTGACCGCCCGAGAGGTCGGGCTGGAGATCCATCCGGATGGGACGGTTGACTGCCTGCCCGGAGTGGCCAGCTACGTCGGGGCCGATATCAGCGCGGGCGTTCTCTCCTCCGGAGTCGAAGACACGGAGAAGGTCACGCTTTTTATGGATATTGGCACCAACGGGGAAATCGTGCTCGGCTCCCGGGATTGGCTGGTCACTTGTGCCTGCTCTGCGGGGCCCGCTTTCGAAGGCGCCGGAGTGGCCCATGGCATGCGCGCTACGAAAGGTGCCATCGAAGATGCCTGGATCAACGCCGAGACTTACGAGCCCACCTATCGCGTCATCGGCGGTGTCCGGCCGCGCGGCCTGTGCGGCAGCGGGTTAATTGCCCTTTTAGCTGAAATGTTCCTGACCGGAGTGATCGACAAAGGAGGAAATATCAATGCCACCCTTAATATAGCACGTACCCGGCAGGGTGAGCATGGCTGGGAATACGTGGTCGCCTGGGGATCTGAAACCGAACACGGGCAGGACATTGCTGTCACCCACGTAGACATCGACAACCTGCTGCGCGCCAAAGCTGCCATCTACGCCGGGTTCACCGTGCTGGCAAGCAGCATTGGCATCCCCCTGGATTGGGTCGAACAGATCCTGATTGGCGGATCCTTTGGAAAGTATATCAACGTCGAGAAGGCCATTGACATCGGGCTGCTGCCCGATCTGCCCTGGGAGCGGTTCCAGTTTTTGGGAAACACCGCCGTGCGCGGCGCTTACCTGGCTTTGCTGGACTATCGGGCCAGGGATCGCGTACGGGAAATCGCAGCCCGCATGACCTACATCGAGTTATCGGCCGATAACACATTCTACGACGCGTTTATGTCGGCGCTGTTCCTACCGCATACCGATCTTTCCCGGTTCCCATCGGTAGAGGCAGCGATTAGCATCAAGAAAGCCTGAACGGGAGAGCTCCCATGTACATCATTGGCGAAAACATTCACATTATTTCCGATAAAGTCAAGGCGGCCCTGGCCGAGAGAGATGCCCGCTTCTTCCAGGAACTGGCCGTGAAACAGGTGGAAGCGGGCGCTTCCGCATTGGACCTGAACCTGGGGCCACGCAAGAAGGATGGGGAGGAAGTATTCCCCTGGATCGTCGAAGCGGTCGAGGCCGTGGCGGATGTACCGCTCAGCTTCGACAGCACCAACCTGCTCGGCATCGAAGCCGGCCTGAAGAAAATCACAAAAGCCCAGCCCATCATCAACTCCACCTCAGCTGAGCCCGAACGCCTCGAAAAGGTTCCACTGCTCGCTAAGCAATACGATGCACGCCTGGTCGCGCTGACGATGGGGGCGAGTGGGATCCCGGTGGCCGCGGACGAACGGGTCAACATCGCGCTCGAGAAATTGATCCCGCGCATGATGGAGATCGATTACCCGATGCAGAACCTGATCATCGATCCCCTGGTGCTGACGGTTTCCGGCTGCCAGGAATACTGCCCGCATCTGATCGAGGCTGTCCGCACCCTGCAGTTCGCCTGGGATCCGCCTCCCTGCATTTCGGTAGGATTGTCCAACGTCTCAAATGCCGTGCCGCGCGAGAACCGGGCGTTGATCAACCGGGTGTACTGCGCCATGCTCATGGGAGTTGGGCTGCAGATGATGATCGCCGATCCCCTCGACGAGCCGCTCAAAGAGACCGTGCGGATTATCGAAGAACGGGACGCCTCCACCCCCGTAGGCCGCCTGTACCTGAACATAGCAGACCGCATTGCCGCGATGGAAGAACCTGCAGTCGAGGATGTGGACTTCGGCGACCCTCAGCAGGTAGAAATCTGGAAGACCGTACAGATCCTGCTGAATAAAGTCATTTACGCTGACTCTTACCTGCAGCAATAAGTACAGATCGTGTAATTCCGTGTCCTTTCTCACACACAGGAGACTTGATATGTTGAAAGAAAAGGATCCCATCAACGTCGACGAGCTCTTAGCCAAAGCGAAGCAGCCCTCGGAAGTCGCGATGAAGCTGCACCCGTTCTATCGAGGCAAAGTGGAAACCGTGCTCAAGTGCTGTGTTCGGGATTTCAACGACTTTGCCATCTGGTATACACCTGGAGTAGCAGCCCCTTGCCGGGCAATCGCCGCCGACCCGGAAAAGGTGTACGAATACACCAACAAGTGGAACACCGTGGCGGTTGTCAGCGACGGCACGCGCGTCCTGGGCCTGGGGGATATCGGCCCGAAGGCCGGGCTGCCCGTGATGGAAGGCAAAGCCCTGCTCTACAAATACCTGGGTGGGGTAGACGGCGTTCCAATCATGGTCGATACGAAGGACCCCGACCAGATCATCAACCTGGTGCTGATGCTCCAGCCAGGCTTCGGTGGGGTCAACCTCGAGGATATCTCCAACCCGAAATGCTTCCGCATCCTGGACACCCTGCGTGAAAAAGCCGAGATCCCCATCTGGCACGACGACCAACAAGGGACGGCGACCGTCACTCTTGCAGCCTTGATCAACGCCCTCAAGGTGGTCGGCAAAAAGATGAGCGAGGTGCGCATTGTTTTCGTCGGGACCGGGGCATCCAATGTCGCTTGCTCCCGCCTGATCTTTGGAGCAGGAGCAGATCCGGCCAAGTGCTTCACGGTAGACAGTAAAGGCATCTTGGGCAAACATCGCAAAGACCTGGAGATGCGGAAGGCTGAATACGTAGACAAGTGGCATCTATGCCAGATCACCAACGCGGAAGGCCGGGAAGGTGATATCCCTGATGCCATGCACGGCGCCGATGTCGTCATCGCCCTGTCGCGCTCGGGACCGGGAGTGATCCTGCCTGAGTGGGTCGAGACGATGGCTAAGGACGCCATCTTATTCGCCTGCGCCAATCCGGTGCCCGAGATCTGGCCCTGGGAAGCGAACGAGGCTGGGGCGAGGATCGTGGCAACCGGCCGCTCTGATTTCCCCAACCAGGTGAACAACTCGCTCGGATTCCCGGGCATCTTCCGAGGCGCGCTCGATATCCGGGCCCGCACGATCACCGACGAGATGTGCTTCGCGGCGGCGAATGCCCTGGCCGACCACGTTGGCGACCGCCTGGATGAGGAATTCATCCTGCCCAACATGGACGATTGGGAAGTATTCCCACGTGAGGCGGCTGCCGTGGCTATGAAAGCCCAAGAGCAAGGTATCGCCCGGCTTTCCATGAGCTACGATGAGCTCTTCGAACACGCCCGCTCCATCATCAAGCGTTCGCGTGACCTGACCCATACCATGATGCGCGAAGGTTTCATCGCCGAACCAAAATTAGATTGAAAACCAGATTCATTCAACCGAACAATCTGCACCAAGAGGTGAAACATGTATGACTTAATCGTTGTTGGTGGGGGTCCTGCCGGATTGACTGCGACGATTTACGCCATCCGTAAACGATTGAACGTCCTGATGGTTTCGAAGGACCTGGGCGGGAAGACCAATTATCACCTGGCGCTACCCTGGGTCGAAGATTACCAGGTGATCCGCGGGCTTGAAGTTGTCAATAAATTCAGGAGCGAGCTGGAATACCTAAAGTTCGCCCGCCATATGGAGCCGGTCGAGCGCATCGACCAGCATCCGGATGGCTTTGTGATTCACACGAAGGGAGGGGGTGAACTCATCACCCGCGCGGTGATCATTGCCACGGGCGCCAGACAGCAGCGTTTGACCGTCCCTGGCGAAAAAGATTACATCATGCGCGGCCTGTGCTACTCAGCCTTGAGCTACGCGCCGCTCTTCATCGATCGAAAGACGGTCGTCGTAGGCAGCGGAGATCTTGCCTTGCGCTCCGCAGCCGAGCTGGCCATGGTGGCCAAACACGTGCACCTGGTAGGTGTAAGCGGAGAGGCGCTGGAGACCCCACTTGGCAAGAAGCTCCAGGCATCGGAGAACGTTACCCTCCTTCCTGGTTATGAAGTAGTCGAAGTCAAAGGGAATGGATACGCCCAACAGATCGTGGTGAAGGATCCCCAGGGTCAGGAAGCAGGCATCGAGGCTGAAGGGACTTTTGTCGAGATGGGCCTTGTCCCGAACTCGCAGATGGTCTCCGGGCTGGTCGATCTGGACGAACAGGGCCGGATCAAGGTTGATTGCTTTGCCCGCACCAGCGTTGCGGGGATCTTCGCGGCAGGCGATGTGACGGACTCCTATGCAGAGCAGGTGCTGGTGGCAGTCGGCGAAGGAGCCAAGGCTGCCTTGAGCGCGTTCGACTATCTGCTGCCCATGCTGTGAATGAATCGTGGGTCTGGCGGCGTGCGAGTGCGCCGCCAGGCCTTCCTTCTGCCAATCTCACACGCGCCGGAAAAAGGTTGGGGAGAAATGCAGGGGTTTTCACGCTCGCGGCACGAAAAGGAAGGTTTACTTGTATTTTGTTGACGTTTGACAGATGCATCTTTCGGATCCTGTTTCTATAATAACGATAAGAAAAGACATATATAGGTGATTGGCCAAAAGTAACTTTACAAGAATAAAGCGCCAAAAGGCCAATCACTTAAGCGCTAGCCAGCGTCAGCCAGCAGACCGCCAGGAACACTACCGTTTTTATTAAAACCCTTTCGGCGGTTTGCTATATCTTTTTCGTCATCATATAGCCCCACCATGGGGAGGCTTTAATGCAGACGATTGATCCACGGATTCACCGTGTTGAACCAGCCTCAGTCCTGGTCGTAGGCGGTGGCATTGGGGGTATGCGATCAGCGCTCGATCTTGCCGACGCCGGCCTGAAAGTTTATCTTGTCGAACAGACACCTTGCCTGGGAGGACGGGTGGCGCAGCTGGGCTTCATGTTCCCGCAGCACGATTGCGTCCTCTGCCGCGGAACTGCCGATCACGGCTACGGGTGCACCCGCCCCTCGATCTCACCGGCTTATATCCACCATAACCAGCACCCAAACATCGAGATCCTGACCAACACCCGCATTCTAGATGTAGAGGGCCAGGCTGGGGACTTCACGGTCTCTCTCCGGCAGGAACCGAGGTACGTGGATCCGGAGCGCTGCACGAGCTGCGGTGAGTGCAACCAGGTCTGCCCCATCGAACTGCCGAACAGCTATCAGCAAGGGATGACCCTACGGAAGGCGGCGTATAAGGTCGCGGCCCGGGCCACGCCGGACGCATACTGCATCGATTACGGCCCCTACTGCGAGACGTGCGGGAAATGCGTCGAGGTTTGTCCCACGCACGCGATCGACCTGCACGAGCAGCCTCGCCTGCTAACCCTGGAAGTCGGCGCCATCATACTGGCGCTTGGGTTCAAGGTATACCCGGCTGAGGAGCTGGAGGAGCTCGGCCATGGTCGCTTCCCCAACGTCCTCCAGGCGATGCAATACGAACGCCTGGCCAGCCGCTCAGGGCCTACCGAGGGGATCATCCACCGGCCTTCGGATGGACGCCCGCCGCGCTCCATTGCCTGGCTGCAGTGCATCGGTTCGCGCGACCAATACAATACCTATTGTTCCTCCATCTGCTGCATGTACGCCACCAAAGAAGCGATCCTGGCCAAGCAGCGCCTCGGGGAAGAGGTTGGATGCAGCGTTTTCATCATGGATGAACGCGCCTTCAACAAGGAGTACAGCGCTTATTTCGCGACTGCCAGAAAGGGACACGGCATCCAGTACAACCGCTGCCGGGTCTCCGAGATTAAAGAAGACCCGGTCACGAAAGACTTGATCCTGCATTACGCCGATCCTGACGGGAAGCTGCGCCAGGAGCGCTTCGAGATGGTCGTGCTGGCGACTGGGCTCAGACCACCTGAATCGGCGAACGAACTGGCCGAAATGCTCGACATCGAACTGAACCGTTACGGCTTCTGTGAAACAGAAAAGTTCACGCCGCTGCAAACCACCCGGCCCGGCGTTTTCGTATGCGGTGCGTTCTCCTCCCCGAAAGAGATCGTCGAGACGATCATCGACGCGAGCGGCGCTGCAGCCGAAGTGATGCGCCTGCTCAACGACCGCCTTGGCACCTATCCCTATTCCCGGAAATGGCCGTTCCTCTCCACCAACGATTTTCCTCCAGAGCGGGATGTGAGCGCCGAACCGCCGCGGGTCGGTGTGTTCGCCTGTTCGTGCGGAAGCACCATCACTGAAGTGGTCGACGTGTTTTCCCTCGCTCACCAATCCAGCCACCTACCGGGCGTTGCAGTCGCCGAGGTGATTGAATTTTCCTGCATGCCGGAAGCGCAGCAGCACCTGCAAAATCGCATCCAGGAGGAAAAGCTCAACCGGGTGGTCATCGCTGCCTGCAGCAACCGGACTCACGAGTCGCTCTTCCAGAAGACGATACGAAAGTCCGGGCTGAACCCATACCTGCTGGAAATCGTCAATTTGCGTGAGCAGTGCAGCAACGTCCACCGGGAACAGCGCGATCTGGCGAACCGCAAGGCAAACGAGATGGTTCGCATTGCGGTCGCCCGTGTCCTGCTGGCACGCGCGGTGCAAAAGAGCCAGCACCGCTGCCGGCCAAGTGCGCTGGTCATCGGAGGCGGCCTGGCCGGGATGACCGCTGCCCTGGCAGTGGCGGACAGCGGCTACGACGTCCACCTGGTGGAACGCACGGAGCGGTTAGGTGGAAACCTGCTGGACCTGTATTACGTGGCGGAAGGCTATAACCCACAGCGCCTGCTGCGCGACCTGGTGAACCGAGTCCGCGCCCACCAGCGGATCGCCGTTCACACTCGCACCGAAGTGATCCACAACACCGGTCACCTGGGGTTCTTCCAAACGGAGCTCGCCACCCAACTCGACAGCCGGAAAGAAGCATTCCAGATCGAGCACGGTGTAACGATCGTGGCGACGGGGGCGCAGGAAGTCCGAGAACATCCACTCTTGAATATCCCTCAAGTCATCACCCAGCAAGAGCTGGAGGAGAAGATCATCCATAAACCGGAGGAGATCGCGGCGCTAAAAGATGTGGTCATGATCCAATGTGTGCGTCCCGAAGGCGTCCCCGATTACTGCTCGCGGGTGTGCTGCACGAATACGATGAAGAACGCCATCCGTCTCAAGCTGTTCAATCCGGGCTGCCACGTGAGCGTTCTTTACAAGAATATCGTGACATATGGCTTTCGGGAGGAGTACTACACGGAAGCGCGCCGTCTTGGGATCGTCTTCTACCGCTACACGGACGAACAACCCCCCGAGGTGATCCAGCGAGCAGGCCGCCTGGTGGTCCGGGTGCGCGATCTCGCCCTCGACCGTTGGCTGGATCTACCTGCGGATTTAATTCCTCTAAGCATGTCGGTGGCGCCTTCTCCGGGCACTCGGGACCTGGCAACGAAACTGCGCGTTCCGCTTTCCAGCGAAGGTTTCTTCGAGGAAGCGCAGCTGAAGCTGCGCCCGATGGATTTCATGCGCGAGGGAATTTTCCTGGCAGGGATGGCCCACTACCCCAAGTTCATCGAGGAAAGCATCAGCCACGCCTTAGCTGCGGCTGCCCGGGCGATCACCGTCCTATCGCAGCGAGACGTGCTCTACCTGGGCGGTGTGGTTGCGCAGGTAGACCCAGAAAAATGTGTCGGTTGCCTTACCTGCACGCGCACCTGTCCATTCGGCATCCCCCAGGTCATCGAGGCAGAAGGACGGGCCGGAGTCGGGGGCCTGGGAGGAGCTGCCTGGATCGATTCAGCCCTCTGCCAGGGGTGCGGCACCTGCACGGGCGAGTGCCCGGCAAATGCCATCCAGCTGGTTCACTATACCGACGAGCAAATGATGCTGCGAAATGCCGGTGGATTGGGCCGCTGGCAGGTCGAAGCAGCCACACTCCAATAACCGCCGGGCTGCCGCGAGATTACTGATCGAGGAACTCAATGAGTCATCACCCAACCATTCAGACCTTCGAACCGGAGATTACGGCCTTTTACTGTGTTTACTGCGGCTATATGGCCGCCGATACCGCCGGCGCCTTGCGCGTCCAGTACCCAGCCAACGTAAAGTTTGTCCGCATGCCCTGCACGGGCAAGACGGACGTCCGTTACCTGCTGGAAGCTTTCGAGCAGGGAGCAGATGGGGTGTACGTTGTGGCGTGCCCGATTGGGAACTGCCACCACGTGCGCGGCAACGAACGCGGGCTGGCCAGGCTGAAGCGGGCAAAAAAAATCCTGGATGAGATCGGGCTGGGCGGAGACCGGCTGGACATGTTCTTTATGTCTGGCAGCCAGGCATACACCTTCTCCCAGGCAGTCCAAACCATGACCGAGCGCATTCGCCAGCTCGGTCCCAACCCGATCAGGCTGCAGCTTGAGAAGGATAAATCAAACGGGAGCAATGCTCCCGTCGACACAGAGGAAGAGGAGGGCTTCCGAGGCAGGCGCAGGCGAGCATCCCGGCCTGCGGCTCCTTAGAACCCGTGATGCCGGGGAAGCCGCTTCCCAGGAAGCCTTCCCGTTACTCGATCGATTGATCCTGTCTTCCGGAGGTACTGCATGTTCATCCAGCCGGAAATCCCAAACGAAAAACCCCCGACCGGCGCCGTTATGGTGGTCGGGGGTGGGATCGCGGGCATGCAGGCTTCGCTTGACCTGGCAGACCAGGGCTTTAAGGTTTACCTGGTCGAAGCGAACTCCGCCATCGGTGGGAAGATGGCACAGCTGGACAAGACGTTTCCGACCAACGACTGTGCCATGTGCACGATCTCTCCGAAACTGGTCGAGACCGGGCGCCATCCCAACATCGAAATCTTAACGGGGACCCAGGTGCAGGAAGTGAACGGGCAGGTGGGAGATTTTTCCGTCACGGTCTGGCGTGAGCCTCGTTATGTAAAAATCGACAAGTGCATCGCCTGCGGGGATTGCACCAAGGTATGCCCGGTGACCATCCCTGACCTGTTCAATGAAGGGCTGTCGCCCCGCAGGGCGGCTTACAAGCTGTACCCGCAGGCAGTCCCCAATGCGTTTGCCATCGAGAAGCGCGGCATAGCACCTTGCAGGGATGCCTGCCCGGCAAGCCAGCGCGCCCAGGGATACATCGCCTTGATCCGAGAAGGCCGCTGGGCAGACGCGCTGCGGGTGATAAAGATGGACAACCCGTTCCCGGGCATCTGCGGACGGATCTGCAACCACCGCTGCGAGACTGCCTGTAACCGCGGCCTGGTGGACGAACCCATCAATATCCGTGCCCTCAAGCGTTTTGTCACCGATAAAGTTTACGCCGAACCGCGCCAGGCCCTTGAACCGGTGGAGATCAAGCACCCCGACCGGCGAGTCGCCATCATTGGCGCCGGGCCGGCGGGTTTAACTGCCGCGCAGGATATCATCCGGGCTGGCTACCCGGTAACCATCTTCGAGGCGATGCCCGTCGCCGGCGGTATGCTACGGCTGGGTGTGCCGGAGTACCGCCTGCCCACCGATATCATCGAGCGCGAGGTGCAGGATATCGTCGACCTGGGGGTGGACCTGCGCTTGAACCACCAGGTCAACAACCTGGACGACGTCTTCGCGGAGGGGTTCGCCGCGGTTCTTATCGCCGTCGGCGCGCACGAAGGCATCCGCCTGCCGCTCGAAGGGGCAAATCTGGAAGGTGTGCTGATCAACACCCATTTCCTGCGCGATGTACGGCTTGGGAAATTCGCCGGAAACGGGGGGGCGCCAGATTCGCCAACTTCCAGGCCCACTGCACTAGGAAGCCACGTGCTTGTACTGGGCGGAGGGAACGTAGCCATCGACGTCGCCCGGAGCGCCGTGCGGCTCGGCTGCCAGGTCTCCCTGGCCTGCCTGGAAAGCCGCGAGAGCATGCCCGCCCACGCCTGGGAAGTGCAGGCCGCTGAGGAGGAGGGTGTAAGCGTCTTCCCAGGCCGTTCATTCGAACGCATCCTTGGAGACGAAAACGGGCGCGCCAGCGGAGTCGAATGCCTGGAAGTCAGTTCGTTCAGTTTTGATGAAAGTGGGCGCCTGAACGTCGAAAAAATCGCCGGCTCCAACCACGTGATTCCCTGCGATACGGTGATCTTTTCGGTAGGACAGCGCGCCGGCCTGGCTTTCATCCCGGACGACGCCGGGGTCGGCCTGACCAGCCAAAAAACGATCGCGATCAACCCGAACACGTTCGCCGCCACCCGGACGGGCGTGTTTGCCGCCGGAGACAGCGTCTCCGGCACTGCATTTGTCATCGAGGCGGTCGATAGCGGGCACAAGTCGGCCCGCTCGATCATCCGCTTCCTTACCGGCGAAGGCCTGGAACCGGCGCCAAAACCGGAACTCCCGGTCGTCCGCCTGTCGCGTGCTGAGATCGAATCTCGGATGGCGCGCGGCGAGATCCACCGCAGCCCACGCATACCCTTACCGGAGCTGCCCGTAAACCAGCGAATCGACAGTTTCGCCGAAATCGAAGCCGGATACGATGACCTGAGCGCGCAGGCGGAAGCGGCCCGCTGCCTGGCTTGCGGGATCTGTTCCGAATGCATGAGCTGCACCTTCGCCTGCGGGGTGAACGCCATCGATCACGACATGGTCGGCCGGCAAGAGAGGCTTCAGGTCGGCGCCATCATCCTGGCCCCCGGGTACCAGGCATATCACGCCGAGCTTTCCGCGGAGTTCGGGTACGGGCGCTATCCAAACGTGCTCACCGCGCTGCAGTTCGAACGCTTGTTATCGGCCTCCGGACCGACGTTAGGTCACGTCCACCGCCCCTCCGACCACAAGCCCCCACAGCGCGTGGCCTTCCTGCAATGCATCGGCTCCCGCGACCAGAGTCACGACTACTGCTCGGCGGTCTGCTGCATGTATGCCACCAAGGAAGCGGTGATCGCCAAGGAGCACCAGCCCGACCTGGATGTGCACGTATTCATGATGGACATGCGGGCTTTCTCCAAGGGTTACTGGGACTACTTCGAACGCGCCCGCAGCCGGTACGGGGTCCAGTACCACCGCGCCCGCGTCAGCGCGCTGCGTGAAGACCCACGTACGCACGACCTGATACTGCATTATCCGGAGGAAAACGGGGAGCTGCGCGACGAGCGATTCGACATGGTTGTACTCTCCGTGGGAATGGAGATGTCGGATTCCGTGCGCGAACTGGGCCGGCAGATGGGCATCGAGCTTGACGAGTACGGCTTCTGCCACACCGTTCAGTTCAACCCGCTGGAAACCAGCCGCCCCGGGATTTACGCGGCCGGCCCCTTCCGCGAGCCGAAAGATATCCCCGAATCGGTGGTCGAGGCCAGCGGCGCAGCCGCGGCAGCCGCGGCGCATCTGGCGCCCGCCCGCTTCACCCTGACAACGCAGCGCGAATTCCCGCCCGAGCGAGACGTCAGCCAGGAAGAAGCCCGGGTCGGCGTATTCGTGTGCTCCTGCGGTTCGAATATTGGCGGCTTCCTGGATGTGCCGGAGGTGACCGAAGCTGCCGCCGGCCTTCCACACGTGGCCCACAGCGAGTGGAACCTTTACGCCTGCTCGCAGGACAGCATCCAGCACATCACCGAGCAGGTCAAGGAGCACAACCTCAACCGGGTCGTGGTGGCGAGCTGCACGCCGCTCACCCACCAACCGCTCTTCCAGGACAGCCTGCGCGCTGCCGGTCTCAACCCTTACCTGTTCGAGATGGCGAACATCCGCAACCAGTGCTCCTGGGTGCACTCACACGACAGGGAAGCGGCCACCCAGAAAGCCAAGGACCTGGTGCGCATGTCTGCAGCGCGCGCTGCCCTGCTCGAACCCCAGCACACCATCGGCGTCCCGGTCCAGCCGGCCGCGCTGGTGGTAGGCGGTGGGGCAGCCGGGATGACCGCGGCCCTGGCGTTGGCAGGACAGGGATTCCAGGTACACCTGGTCGAGAAGACCGGCGAGCTGGGTGGAAACCTGAGGCATATCTACACCACCGCTCCACCCTCCGGCAGCGGCGACCAGCCAAAAGACCCGCAAAGCATCCTGCAGGAGCTGGTATCCCAGGTGCGCTCGCACCCTGCCATCAACCTCCACCTCGAAAGCAGAGTCAGCGCCTCTACCGGCTTCATGGGAAACTTTACCAGTACGGTCCAACAGGCCAGCGGCGACCGCCTGGAGATCAGGCACGGGGTGACCATCCTGGCGACCGGAGGCCAGGAGTACCGCGGGCCGGAGTACGGATACGGCACCGACCCACGCATCCTGACCCAGCAGGAGTTCGAATTCGCCCTCGCCAGGGACCGGGTGAACCCCGGCTCCGTCATCATGATCCTATGCGTCGGCCCGGGAGAAAAATACTGTAGCCGGATCTGCTGCTCGGTAAGCCTGAAGAATGCCATCCGGTTGAAGGAGCTTAACCCGGCTGCGCAAGTCGTGATCCTTTACAAAGACATCCGTACCTATGGCTTCAAAGAGCGGCTGTACACCGAGGCTCGGGAGAGAGGCGTTATCTTCGTACGCTACGACTCGGATCATCGCCCGGAAATCGGATTCGAGGCAATCGAGAATGATGCTCCTGAAGGGGCTGGTGAACTGGCTCGAGAACCCGGTGAAGGGCGATCTTCGGACAGCTGGCCACCCGCGAAGATCAACGTGCGCGCCTGGGATGCAGCGCTCGACCGCTGGATCGAACTGCACCCGGAACTGGTCGTGCTCAGCATGCCCGTTGTGCCTCAGGAGGATGCTCACCAGGTAGCGGGGTTGTTCAAAGTCTCGCTGGATGCGGATAACTTCTTTCTCGAAGCGCACGTCAAGCTGCGCCCCGTGGACTTCGCCTCAGATGGTATCTTCATGGCCGGCATGGCCCATTATCCGAAACTGATCGACGAGACGATGATCCAGGCGCAGGCTGCTGCATCCAGGGCGGCGCGGGTGCTCAGCCGTGAAGCGCTCACCGCCGGGGGCCGGGTCGCCGAAGTCGACGCCAGCAAGTGCACCGGCTGCCTGACCTGCGTACGCATCTGCCCGTTCGGCGTGCCGAAAATTCAAGCGGACCTATTCGGTGTTGGCGGGATCATCGGCGCAGCATATATCGAAGCGGCAGTCTGCCAGGGCTGCGGCTCCTGCGTTGCCGAATGCCCGGCGCGCGCCATCCAGCTCCATCACTACACGGATTCCCAGGTCATGGCTAAGGTAGAGGCTCTGCTGAATGTTGAGAGAGTGTGTTAAAAGGTTGAGATGGAAACGAACCGGTTCAATATCATTGCCTACTGTTGCGAACACTGCGCCTACGCAGCCGCGGACCTCGCAGGAGGGCTGCGGATGCAATACCCTCCGGCCGTTAAGATCGTGATGCTCCCCTGCACGGGCAAGTTAGACGTGCTGATGGTTTTGGGAGCCATGGAGGAGGGCGCGGATGGAGTGATGGTAGCCGGTTGACTGCCCGGTGACTGCCATTACCTGTTAGGTAATGCCAACGCCAAACGCCGAGTAGACTATGCCCGAAAATTATTGTCCGAGATCGGTCTGGAGCCAGACCGGGTGCATATGTTTAACATGTCGGCTGCGATGGCCGGAGAATTTGCCCGCGCTGCGCAAGAGATGACGGAGCGGGTCGAAACCCTGGGACCAAACAAGCTTAAGGACGTCGTAACGGAGAACGAATGGTAACGGACCGGTTGAACTCATCTGGATTAACCTTTTCAAAGGGAGTGTGAAGTATGATCGTTGCAGAACAAAAAACCCTCGAAGAGATCAAGTCGCTGATTGGGAATGCCCAAAATGTGCTGGTCGTAGGCTGTGGGACTTGCGTGACCGTGTGCTTCGCGGGCGGGGCGCGCGAAGCCGCGATCGTTTCCTCGTCTTTGCGGATGGCGTCCAAACTAGAAAACAATCCGAAAAACGTCAGTGACGTGACCGTGCAGCGCCAGTGCGAATGGGAGTACCTGGATTCCATCGAAGAGCAGGTGAAAGATGCCGATTTGGTGCTTTCGCTTGGCTGCGGGGTCGGGGTGCAGGCGATCGCCGAACACTTCCCGAATACCTGGGTCGTTCCCGGCCTGAACACCAAATTCCTGGGGTTGCCCACCGAGCAAGGAGTCTGGGTTGAGCGCTGTGCAGCCTGCGGAGACTGTATCCTCGGGCTGACCGGCGGTATATGCCCCATCGCGCGCTGCTCCAAGTCACTGCTGAACGGACCGTGCGGCGGCTCTGAGGATGGGCACTGCGAGATCAGCGATGAAGTGCCCTGCGCCTGGCAGCTGATTTACGACCGGCTGAGCAGCATGAACAAGCTGGATGTGTTGATGGACTTGCAGGCGCCAAAGAACTGGCGCACTTCCCGGGACGGCGGGCCGCGCAAGATCGTCCGAGAAGATTTGCGCCTGGCGGCGGAGGAGGAATAGACGATGACTGGAAGCGCAAACGGAAACGGCTATCTGTCGGGATCAAACCTGGAGCATGTCCTGCGCGCCGGGCACTTTGCAGTTACCGGGGAGCTCGGTCCGCCGCAGAGTGCAGATGCCGACACCATCCGCAAGAAAGCAGCCTTGCTGCGCGGGTACTGCGACGCGGTGAATATTACCGATAACCAGACTGCGATTGTACGCATGTCCAGCATCGGGGCCGGTACGATCGTCGTCCAGGAAGGCCTGGAGCCGGTCATCCAGATGACCTGCCGTGACCGCAACCGCCTGGCCATCCAAAGCGACCTGCTCGGCGCATACGCACTTGGGATGCGCAATCTCCTGTGCCTCTCCGGAGATCACCAGACCTTTGGCAACCACCCAACAGCCAAGAATGTATTCGATATCGATTCCTTGCAGCTGGTGAAAATGGTCGCCGACCTGCGCGATCAATGCACTTTCCAATGTGGGGACGCCCTCAAAGGACAGGAGCCGCGCTTCTTCATCGGGGCAGCTGCGGCCCCCTTCGCAGACCCCATCGATTTCCGCCCATACCGCCTGGCGAAAAAAGTAAAAGCGGGCGCGAACTTCATCCAGACCCAATTGATTTACGATATTGCGGCTTTCCAGGTTTTCATGGAGAAGGTGCGCAGTCTCGGGGTCCACGAAGAGACCTTCATCCTGGCCGGCATCGGGCCTCTGAAGAGCCCGGCGATGGCGAAGTATATGAAGGAAAACGTGCCCGGGATCTTAATTCCGGACGAACTGATCGTGCGGATGACCCAGGCCGGAGCGCCCTGGGCAGGCAAAAGCAAGGATGAGCTGACCAAGGAAGATAAAAAGGAGCGTTCGGCAGCCTGGCAGGCAGAAGGGATCAAGATCTGCATCGAACTGATCCAGCAGCTGCGTCAGATCGAGGGCGTGGCAGGAGTGCACATCATGGCGATCGAATGGGAGGAAGCCGTCAAGCCGATCGTAGAAGGCGCCGGACTTTACCCGCGGCCGGTCGTCCCCGAGCCTGTTCCCCAGGGTGCCTGAGATGATCACACCTGGAGAAATTCATAGTACCAAGGAGGTGGGCAGTGGATGATAAGAAACAGCCTGCCAACCCGGAGAAGGGCACTGCAGAAGTGATGAATATCGACCCGCGCCTCGCCCGGCGCATCCAGGAAGAGCTCGGCCAAAATGTGTACCTGTGCTACCAGTGTGTGAAATGCACCAGCGGTTGCCCGGTTGGCGAGTACTTCGATTGGCAGCCGAACCAGGTGATGCGCGCGCTGCAGCTGGGCCAGGAGGATATCGCCCTGCACGCCCAAACGCCCTGGCTGTGTGCAGCCTGCCAGACCTGTTCTACGCGCTGCCCGCAGGGACTGGACATCAACGCCATCATGGAATTCCTCACCCGGGAAGCGCTGGCGCGGGGCATCAAACCGGCAGTGTATGAAGTCGACGCTTTCAATAAAGCCTTTATGCGAGAGGTGCGCCTGTGGGGACGGTCGTACGAGCTCGGACTCTTGGCGGAGATGAAGCTTCGCACGCTGAGAACCCACAAGATCACCGATGACCTGGACCTGGGGGTAAGAGCCATCGCCAAGAACAAGCTGCCTTTCCTGCCAACGCTTGCACGCTCGCCCAGCAAGGTGAAGGCTGTCCCGGGCGCGAACAAAGCCGTAGCCTACTACCCAGGATGTTCGCTTCATTCGACCGGCAAGGAGTTCAACGTTTCGACGCAAGCCGTTTGCGAGGCCCTGGACCTGACCCTGATCGAGCCGCGCGGCTGGATGTGCTGCGGCAGCTCGGCCGCCCACCGGATTGACCCGGAAGCCGCCCTGCGACTGCCTCTGGAGAACCTGGCGATCATCGAGCAAAGCGGCTTCGAAGAAGTGACGATGCCTTGCGCGGCCTGCTTCAACCGGCACAAGGCTGCCCAGCACGAAATCCGCCACGACGAGCAGCGCAAGGCTGCCATGGACCAGGAGATCGGATATACCTACCAGGACAGCGTACGGGTCAGCTCCCTGGTCGAAGCGATCTTCCGCCGGGTTGGCGTCGAGGAGGTAGCCGCCCGTGTGAAACGCCCACTGGAGGGGCTGCGGGTGGTCTGTTATTACGGCTGCCTTCTGACGCGCCCGCCCCAGGTAACCGAGGCAGCCAACCCCGAAAACCCCACCGAGATGGACAGCCTGATGGAAGCGCTGGGCGCCGAAGTTGTCGATTGGTCGTACAAGACCAGCTGCTGCGGTGCGGCCCATTCTTTGACCCGCCCCGACATTGTCCTCAACTTGAGCAGCCATCTGATCGGCCATGCGCGTGAGGCCGGGGCCGACGTGATCGCGGTTGCCTGCCCATTGTGCCACACGAACCTGGATGCCCGCCAGTTCCAGATGAAACTGGCAGAACCGATGCCGGTGATGTACTTCACCCAGCTGATGGTGCTGGCGCTTGGCCTACCCGAGCAATCGGCAGCCCTGAAGAAGAACCTGGTCGATCCCTACCCGCTACTGCGCAGCAAGGGGTTCGTCGCAGGTTAGTCACCTGGTGGATTATCTCGGGATCCAATATCACGCCCGGTGGTAATCATTCACCGGGTGTGCTTATTTATCCATTATGGATCGTGAGGATACCAGAATCTGGCTTATCATCGTAAATATTGGTGATTTTCGTCCATTGCGCCAATACAAGAGACGCGCTACCTTTGATAACAAAGCAAAAACAACAAAGCGCGAAAGGAGGATCAAAGAAAACCCTTGAGCACTGAACTTCACATTGATGCTTTGCTCCCGCAGGAAATGGCAACCCGCGCGGAATACTTGGGCGTCCGGAAATCCGAGGCGCCCACCCTGACCCTGTTCACCCTGGCCATCTTAGCCGGGGCGTTCATCGGGCTGGGCGCCATGTTAGCGACCACGGCAGCGGCCGGGACGAGTGGAACCCTGCCTTATGGCGTCGCCCGGATACTGATCGGGCTGGTTTTCAGCCTGGGATTGATCCTGGTCATCGTCGGCGGCGCCGAACTGTTCACCGGCAACAACCTGATCGTCATGGCCTGGGCCAGTGGAAAGGTCACTTCATACGCATTGCTGCGGAACTGGATCATCGTTTACATCGGCAACTTCGTCGGCTCAGTAGCCACCGCCGCGATGGTATTCCTGGGAAAGCAATACCTCTTCGGCGGCGGCGCGGTGGGACTGGCCGCGCTGGGAATTGCGAACGGCAAGGTCCATCTAGGCTTCATTCAGGCCATTGCACTCGGGGTCCTGTGCAACGCACTCGTCTGCCTGGCCGTCTGGCTGTCGTACAGCGCTCGCAGCGTGGTCGATAAAATTTCGGCGATTATTTTCCCGATAACGGCCTTCGTTGCGGCCGGCTTCGAACACAGCATCGCGAACATGTATTTCATCCCACTAGGATTGATGATCAAGGCTTTAGACCCGGCATTCACGGCCGGTACGGACCTCGACCTCTCCGGCCTGACCTGGGGCACCTTCCTGATCAATAACCTGCTTCCTGTGACGATCGGGAACATCATCGGTGGCGCGGTCCTGGTCGGGGCCGTCTATTGGTCGGTCTTCCTGCGCCGGAGATCCGTTTGAGTGAAGCACAGCCGGTCAACCCGGCAACAGACGAAAAAAGGGAAACAGCCACATGAAAGCATACGTCTTAATCAACATCCGGGCCGGAGAGATCGCCG
>DASWHG010000347.1:0-16120 GCA_036393315.1 Anaerolineales bacterium | reverse complement strand
CAACCGGGTGGCGCGGCCTTTCTACGGAGAGGCGCTGCGCCTGCTGGGTGAGGGCGTCGCCTCACACGAACAAATCGATCGCCTGGTGCGGGAAGGAGCCGGCTTCCGTATGGGACCGTTCGAGCTGATGGACCTGATCGGAATCGACGTCAACCTGGCCGCAACCCAATCCGTCTTCGAGCAGACCTTCTACGAGCCGCGCTACCGGCCGCACCGTATCCAGGTGGCCATGGTCGCCCAGAAGGCGCTGGGTCGAAAATCCGGGTCTGGCTTCTACGATTACAGCGGCGCAACTTCCCAACCCGCCAGCCCTCCGCCCCCCTCCCCTCGCCAGTTGGCTCCCACCCCCGTCCTGATCACGCCCGGGAGTTGGGCGCCGGGCCTGGCGGACCTGTTGAAGACCGCCCCCACCCCACAGGGCGGATTCGTCGAAAGCGCCAATCCCGAGCCGGTAGCCGTTATCGTCGCGGCCGGTCGGGACGAAAACCTGGAAGATTTCCTGAGGAGCCTGGACCAGGCCTTGCCTCCCCACGTGCCAATTCTTTGCCAGTGCGCCACGGTTACCCTCGGCGAAGCGGCTCGTTGGGCGAAGCATCCCGAGCGGCTGGCCGGCTTCGACGGGCTCTTCTTTCTCAAAGGCACCGTCGCGACCCTGGTAGCGAGCCCGGTCCTGGGGGATGAAGCGCGGTCGGCGATCGATGCCTTCGTTACCGGCCTGGGCCGCACCCCCGTTTGGATAGAAGACTCCCCGGCGTTGGTATTACCGCGCATCATCTGCTGCCTGGCCAACGAAGCGGCCTTTGCAGCCGGGGAAGGCGTGGCCGGCCCGGATACGATCGACCAGGCCATGCAGCTGGGGACGAATTATCCGAAAGGGCCCCTGGCCTGGGCCAGAGAGATAGGCTATGCGCACGTCACCGCCGTCCTCAATCACCTCCACCAATTCTACGGCGAAGAACGCTACCGCTGCGCACCCCTTCTCCGAAAATGGGCATTCCAGAATTGAAACATTTGTGCTACAATAGCATAGTTCTCCGCAGGTTACGGCAATTGAAACTGCACCTACATAGAGCACGCGTTGCGAGCAATGTCGGCCGACCTTCGTCGGCTAAATGAGCCTGCGAAGTCAGGCTTCGTGTACTTTGTAGCCGCGACTTGAGTCGCCAGGCTCCGAGACAGATATTGAACGATTTATCCCTCTCCAGAGTATTGTAATCGGCTGAAAGCAATCTTATGAGCCAAGGAGGAAATCAGCCGATCCCGACCATCCTGATCGTTAATGTGGTTTCAGCGAATGGCCGAAAGATCTCACATAAATACAATCGGAAAAGGAGAACCAGCATGGACACCCGGACCGTCTCATTAACTCAAACTGTAAAAGCATCGCCGGAAGAAGTTTACCGGAACTTCACCAATGCCACCGCCCTGCGTGAGTGGCTGTGCGATGCAGCCCTGGCGCTCCCCCACCCCGGCGGGCGGCTTTACCTGTCCTGGAATCACGGGTACTACGCCAGCGGCGAATACACTGCCAACCAACCCGGGGAGAAAGTCGCATTCACCTGGCAGGGGCGCGGGGAACCGGCCCCGACCCGGGTCCAGGTGGACCTGGCAGCACAGGATGGAGGAACTCGGGTAACCCTGGAACATTCGAGCATCGGCAGCGGGGACGAATGGGAAAAGGCATATCACGAGATCCAGGAAGGCTGGCAGACCGGGCTGGAGAACCTGGCCTCCATTTTAGAGACAGGAGAGGACCCGCGCTTCGTCCGCAGGCCTATGCTCGGCATCCTGCTGGAGAACTTCGACGCAAAGGTTGCCCAGGAGATGGGCCTGCCCGTGACCGAGGGGATCCGCCTGGGAGGAACTTTGGAAGGCATGGGAGCCCACGCAGCTGGTCTGCAGAAGAATGACGTGATCGTCAGCATGGGTGGACAGCCGCTAACCGACTACAACAGCCTGGCCGTAGCGCTGCAAAAACAGCACGCCGGGGATGAGGTCGAGGTCGTGTATTACCGCGGTTCGGAGAAAAGAACCGTTCCCCTGCGGTTCTCCAAACGCCCGATCCCGGAGATCCCGGAAACGGCTGAGGGGCTGGGGGAAGCCGTGAGGGAGATCAACGCTGAGGTCGAAGCCAGGTTAGACCAATTCCTGGAGGGAGTCACCGAAGAGGAGGCTTCCTTCAAACTCTCCTCGAATGATTGGAGCATCAAGGAGAACATTGCGCATTTGCTCCAGGGCGAACGCTACAACCACTTCTATATTGCGGAACTGGTCTTCGGCGAAGAGCGTTTTTCGGATGGTTACGGCGATAACCTCAACGCCCAGGTCGCTGCAACGGCGGACGCTTATCCAACCCTGCGGGATTTGCGCGAGGAGCTGCGGCGAAACTCCGCGGAGACGGTCGGCATGCTTTCCCGGCTGGCGAAGGAATTTGGCGATCGAAAAGCAAGCTACTGGCGGCTAGCTTATGAGATGCTGCAGCCCCAGTACCATTTGGATACCCATATCGAACAAATGCAGGCGACGCTCGACGCAGCCAGGGAGGCAGCCGGCGCGGTAAAATAATACTGCCGGCCGCGCTTAGAGATCGCTGGTGGTCGGCGTTCCGCCATCAGCGA
The DNA here is from genome assembly GCA_036393315.1 of Anaerolineales bacterium. Taxonomy (GTDB): domain Bacteria; phylum Chloroflexota; class Anaerolineae; order Anaerolineales; family UBA4823; genus DASWHG01. The sequence goes on along the minus strand of DASWHG010000347.1, from coordinate 13,502 downwards.
TCTGTTATTTAACGAATGAGACCCGCACCCGATCCTTCTCTCCGGCTTCGATCGCGCTTGCTGCCCCTGCTGGTGATCGTACTTCTGGTCATGCAGCTGCTGGATCCTTTCCGGGGATGGAGCATGCTGCTGATCGGGCTGGGCGGCGCCTGGTTCGCCAGCTACCTGTGGGCTCGTTCGCTCAAGCACAACCTTCGCCTCGTTCGCGAGAAGCGGTTTGGCTGGGCCCAGGTGGGCGACCGGTTGGAGGAGCGCTTCACCCTCAAGAATGACGGCAAGATGCCCGGGTTGTGGGTCGAGATTGAAGACCACTCGACGCTGCCCGGCTATCTCCCTAGCCGGGTGACGGGCGTAGGCGGTTGGGCTGTGAACCGCTGGCGGACCCAAGCAGCCTGCGAACAACGCGGCGTATATACCCTGGGACCCACGACACTGCGAACGGCCGACCCGTTGGGCCTGTATTCCGTCGAAATTCACGACCCGTCTCGAGCCGACCTGGTGGTCATGCCGCCGGTCGTCCCCCTGCCCCACATCGAGATCGCCCCCGGCGGCCAGGCAGGCGAAGGGAGGCCGCGACCGGACGCGCCCGAGCGGACACAGGCCGCCTCCAGCGTACGGCCGTTTGTTCACGGTGACAGCCTGCGATGGGTCCACTGGCGCACATCGGCGCGCCGCGACCAGTTCTACGTACGACTTTTCGACAGCACCCCTTCCAGCGATTGGTGGATCTTTATCGATATGGACCGGCGCGTGCAGGCAGGTGAAGGCCAGGCAAGCACCGAAGAGCACAGTGTCATCCTGGCCGCCTCGCTGGCAGACCGCGGCCTGCGCCAGGGCAGGAGGGTCGGGCTTGTGGCTTACGGCAAACGCTTGGTCTGGATTCCCCCCCAGGAGGGAGGCGAGCACCGCTGGGAAATCCTGCGCGCCCTGGCGACCGTCGCTCCCGGGGAATCATCTCTCGGTGAGCTGCTGGAACACACCCGTCATTCCATCCGGCAGCGCGCAAGCCTGATCCTCATCACTCCCAACGTCCACGGGGATTGGCTGGAAGCGTTGCTACCCCTGACCTGGCGCGGCTCGGTTCCAACGGTCCTCCTGCTCGACCCAAGTACGTTTGGGAATCATGCGGATAACCGCGCCCTGCTTGCCTCTCTGGCCGAGTCCGGGATCCAGGGTTACAGCATCAGCAGAGAGCTGCTCGAACGTCCGGAGGCGGTGCCAGGCAAGGCAGGCCGCTGGGAATGGCGAGTCTCGCCAACCGGCCGGGCGGTGGCCGTACGCCGGCCGCACGACCTGGACTGGAAGGTGCTTTCTTGATCGCAGAGGGCCTCGTCCGGATCGTCTCCTGGTTCGTCCGGAAGGCAGGCGCCGGGACGGTGCTCGCATTCACCCTGCTCCTGATCTTGATGGAGGTCCTGGTCTGGGTGCTGGAGACCAGCATACAAGGGCTGGAGGACTCCTGGCTGTCAAGTGTCGCTGCCCTCGGGCTGCTCGCCGGATGGTGGTTAGCCCGCTCCAAGCTGCGAGGATGGCAGGCGGGTCTGGTTGCGGCAGTCCTTGGCATAAGCGCCGTGCTATTCCATCTCGGGCGGTTAGCGGGACCGCTCGAAGGGCTCTTTTTCGGCCTGCCGCTCATGAAAGGCCAGGTTTTCCGCTGGGAGGGCTTACCCGATCTCTCCTTGATCCTTCCCCCGCTCTATGAGTTGTGGGCAGGCGTGAGCATCCCGCTGACCCGCCTGTACCATTGGTCTGCAGGGATGGTCTCCGGGCAGCCGGCTTACGACCCGGCCGCCATCGTGCTGTTCTGGAGCCTGGTCGTCTGGGGAATCGCGGTCTGGCAGTCCTGGGCGGTTCGCCGCCATTCACAGCCCTTGCTGGCCGTGATCCCATCCGGCGCTCTTCTCGCCATTACCTTGAATTACACCCGCCAAAGCACCCTGCCGCTGGCTGCGTTCCTCGCCGCGACCCTGCTCCTGTTTACGCTGGCCGAATTCAAGGGCCTGGTCCAGCGCTGGGAGAGGACCGGGACCGATTACTCCGAAGACATCCGTTTCGAAATGGCGCTGGCCAGCTTGAGCCTGGTCCTGGTTTTGACGACGGCGGCGGCGTTAACCCCGTCCATTTCCATCCGGCAACTGGTCAAACTTACCCGGAGGATGAGAGCACAGGAGGCAGGAGAGACCGGGCAGGTGGCCGAATCGTTCGGTTTGAGGCCGCGTGCCTGGCAGAAACCGCCTTTCGGAGACTTCTACAGCCCAGGCCTGCCTCGCAGCCACCTTTTGGGATCCGGGCCCGAACTTTCGGAGCAGGTAGTGCTGGTCGTCCAGGTCGAAGGACTACCGGCATCCGCTGGCTCTCCACAGAATGCCCCACTTGCGAGCCCCTACTGGCGGGGCCTGACCTATGACCGCTACTCGGGGCGTGGGTGGGTCACCGGGAGCACCGAGGTTGTCATCTATCCGGCAGGTGAGATCATCCAAGTATCGGATCTTCCCACGCTGCGCCGGATACAGCAGAAGGTTCACCTGTACAGTCGCGCAGGGTCAGAGGGCACGCAGCTGCTCTACGCGGCCGGCGAACTTGCCAGCGCCGACCAGGAGACCCAGGTCGCCTGGCGTTCCCACCAGGACATCTTCGGGATCCTGGGCGCGGAAGCCGAATACCAGTCTGTTTCATTTGTGTCAGCCGCGAGTGAAAGCCAGCTGCGCAGTTCCGGACAGGATTACCCGCAGTGGGTGCGAGAGCGATACCTGGCCCTGCCCGAAAGCGTCCCCGCCCGGGTGCTGGGATTGGGACGCGACCTGACCGCGACGGCCCCAACCCCTTACGACCGGGCGCTTGCCATCGAGAGTTACCTGCGTTCGATCCCCTATTCGCTGCAGGTGCCGGTCCCGCCGATCAACCGGGATGTGAGCGATTACTTCCTGTACGACCTGCGCAGGGGATACTGCGACTACTATGCCACCGCCATGGTGGTGCTGGCGCGTGCCGCCGGGCTACCCTCCAGACTGGTGATGGGCTACGCTTCCGGGCAGTATGATCCGAGCAGCATCACATACATTGTCACCGCCGCCGATGCGCACTCCTGGGTGGAGGTCTATTTTCCGGGTTATGGCTGGGTCGAGTTCGAACCGACCGGCGGCGTATCCCCCATCGTGCGATCTACCGAAAACTTTCCAGAGCCGGCTTCGCCCGCAGACCAACCCGGAGAAACTATATTCAACACACCCGCTAAGCCAGCTTGGAGTACTCTGTTCGTTGTAATAGCCGGTATGTTTGCACTGTTCCTCGGCGGATACGCCGCCTGGATGCTCTATGACGGCTGGTCGCTAAAGCGCCTGACCCCTTCCGGGACCGTAGCCGCCCTCTACCGCCGTCTTTACGCGCAGGGCCGCCGACTTGACGAGGAAATTACCCCTGCCTGTACGCCACATGAGTTTGCCGGGCAGCTGGTCAGGCAGATCGCTTTGCTCGGTCAGGCAGGAAGAATCCAGCACCGCCTGGCGCCGGCTTATGAAGAAGTCCAACTGTTGGCCGAGATTTACGCCCGAACGATCTACAGCCCTCACCCGATTGGCGGTGAAGAGCAGGAGCGCGCCATCCAGACCTGGAAGAGACTGCACTGGCGGTTGTGGCTGGCTCGCCTGATCGTTAAGAAGCAGGCATAGGGGGTATAATTATGAGAAACCAGGCTTTTATCATATTAATTCACCAATAATCTTCTTAGATTATCATAATCTTTGTGGATTATAATGAAACTATGGGGACCGAGATTTGCTGCCGCCAACGAGACGAGGGGTCCAGGAGACAGAAGGATTGAGCGGGCGAACTTTCATCGGAAGAAACCCATCTGAATTCGAGTTCGAATTCATCCTTTACGAGAAACAAGATTCCCGCGCCACCATCACCATCAATCGCCCGGAGGTGCTGAACGCCATCAACCATGGGGTCTTACGAGAGCTGAACACGGCCTTCAAGGATGCCAGCTGGGACGACCGGGTGGCCGTAGTGGTGCTGACCGGCGCAGGGGAGCGGGCCTTCTGCACGGGCGCCGACCTGAAAGAACAGGAACAGTTTCTCAAGCGCCCGCGCGATTACTGGAAGTGGATGGGCGAATTCGTCGAGTGTCACGAACGCCTGCGCAATATCGGCAAGCCGACCATCGCCCGCCTGAACGGGATCGTGGTCGGCGGTGGAAACGAGTTCAATTTGAGCTGCGACCTGGCTGTGGCCGCAGACGATATCTACATCCGCCAGGTTGGCACGAGCCATGGCAGCGTCGCCCTGGCAGGCGCCACGCAGTTCCTGCCGCTGGTCGTCGGCGACCGGCGGGCGCGGGAAATCCTGTTCTTGAACGAGGAAATCTCGGCTCAAAAAGCGCTGGAGTGGGGATTGGTAAACTGGGTCGTGCCCCGGGTCGAGCTGGACGCCAGGGTGAGTGAGATCGTGGATAAGCTGGTCGCCAAGTTCCCGGAGAAGACACGCTACACCAAGCAGCAGCTGAACTTTTGGCGCGACCTGAGCTGGCACCTGACAGTCGGCCACGGCCGGGATTGGCTGGCTATCCACAATACCAGCCCGGAGACCTGGGAGGGCGTGCGCGCTTTCGCCGAGAAACGCCGCCCGGATTATGATGAAATTCGCCGCCGCTGGGCCGAAGACCAGGCCCCGGAGTGGCTGGATGGCACGATCCCAGATGAGGATGGAGAGCAGCCGCCGAGAAGTTGAAGGAATAGGAAAATTCTTCCGCTTTTATCCAGACAGGCAGGAAAGGATTTATGGTCGTCACTTTACCCCCCGAAACAACCCTTGACCCAGGTACGATCGAGTATTTAGAAACCGGCCCGAAAAAGCTCTTTATCAAAGGCAGGTGGGAAGAAGCGCTCTCCGGTGAAACGTTCCCTACGTACAACCCGGCCACCGGAGAAGTTTTGGCCGAGGTCTCCCTGGCAGGCGTTGAGGATGTGGACCGGGCGGTCCAGGCGGCTCGGGCTGCTTTCGAAATGGGCCCTTGGAGCACGATGACCGGAGAGGAGCGCGGCCGGCTCCTGTGGAAGCTGGCCGACCTGATCGATGCCCACACCACCGAACTGGCGGAACTGGAGACCCTGGACAACGGGAAACCGATCCGCGTCTCCAGCAAGGGAGACGTCCCTGCCACTTCCAGCCATTTCCGCTATTATGCCGGCTGGGCCGGCAAGCTCGAAGGGAGCACTATCCCGGTCTCCCGGCCAAACCAGTTCGTCTACACCTTGCGCGAGCCGGTCGGCGTGGTGGGCCTGATCATCCCCTGGAATTTCCCACTGCTGATGTGCGCGTGGAAGCTGGCGCCCGCCCTGGCCTGCGGCAACACCGCAATCCTGAAACCAGCCGAGGAGACGCCCCTGACCGCCCTGCGGTTGGCAGAGCTCATTCAAGAAGCCGGCTTTCCGGATGGCGTGGTCAACATCCTGACCGGGCCGGGAGAGCCAACCGGAGCAGCCATCTCCGCCAACATGGGGATCGATAAGGTCTCTTTCACCGGCTCCACCGAAGTCGGGCGCAAGATCCTGGAGGCGGCTGCCCAAAGCAACTTGAAACGGGTGAGCCTGGAGCTGGGCGGGAAATCGCCCAACATCATCTTTGCCGATGCAGATCTGCCAAGCGCCATCAAGGGTTCGCTCTGGGCCGTGTTCAGCACCTCCGGGCAGGAATGCACCGCCGGTTCACGCCTTTTCGTCGAACGCGGCATTTACGACGAAGTGGTAGAGGGCTTATCTGCGGAAGCCCGGCGGGTGCGGGTGGGGAACGGTTTCACCCCCAAGATCCACGTCGGGCCGCTCGTTTCAGAACAGCAGCTGGAGAGGGTCACCGGCTACATCGAGGCTGGCGTTGCCCAGGGCGCTCGGCTGGTGACCGGGGGAGAACGACTCGGCGGCGAACTGGCGAAAGGCTACTTCCTTTCGCCAACCGTGTTCGCTTACGAAGACGATTCGCTGCCCCTCGTCCAGGAGGAGATTTTTGGCCCGGTCGTGGCCGTGACGGCCTTCGATTCCTGGGAAGAGCTGGTCAAGCGCGCCAACAGCACCCGCTACGGGCTGGCCGCCGGGATCTGGACGCAAAATATCGGCAAAGCCCACCGCCTGGCCCAGGCAGTGAAAGCCGGGACGGTCTGGATCAACGGGACTTACGGCATCTCCGACCCGGCTGCGCCTTTTGGTGGATACAAGGAGAGCGGTTTTGGCCGGGAAATGGGCAAGGAAGCCCTGGACCTGTATACGGAAGTGAAGACGGTCTGGATCGGGATCTAAGCTCGAGAAAGAGAACGGATGATCCCCGATCCATGCTGGGGAAGATGACTTGGAGGTGGAAGTGTACGGTGCGACGGTAGATCCGGTCGAACAGGTTAATGAAGACGAGAAGCTGCGTGAGTTCGAGGCGCGCATCGGGAGGGGTGAGAAGATCGAACCCGGCGATTGGATGCCTGAGGAATACCGGCGGCAGCTGATCCGCATGATTTCTCAGCACGCGCACAGCGAGATCGTCGGAATGTTGCCCGAGGGCGCCTGGATCACGCGAGCCCCCAGCCTGCGGCGAAAGATGATCCTGCTGGCGAAGGTCCAGGACGAAGCCGGACACGGGCAGTACCTGTACCATGCGGCCGAAACGCTCGGCGCCAGCCGCGAAGAGATGCTGGAAGCTTTACTCGCCGGGCGGGCCAAGTATTCCAGCATTTTTAATTATCCTACACTGAACTGGACCGACGTCGGCGTGATCGGCTACCTGGTGGATTTTGCCGCCATCTTGAACCAGACGATGCTGGCACGTTGTTCTTATGGGCCTTACTCACGGGCAATGGTTCGGATTTGTGCGGAGGAGAATTTCCACAAGAAGCAGGGACAGGACATCGTCATCCAGATGGCGAGAGGCACACCGCGTCAGAAAGCCATGGTGCAGGATGCCATTAACCGCTGGTGGTGGCCCACCCTGATGATGTTCGGCCCGAACGACAGCGATTCGCCGAACACACCCATCCTCATGCGCTGGGGCATCAAGACGAGAACGAACGACCAGCTGCGCCAGGCGTTTGTCAACCAGGTCGTGCCGGAACTGCACGACCTGGGGTTGAGCGTGCCCGATCCGGATCTGAGCTTTGATGAGACGAGTGGAGACTGGCAGTTCGGCGAGATCGACTGGGACGAGTTCTGGCGGGTGGTTAAAGGGCAGGGTCCCTGCAACAAAGAGCGGATGGAAGCGCGCCGGTCCGCCCACACCGATGGCGCATGGGTGAGAGAAGCGCTGGCCGCTTATGCTGCCAGGCAGCGCTAGCGATTAGGATTATTCTAAAGGATGAATGACACCCAACTCCCCCGCTTTCAGGTCTTCCTGCAGGAACAGGAAGGGCAGCCGCACCAGGACGTCGGTTCGGTGCACGCTTCGGATGCGGAGATGGCCTTGCAAAACGCGAGGGATGTCTTCGTCCGCCGCCCGGAATGCACAAGCCTGTGGGTTGTCCCCGCCGAGGCGATCTACTCCCGGACCGCAGAGGAGCTGGCCAAGGAAGGAGGAGAAAAAAAGGAGGCCGGTGGAGAGGGAGCTGAGAACCCCGGGCTTTCCGGCGAGACAGAGATCTACTGTGTTTTCTCGAAGGCAAAATCCGCAGGGACACAGACTCTGGTCGGAGAGGTGCAGGCCACCTCACCCGCCGAGGCCTTGGGCGAGGGGATCGCCAGGTTTGCAGGCGGTAAGGCTCCTTTCGCCTGGTGGGTTTTCCCTGCCCGCCTGATCACCCGCAGCCAGCCCCAGGACATCGAAAGTATGTTTTTGCCCGCTCTCGATAAACCCTTCCGGTTGTCGACCGATTTTCACACCCAGACAGCGATGCGGGAGATCAGGGACCGGAAACCGTAACCCGGTACTGGGTGCATGGATATGGATCAAGCTGAAAAACAAGCTTTCGAGAGATACCTGCTGGCGATGGCAGACGACGAACTCATCCTTGGGCACCGCAATTCGGAGTGGTGCGGGCATGCTCCCTTATTGGAGGAGGATATCGCCTTCGCCAACATCGCCTTGGATGAGATCGGGCACGCCAGCACCTGGTACGCGATCTTGTCCGAATTTACCGGCAAAGACCCGGAAACACATCCTGACCGCTTAGTCTACTTCCGGGATGCCTCAGATTTTCACAGCGCCCGGTTGGTCGAGCTGCCGAACGGAGATTGGGCCTTCAGCATGCTGCGCCAGTACCTATTCGATGCCTATGAAATGGTGAAGCTGCGTGAATTGGAACGCAGCCGATATCTTCCGCTCGCCGGTGCTGCCGCGAAGATCCGCAAGGAAGAACTCTATCACTACAGGCACACGAGCGCATGGATCAAAAGGCTGGGCCTCGGAACCGAAGAAAGCCACCGCCGCCTGCAAAACGCGCTGGCTGCCCTATGGCCTTACACCAGGCAGCTGTTTACTCCTGTAGCTGGTGAGGATCTGGTCGTATCCAGCGGATTCGGATCTCCTTCCGAGGTCGTTGAGATCGCCTGGCGCGAGCAGGTCGTGCCGCTCCTGGAAGAGTCCGGGTTGCAGCTCGGTCATCTTTCGAATCTGGTTCCGGATGTTTCCAGATACGATGGAAGCCGCGACCAGCACACCCCCCATCTCAAGGTGCTGGTCACAGAGCTGCAGTCAGTGGCCCGCTTGGAGCCGGATTCCAGCTGGTGATGTATAGGAGAGGAGGCAACAATGGCCGCGATCGGTGACCTCATGGAAGTGATCCTCTACGTCCAGGACATGAATTCCCAGGTCAGCTTCTACCGAGACACGCTGGGGCTGGACGTCAAGTAGCCGGAAGGGAATCGATTCTCCATCGAAAGCCGTGGGTAAGAGTGAAGCAGATGGAAACGTTGTCCTCTGAAAAGATCTGGCAGATCCTAAATGAAGTAAAAGATCCGGAAATCCCGGTCGTTTCCGTGGTCGAGATGGGCCTGATCCGGGCTGTAGGCAAGGAAGGCAATAACGTCATCGTTACGATGACGCCTACTTTTATCGGCTGCCCGGCCTTGAACGTCATGCAAAGCGAAATCGAAGAGCGCCTGCGGCAGGCGGGGGCGGAGAACGTCACCGTCCGTACCGTCCTGTCCCCTGCATGGACCACGGACTGGATGACGGCCCAGGCGCGTGAGAAGCTGAAAAACTTCGGCCTGGCTCCACCCCCGCGCCACGAAGGGCAACTCGACCTGGCTCTGCTGGAATCAGCCGCCTGCCCCTATTGTGGTTCTGAGGACACCACACTGAAGAACAGCTTTGGCCCGACGCTCTGCCGGGCGATCTACGTCTGCAACAGCTGCAGGCAGCCCTTCGAACAGTTCAAACCAATCTAAGAAAGAGGGACTCATGAAGCTAATCGCTCTTTATAAACATCCGTCCGACCTGGGTGCCTTCGACGAAGCTTATTTCAAAACGCACCTGCCACTGATCGAGAAAGTTCCCGGGATACAAAAAACTGTGATCACTCGCATCAACCGCACCGTCATGGGAGAGGGCTTTTATATGATGGCGGAGATGTACTTCGCCAGCGCGGATGCGTTAAAAGCCGGTATGAAGAGTCCAGAAATGGCCGCTGCCGGCGAATACCTGAATTCTTTCGCCAGCGGGTTGGTGACATTGATGTTTGGCGAAGAACAGGACAGCCTCCTCCCGGGATAAACACACATGGAGTATCGCTACCTGGGCAACACGGGGTTAAAAGTTTCCGAACTATGCATGGGTACCATGCAGTTCGGCTGGACAGCCGGTGAATCCTTGTCATACCAGATCCTCTCCGCCAGCTATAAGGCAGGGATCAATTTTATTGACACCGCGAACATCTATTCCCGCTGGGCGCAAGGCAACCCGGGCGGCGTGGCCGAGACGATCATCGGGGATTGGATCAATACAAACGGCGTTCCCCGCCACCAGCTCGTCATCGCGACCAAGGTGCGCGGCCGGATAGGCGACCATCCCAACGATGAAGGCCTGTCCAGGGCTCACATCCTCCAAGCTGTGGAAGATTCGCTCAAGCGTTTGCAGACGGATTACATCGACCTGTACCAGACTCACTGGTTCGACGAGAACACCCCGATTGAGGAGACCCTGTCTGCGTTCGATGACCTGGTCCACCAGGGCAAGGTTCGCTACATCGGCTGTTCCAATTATCCGGCCTGGCGGCTGGTGCAGTCTTTGTGGGCCGCGGACCGGCTTAATACTGTGCACTTCGATTCCATCCAGCCCCACTATAGCCTGGTACACCGGGCTGAATTCGAGCGCGAGCTGACTGACGTCTGCCGGGAATACGGGCTGGGTGTGATCCCTTACAGCCCTCTGGCGGGCGGCTTCCTGACCGGGAAATACCGTAGAGATTCCCAGCCTGCTGAAAGCGACCGCGCTCGCAGCGTCCCCCGCTACTTCAACGATCGCAACTGGGACCTGCTGGATAAAATGGAAGCCATGGGAAAGGAAAAAGGAGATTACTCGATCTCCCAAATCGCACTCGCCTGGCTGCTTTCGGACCCTCTCATCACCAGCCCAATCATTGGGCCTCGCACGCTCGAGCAGCTGGAGGACAACCTGGGCGCAGCGGGATTGCGGCTATCTGCGGCTGAGAAGGAAATGTTAGACGAAGCCAGCAGCTGGCGGGAAGTCCGGCAATAAACCTTAGCCGCATGTGAATTTTTATCGATTTCAAGAGTCAGGTCTCGCAGAGAACGAGATCCTTAAGGAGGTAGGAAATGACCATCCCTGTTCCAGCAGTCGAGACTCGCCCAATGGATGAAGAAGGCGAGTTCATGCAGATAAAAAGTATCGATCACATCCACTTCTGGGTAGGCAACGCCAAGCATGCCATGTACTACTGGTGGAAAGCGTTCGGCTTCCAACCGGTTGCCTATTCCGGATTAGAGACCGGCAACCGCCGCTTTGCCTCGTATGTCCTCCAATCCGGCAAGATCCGCTTCGTCGTCTCGGCTCCCTACGGCCCGAGCGACGAGATGGCCGCCCACCACATGCTGCATGGCGATGGGGTGAAGGTTATCGCCCTGGAAGTGGACGATGTCGCCAGGGCCTATGCCGAGACCCTGGCCCGCGGTGCAGTAATTGCCTGGCCTCCTCGAGAAGAGGTGGATGAATTCGGCGAATTGCGCACCGCCGCCATCCGGACTTACGGCGAAGTCCTGCACGTCTTCGTAGACCGCTCCGCTTACGGCGGCCCATTCGCACCGACTTACCGCCCGCTCGAACTACCCGCCGAACCCGCCGGCCTGGCAGCCGTCGACCATATCGTCGGCAACGTCCAGCTGGGTAAAATGAACTATTGGGTCGACTTCTACCACAAGGTGATGGGTTTCCGCCAGCTGCTGCACTTCGACGATCAGGATATCAGCACCGAGTACTCGGCATTGATGTCGAAGGTCATGCAGAATGGAAACGGGCGGATCAAGTTCCCGATCAACGAACCAGCGGAGGGGAAGAAGAAGAGCCAGATCGAGGAATTCCTGGATTACTACCTGACCCCTGGCGTACAGCACGTCGCCATGGCCACCGGCGATATCATTGAAACAGTGGGAACCCTGAAAGCGCGCGGCGTGGAATTCCTGCGAGTCCCGGACGCTTACTACGAGGCCCTTCCTGAACGCATTGGCAGCATCAAAGAATCCATGGAAGCCATCCAGGAACTGGGCATTCTGGTAGATCGCGACGACGAAGGCTACCTGCTCCAGGTCTTCTCACGACCGATCCAGGACCGGCCGACCACTTTCATCGAAGTTATCCAGCGCCAGGGGAGTCGGGGGTTTGGCAAGGGCAATTTCAAAGCTTTGTTCGAGGCGATCGAGCTCGAGCAGGAGAAGCGAGGGAATCTCTAGGAACGCGGTCGAGGGGTGGCTACCTGCAGGTTCCCTTCGATCGTAAATCCTGCAACGATGAAATATCTCACCTTTGCTCAACCCGAGGAACCGCGGAATCCTCGCCTGGGCGCGCTCCGCGAGGATAAAGTCATCGATCTGGCCGTCGCTCGGAATTGGTCTTATGCTGAGCGCGGATTGCCGCTCGAGCCGTTCTCGGAGTCGCTCTTCGAGCTGATCGATGCCGGTCCAGGGGCCTGGGCCTACGCTCGCAATTTGATCAACATCCTGGAAGGCGAGGATCTCCTGCTGATCCATGACTCTGAGAAGAGACCGGTGGCCTCCAGTCTCGAGCAGGTGGTGCTTCACCCGCCGCTCCCCCGCCCGACCGGCTTGCGGGATTTCTATGCCTTTGAAAGACACGTCGTAAACTCCCATGCTGCGCGAGGGAAAGAAGTCCCGGGCGAATGGTACCAATTCCCGGTATTCTATTTCTCGAACCCAAACGCGATCTTCGGCCCAGGCGAGGTCATTCCCTATCCAGCCTATTCCCGGGCGCTGGATTACGAACTGGAGGTTGCCTGTGTCATCGGCCAGGCTGGGCGAGACATCCCGGCTGTGAATGCCGGCGATTATATCTTTGGCTACACGATCTTAAATGACTGGTCGGCCAGAGATGTACAGCGCCTGGAAATGCGCGTCGGCCTGGGACCTGCGAAAGGAAAGGACTTTGCCTCTTCACTTGGCCCCTGGATCACCACGCCGGATGAGCTGGCCGACCGGGCGACGGGAAGGCCTGGCGTTTACGATCTGGAAATGGCCGCGTTTGTAAACGGGCAAGAACGCTCGCGCGGCAACTGGAAGGATATCCATTACTCCTTCGGCGAAATGATCGCACGCGCTTCGGAGAGCACCTTCCTGCTGCCGGGCGAGGTGCTTGGCTCTGGGACGGTTGGGACAGGCTGTTTGCTGGAGCTGACGAAAGGAGAAGGCCCCTGGCTCGAACCTGGCGACGTCGTCGAGCTGGAGATCGAGCGGCTGGGGAAGCTGGTGAACATCGTAGCAGATCATTGACCAGGACCCCTCGAACAAAAGAGAGTCAGCCTCCAATATTAAAATTGTAGCAAGGAGATACCGATGCCTTTTTACCAAACTCTTGGACAAATCCCGCATAAGCGGCATACCCAATTCCGCAAGCCCGATGGCGGCCTTTATCGTGAGGAGGTGATGGGACTGGAAGGCTTTTCAGGTCTCCAGTCGATCCTTTACCATCATTTTCTGCCGCCCCGGGTTAAGAGAGTGGAAGACTTAGGTCCGGCCAGGGTAGAATACAGCGATTTCGGTCCGGTCAGGCATCGCGCCTTCCGCACGGCCGAGATGCCGGTTGGAGGTGATGCCGTCGCGGCCCACCGGGTCCTGGTGGGGAACAACGACGTCACCCTGGGAATGAGCCTTCCCAATAAGAGCATGGACTACTTCTACAGGAATGGACAGTCCTACGAAGTCTGGTTCTCTCACGAAGGGTCCGGGATGATGAACAGCCAGTTCGGCCAGCTCCCGTTCAACCCCGGAGACTATATGATTATCCCCTTCGGTACGACCTGGCAGATGCAGCTCGATACACCCGAAGCGCGTTTTTTCGTCCTCGAG
>DASWHG010000346.1:0-2092 GCA_036393315.1 Anaerolineales bacterium | reverse complement strand
ATCCTGTACATTGGTCCAGCTATCCCCAATGGGGAGTATCCAGTTCGTGCGGCTCCTCCAGGTGAGATCTCTCAGTTCCGCCGGATTGGGCGTCCTCCCTTATGCTCAGCCGCCGTCCCCGGCGGCGTCTCTGCTTTTGTGTCATTAGTATCACCACAGCGCCCGCTGGTTCAGTAGGGGCACGGCTGCATAAGGGCTGCTAAGAAGCAGCTATGCTGCCGTGCCCCTGTAAGGATACCCGGGCCAAAGTGGTAGGGGTACTGGCGAAAATAGTGATAAAATCTTCCAATTGTTGGCGGTTCAAAATGACCTTTTTTCACCAATTTCATGAATAGACAGCAGCTTCTGAATAAACTTGATAAGGCGTGGGCGGCGCTCAAGGACTCCTACGCTGGTTTAACAGACGCGCGGTTGACGGAGCCTGGCGTCATGGGAGATTGGACGGTGAAGGACATCCTTGCGCACGTGACCACATGGGAGCAGGAGGCGCTCAAGGTTCTGCCGCTCATCCTCCAGGGAGGCAGCCCGCCGCGGTACTCTGTAAAGTATGGCGGCATCGATGCCTTCAATGCCCAGATGAGGGAACAGAAACGCGGCCTTCCACTCTCCGATGTGCTGAGGCAACTGGATGAAACTCACCGCCGGCTCATCGACTACGTTCAAAGCGCGCCCGAAGAGCAAATCAGGCAGGAGACGCGCTTCCGGCGTCGTCTCCGGTTCGACACATACAGGCATTACCAGGAGCATGCCAGCGTGATATGGGAATGGCGGGAGCGGACATCCAGGTAGGATCAACGTCCAGTGAAAATCCATCTTGTCGACGGCACCTACGAGCTCTTTCGCAGTTTCTATGGCCCGCCCCGGAAGAAGGCGCCTGACGGTCGGGAGGTCGGTGCTACACTCGGGCTGCTCAGAAGCCTGCTCGCGCTCATCTCCAGCTCGGGCGCGACCCACATCGCCTGCGCGTTCGATCACGTGATTGAATCGTTCCGCAATGACCTGTTCGCGGGGTACAAGACTGGCGAGGGCGTTGACCCAGATCTCCTCGACCAGTTCCCACTCGCCGAGGAGGCCGTATACGCATTGGGCCTGGTTGTCTGGCCAATGGTCGAGTTCGAGGCAGATGATGCTATCGCCTCGGCCGTGATCCGCTTCCAGGATGAGCCCGCCGTCGACCAGATTGTCATCTGCTCTCCCGACAAGGACCTGGCCCAACTGGTCTCAGGGCGCCGCGTGGTGTGTTGGGACCGTCGCCGAGACATCGTATATGACGAAGACGCGGTAATCGAGAAGTACGGCGTTCCGCCAGCCTCCATCCCCGACTGGCTGGCGCTGGTAGGAGATTCGGCCGACGGCTATCCGGGTATCCCCGCTTGGGGGGCTAAGTCCACCTCTGCGGTGCTCTCCAGGTACGAACACCTCGAAGCCATCCCTGACGATCACCACCTGTGGGGGCTGCCCGCCGGTCGTACTCGCCGCCTGGCCGAGAATCTCGGAGCGCACAAAGAGGAAGCGTTTCTTTACCGCCGCCTGGCAACTCTTCGCCGCGACGTCCCGCTTGAGCAGAGCATCCATGACCTCGAATGGCTCGGCGCACGAGAAGGACTCAGAAAGCTGTGCGCAGAGATGGGCAATAATGCCTTACCGGATCGAGTGCCTCGCTGGCGCCGGTCGCGGCCGGAGCCAACAACCGGCACCAGCGGTTAGGACGTGATTCCCGGCCTCAGGATCGATCCACCCTGACCGGTTGGGCCGACAACTGCGCTCGTCCCCGGGATAACTCCTGTGGTTCGGCGACGATCTGCCCGCCGCGTACCGTAGAGCCGATCACGAGCCCGGCGCCGATCAGCACCAGGTTCTTGATGATGTACTGGCCCTCCAGCGTCGGCGCATATGGGAAGACCATGAAGGCTTCCCCGGGGAACAACGCCAGCGGCGTCAGGGTTCCAGCCATCTGGAAGACCAGCAGTCCCAGCGTCAGGCGCATGTACCTGCCGGTCAGGAAGCCCAGCCCGATGGCCGTCTCAAGGGACGCCAGCAGGATCAGGCTTACATTTTCGGGGATCAACCCGAAGGTGAGATCATCGATGGT
>DASWHG010000345.1:0-12621 GCA_036393315.1 Anaerolineales bacterium | reverse complement strand
CGAAGCCCGCAAACAACCCCCACATATCCCTTTTTCCACGGCGATTTCCAAAGACCCTAGAATTATACCCGAGGTTTGGTTTGCGAATATAAAGAAAGTGTTGAGAAAAAAACTCACGAAACTTTGCCTCTTCTAGAGGTTTTCGCCCGGCAGCCTGCCTGCCGCTCACGCGCTGGGTGGCGAAATTTGCTACATAATATATTCTACCATTGACAGCGAAATGAATTAGGATACGATTCGTGAAAATTAGCGGATCGAAAAGGAGTAAGGAGGGATGGCGAGCTGGCAGAAGGTGCTCACTCACCTGGTGAGCGATGTCGAGGATCATTTTGACCTGTTAAAATACCGCCTGCGTGAACGGATTGGCGGCCGGGACCCGATCATGATCCAACCTTACCGCGGCTTCGGCACTCGGGAAAAAGTGTACTTGAAGGGCCGGGTGCTTGAGGATAAAGGCATTCCGCCGGCCGAGGATAACGATACGATCTGGGAAAACCTTGCTAACATGTACCGGCGCTTCGAGAGCGACGAGATCCCGTTTGCGCGTGTGCTGGCGCGCATCCACGGCGCTGAGCAGGAGGTGGTGACGGATATCGAGGGCTTTTTTGAGATTGAAATCGACTTGCCCGAACCACTGCCCGCAGGCCGGCTGTGGCAGCCGGTGGAGTTGGAGCTGTTGGCACCCCTGCGGGAGGGCTATCCTCCGGTGCACGCGGAGGCGCAGGTGCTCGTCGTGCCGCAAGATGCCGAATTTGGCGTGATCAGCGACGTCGACGACACGGTCGTGCATACCGACGCGACCAACCTGATCCGTATGGCACGCACCGTCTTCCTGGGCAATGCCCGGACGAGACTGCCTTTCAAGGGAGTGGCAGCGTTTTACCGGGCACTCCTCAGAGGGAAGAGTGGGAATGAGATCAATCCATTGTTCTACGTGTCGAGCAGCCCGTGGAACCTCTATGACCTGCTGTCGGATTTCTTCCAGCTCCAGGATATCCCGTTCGGGCCGATGCTTTTCCTGCGCGACTGGGGCATTTCTGAACACGAAATTACCCCGGTCCGGCACCGCATCTACAAGTTAGCCGCTATCTGCCAGATCATGACTCTCCTCCCCGAAATGTCTTTTATCTTGATCGGCGACAGCGGGCAGGAGGACCCGGAGATCTACCGCGACGTGGTGCAAGAATTTCCGGGCCGCATCCTGGCCGTCTACATTCGCAATGTGAGCCGTGACCTGAAGCGCCCAGAGGCGATCCGCGAACTGGCGAAGGAAGTGGTGGCGGCCGGCAGCACGCTGATCCTGGCCGGTGACACCATCCCGATGGCTGAGCACGCCGTGGAAATGGGCTGGATTTCCCCGGCTGCGCTGCCCGAGATCCGGGAGGAGAAAAAGAAAGACGAGGCGCCTCCCGGCCCGATCGAGAAGCTGTTGGGGGAGGAGGAGAAAGAGGAGGGTCCGGCGGTGACAGTAGAGGCGGAAACACCCGTCGAGACCGAACAGGCCGTCGAAGCAGGTGCGGTAGAGGCGGCTGTCCAGAGCGGTGACGAGAAAAAAGAGAAACCGCCGACGGTGGTAGTGAAGGGAGAGGGGGAGGAAAAGGACTAATTCGATTTACATCCGATCGTGAAAATTAATCGTTCCTTTCTCATCCCTCGCGAAGGCTAAGAGGGATTTCTTTTGTATCGAGAACCTTGTAATCTTATAACAGGTGTAGGACCGATGGCGAAGCGACGTGTGGCCCTTCTGTCGGAGAGCGATCTGCTAGGTGAGAGCCTGGAGCACATCCTGCGCGGTGTGGAAGACATCGAAACGCTGGGCCCCTGGCCTCTTGACCACGAGCTGCTGCCCAGGCTCTCGCAGAATATCCTCGACCTTCTCTTGATCGCCCAGGGTAAGGAATCCGAGGAACGGGTTTCTCGGCTGACTGCCCAGATCCTTGACACCCACCCGAACCTTCCCATAATCCGGGTTACGCTAGATCGCGGCGAGTTGTTCATCTACGCTTCACAGATCCTGCACGCAACCAGTGCTGATTTGATCGACTTGATCCACCACCTGCCGGCCTTTATCTCTTTCGCGAAAAAGACTTGACCGAGGAAAATGGAGACAGCCTATGCCCAAGATCTCGCGACGTGAATTCCTGAAGCTCTCCGGGGCCGGTGCCCTTGGTATGGCGCTCAGCCAACTCGACCTTCAGCTGCTCGATCCGGTCGACGTTCCCAACCCCCTGTCTTTTTACCCGCAGCGGGATTGGGAAACGATTTACCGCGACCAGTACCGCTATGATTCGTCTTTCACCTATGTCTGTTCCCCGAACGACACCCACGCCTGCCGCCTGCGTGCTTTCGTCCGCAATGGGATCATCCTGCGGTCGGAGACGAACTACGACGTAAGCCGCTACAGCGACCTGTACGGCAATACTGCGACGCCTCATTGGCACCCGCGCGGCTGCAAGAAGGGGCAAACCTTCCACCGCCGCATCTACGGGCCGCACCGCCTCAAGGGCCCGCTCATCCGCAAGGGGTGGAGAGAATGGGCTGATGACGGCTTCCCTGAACTCAATCCGGAGAATAAAACAAAATACAAGTTTGACTCGCGCGGTCTGGACGATCTTTTGCCGGTAGCCTGGGAGGAGGCGTATGATTATATCGCCCGTGGAATGATCGCCATCGCCCGGCGTTATTCCGGGGAGGAGGGAGCCGCGCTTCTCCGCTCGCAGGGCTACCCGGAAGAGATGATCGCTGACATAGGCGGGGCGGGCACTCGCACCTTCAAGTGCCGCGGCGGGATGGGGCTGCTCGGCGTGATCGGCAAGTACGGCATGTACCGTTTCAGCAACACGCTCGCGCTCCTGGACGTGCACGTGCGCGGCGTCGAGCCCGAGGAGGCCCGGGGCGGGCGGACCTGGTCGAACTATACCTGGCACGGCGACCAGGCGCCTGGCATTCCCTTCGTCACCGGCCTGCAGGCCACCGACGAAGACTTCAACGACCTGCGCAATTCCCGCCTGCACATCCAGTGTGGTAAGAACCTGGTCGAGAACAAGATGCCCGAATCGCACTTCTTCGTCGAGGCGATGGAGCGCGGCGCCAAAATCGTCACCATCACGCCGGAATATTCTCCCCCGGCCACGAAGTCCGATTACTGGATCCCGATCCGCCCGGCGACTGATACCGCCTTGTTCCTGGGCATTACCCGCTGGCTGATGGACCAGGAAAAGTACGACGCCGAGTTCGTCAAGCGCTTCACCGACTTCCCGCTGCTGGTTCGCGCCGATACCCTGGCCCGCCTGCGCGCTGCCGATGTCTTTCCAAACTACCAGGCTGGTCTCAAACCGGATGGGCCCAGTTTCCAACAGCAAGGGCTCACCGAGGAACAGTACGACAAACTGGGCGACTTCGTTGTCCGGGATGCCCAGACTGACCGGCTGGTAGCCCTCACGCGAGACGAAGTCGGCGAAGCCCAGGCAGGCAGGGGGATAGACCCGCTGCTCGATTGGTCCGGGACGGTGAACCTGGTCGACGGGACGCAGGTCGAAGTCCTGACACTGTGGGCGATGTACCGCGAGCATCTCCAGGATTATGACCTGGACACGGTCTCCGAGATCACCCAGGCACCCAAAGCGATGATCGAGCAGCTGGCGGCCGATATTGCCACGTACAGCCCGGTCGCCATCCACATCGGCGAGGGGATCAACCACTGGTTCCACGCCACCCTGGCCAACCGGGCCCAGTTCTTGCCCCTGATGCTCACCGGCAACATCGGGAAGCTCGGCGCCGGGCTCTATACCTGGGCCGGCAACTACAAGGCTGCCTTGTTCCAGGCCTCGCCGCTGACCGGTCCCGGTTTCAAGGGCTGGGTCGCCGAGGATCCCTTCGAGCCGAACCTCGATGCGGAGGCGCCTGGGAAAGAGATCGTCGCCCATGCCTATACAAAAGATGAAGAGCCAGCCTACTGGAACCACTCCGAGCGCCCGCTGATCGTCGACACGCCCAAGTACGGCCGCAAGGTTTTCACCGGGCAGACGCACATGCCCACCCCGACCAAGGTCCAGTTCTTCACCAACGTCAATTTGCTGAATAACGCCAAGCACCACTACGAGATGATCAAGAACGTGAACCCGAACATCGAACTGATCATCGCGATGGATATCGAAATGAATGCGACCGTCGAGTACGCCGATTTTGCCCTGGCGGCAAACTCGTGGGCAGAGTTCGAAACCTATGAGATCACGGCTTCGTGTTCCAACCCGTTCCTGCAGATCTGGAAAGGCGGGATACCGCCGGTATATGACACCCGCGACGACTCACGCATCCTGGCAGAGGTGGCTGCTGCGCTGGGAGACCAGACTGGCGATCCTCGCTTCCGCGACTACTGGAAATTCCTCCTGGAAGGTACCCCGGAAATCTACATCCAGCGCCTGCTGGATTCCTCGCTGACCACCAGCGGATACCAGTTCAAGGACATCGTGAATGGGAAATACGGGGAACCGGGGGCTGCCTTGATGCTGTTCCGGACGTACCCGCGCATCCCTTTCTGGGAGCAGCTGCACGACTCTGTGCCATTCTACACCGACACCGGGCGCTTGAACGCCTACTGCGACATCCCCGAGGCCATCGAGTACGGCGAGAACATGATCACTCATCGCGAAGGACCGGAGGCCACCCCCTACCTGCCCAACGCGATCGTGACCACTAGTCGTTTTGTGCGCCCCGACGATTACGGCATCTCACCTGACGCCAAAGGGTGGGAGGAGCGCACGGTGCGCAACCTGGCGTTGAGCTGGGAGGAAGTGAAAAAGACCGAGAACCCGCTTTGGGCAGAAGGCTTCCAGTTCTACTGCCTGACGCCGAAGTCCCGCCACCGGGTTCACTCCTCCTGGAGCACAGTGGACTGGACTATTATCCTCGACTCGAACTTCGGCGATCCATACCGGATGGATAAGCGCCTGCCCGGCCCGGGCGACCACCAGCTGCACATCAATCCCCAGGCTGCCAAGGATATGGGCATCGAAGATGGGGATTACGTTTACGTGGACGCCAACCCGGCCGACCGCCCCTATATCGGCTGGAAACCGGATGACCCCTTCTATAAAGTGGCCCGCTTAATGCTGCGGGTCAAGTACAACCCGGCTTATCCTTATCACATCGTCATGCTCAAGCACGGGCCGTTCATGGCGACCGAGAAATCGGTGCTGGCTCACGAGACGCGACCGGACGGCCTGGCGAAATCGGCCGGCACTGGCTACATGGCCAACCTGCGTTATGGCTCTCAGCAGTCGATCACCCGCGACTGGTCGATGCCCATGCACCAGACGGACACGCTCTTCCACAAGCAGAAGACCGGCATGCAGTTCATCTTCGGTGGCGAAGCAGACAACCACGCCTTGAACACCGTCCCCAAGGAGACCCTGGTCAAGATCACCAAGGCGGAAGATGGGGGGCTGAACGGCGTGGGCAAGTGGGAGCCGGTCCAGACGGGTTTCACCCCTGGGCACGAAAGCGATTTTATGCAGAAGTACATTTCCGGTGGAGCGGTAGAGATCAAGAAGTGACCGATTGTTTGGGAAGGCGAGCATAAATTTCGCGAACCTGGCAGCTGAAACCACGGAGACACGTATGCCAAAAGATGAATTTGACACGGAAGACCCGATGGAGCTGGTCGGCATGGTCCTCCCCGGAGAGGCAGGCCAGCTCGAAGCGATGGCCGAGTGCGTCGTCGAGGAATACGTGCGGATGGGATGGGATGAACGCCGCCTGATGGTCTTGTTCGTCAATCCTATGTTCCTCGCCACCTATCGCATCTACCGCCAGAAGGGTGAAGCCTACGTCCGAAACCTGGTCCAGAAGACCTGTGCACAATACGGATTGAGCGGAGAGGTGAAGCATGCCTGAAGTCTACAACTGGCAGTTAGGTCGCAAGATGAGCTACGCCTTTGAAGAGGCGCACCCCGAAAAACAGTTTGTCGCCGTTTTCAACATCAACCGCTGCATCGGCTGCCAGACCTGTACCGGCGCCTGCAAGGCGACCTGGACGTTCTCCAAGGGCCAGGAGTACATGTGGTGGAACAACGTCGAGACCAAGCCTTACGGCGGCTACCCGCAGCACTGGGATATCAAGATCCTGCAGATGCTGGACGATGCCCATCAGCAGGCTGAAGTGAAAGCGGAATGGAATCCTACCCAGGCCGGCGATGCGGCCCCGTACGGAGTTTATAACGGGCTGACCATCACCGAGGCGGCTGCGGGAACCCCCGAACAGGCTCTCGGGTACCTGCCCCAGGACACGGAGTGGCGCGCCCCGAATTTCTACGAGGACACTTCCACGGGGTATAAGGGCAATCAGCTCGGCATCAGCACGGAGGGCGCTGCCCTCCCGGAGCATCACACCTGGTTCTTCTACCTGCAGCGCATCTGCAACCACTGCACCTATCCGGCCTGCGCGGCGGCCTGCCCGCGCAAGGCGATCTACAAGCGCCCGGAGGACGGCATCGTCCTGATCGACCAGGCGCGCTGCCGCGGCTATCGCAAATGCGTCGAGCAGTGCCCCTACAAGAAATCGATGTTCCGCGGCACCACCCGCACCAGCGAGAAGTGCATTGCCTGCTACCCGCGCGTAGAAGGCTCGGACCCCCTCACCGAAGGCCTGCCGATGGAGACGCGCTGCATGGCGGTCTGCCCGGGTAAGATCCGCCTGAATGGGCTGGTGGATATCGGACCCGATGGCTCCTGGGTAGAAGACCCCCAACACCCGCTGTACTATCTCGTCCAGGTCGAAAAAGTCGCCTTGCCCCTCTACCCGCAATTTGGCACGGAACCGAACATCTATTACATCCCGCCCCGCTGGGCGCCGCGAGCCTACCTGCACCAGATGTTCGGGCCCGGTGTCGATGAAGCTATCACCCGCTACAGCGCTCCCTCCCGGGAGCTGCTGGCCATTTTGCAGCTCTTCCGCACCACGCAGAAGATGATCTTCCGATACGAGATCGAAGAAGGCCCGCTGGCGCTGGAGACCGAAGTCAACGGCCAGCCCTGGCAGATGTACAACGACACGGTGATCGGTTTTGACGCCAAAGGGAACGAAGCGGTCCGCCTGACCGTGATCGAACCGTTTTACGAGCGGCCGGCCGAAAGGATGAATTCGATATGAGCCAGAAAGCATTTCGGCGAGCACAAATCTATAACTTCCTCGCCGGCGCGTTCCTTTACCCCTCGGAGAATTGGCTGGAGGATTTAACTCTGGTTGAATCGATCCTGGAGGAGATGGACCTGTTGAAAGGTTGGGCTTTTGGTCGCCCGCTGCCTGTTTTTGACCTGCCTTCACTGCAGGCCGAGCACCGCCGGGCATTCGGCCTGACCGGCTCTCTCAGCTACGAGACGGAGTTTGGCCTGCCCCACGAATTTCGCCAGAGCCAGGAACTGGCGGATATCGCCGGCTTCTACCAGGCGTTTGGCTTCAAAGTTGGCGGGCAGGTGCGCGAGCGCCCGGACCACCTGGCGGTAGAGCTGGAGTTCATGTTCGTACTTGCTTTGAAAGAAGCCTATGCGTCCGAGGGTGGTCTCGCCGAGCAGGCGGAGATCTGCCGGGATGCCCAGGCGAAGTTTCTCAACGACCACCTGGGCCAGTGGGCCGGAATGCTGGCCGAATCTTTGGCCCAATCTTACCGAGAAGGGCCGTACCTGGCCCTGGCGCGCTTCGCTGCGGCTTTCGTCCAGGCGGATGCTCAGCGCCTGGGGGTCCAGCTCGCCCCGCGCCAGCTGGCTGGGCTCCATCCCACACCCCTGGGTCCGGAACTCTCCTGCAATGATTGTCCGGCGTTTGAAACCATGCGTTAGAAATGCAGAGGTGATCTATGATCAAACGCACGCACTTTCTGCTGGGTTTGGTGCTGCTCTGCACGGCAGCCCTCACCTTTTATAAAATTCCGGTTGCCAGCTCACAAGGGCTGACGTTGATCGCGGCTCCGGTGGAGGGGGATTTGCCCTTCGGCGATCCGGATTCGGACTTATGGGGAAGTGCGTCGGCGGTCGAGGTGCCGTTGAGCGCCCAAAATATCAGTAAGCCGGTCCTCCTGGAGACCAAAGTTAAGTCTCTCACGGTGCGAGCTTTACACAACGGGTCGCAAATCGCAATCCTGGTCCAATGGACAGACAGTACGCAGGATGATCACGTGGTCCGGGCGCAAGATTTCCGAGATGCTGTCGCTCTGCAGTTCCCCCTGGTCGAAGGCCAGCCTTACTTCTGCATGGGTCAGGCGGGCGGGGACGTGAACATCTGGCACTGGAAGGCTGACTGGCAGGCCGACATCGCCTCCCGCCAGGATATGGAGACGGCCTACCCCAACATGTATGTCGATGGGTACCCCTACGCCGAAGTGGACGCGGAAGCTGTCGCCAGCGTGGGCGATTACAGCGACCCGAACTATCTGCCCGCTCTGCAGGCCGGGAACCTGTTTGCCAGCGCGGCGAGACTCTCGCCGGTTGAGGACCTGATCGCCGGCGGTTTTGGTACGCTGACCTCCCAGGCGGCCGAGGGGCAGAACGTCCAGGGATACGGCGCCTGGAAAGATGGGAAGTGGCGCGTGATCTTCAGCCGGGACCTGGCCTCCGCTTCTGCGGAAGACGTCACCTTCGCGGCCGGCAAGACTCACGCTGTCGCATTTGCTGTCTGGGATGGGGCCAACAACGAGCGCAACGGGCAGAAATCCACTTCCCAATGGCTCTCACTTCAGCTCCAACAGGCGAGGAGTCAGGCTCCGGGGGCGGAAGCCGCCCCGGTCGAGAGACCCTGGTACAAGGACCCGCAGACGATGGCGATCATTCTGTATGGCGCATTAGCCGTCCTGGTGGTAATCGCCGGCTTCATTTACCTCCGCCTGCCGCAGTAGACAATGAACCGTTATCCTGTTTTCATTCGCTGGATGGTATGGGCTGCCCTGGTTGATTGGTTGGTTGGCCGGGCCCTGACACGCTCAGCCATCTTCATGCCCAAGTCGCCGCCGGTGATCCTGGTCTACCAGGGGCTCGGTGGGCTCGGCCAGCTGGCCGCGACTGCCAGTGGGCTGCTCGTATTGGGAGCGCTGGGCTGGTTGGCCTGGGTTCATCTGCGCACCGGTAGAGGCTTGATCCTTCCCTTTGCCCTGGCCAGCCTGGTCTTTCTCAGCCTGGCGTTCCTCTTCATCCCTCCCGCAGGTGCCCTGGCAGTCGCTTACCATCTGAACCTGGTCCTCGCAGTTGGACTGCTCGGCATGCAGGTGCTCCTCGCGCCGGTTGAGACCGAAAAGAAAGTCGCCGCGGCAGTGGTCGCGCTCGCTTTGGCGACGAGTGCGCTCCACCCGCTGGTCCCGGCCGTTTACGCGGCTCTGGGGCTATCCGGCCCACCCGGATACTCAAGCACGATCTTTAACCTGGGCGAACTGCTGGTGGTGCTGGCTGCATTTGCCCTGTGGTGGGCCTATGGGCGTCCCGCTTCCAGGCGGGCCTGGTTGCTGTCAGCAGTCCCTGCACTGGCCTTCACTGCTTTGCACCTGGCAAACCCGGCCATTGCCGGCGTTATCAGCATCTGGTCCGTGGGCCTGAGCCTGTACCTGCCCTGGCCGGTCTACACTCTTGGCCTGTGGCTGGCCGCGCTGGCAGTTTTCAGCTCGCTCGAGCGGCGTGAGCCGGCCGGTTGGGCCATCCTGCTGCTGGCAGCGGGAGGCTACACGCCGCAGCTGAGCTCCCACGCCTTCTTGGGGATTGCCGCGTTGGCTTTGCTCCTGCCCTTACCGGGAGAGCCTTTCCAGCGTACTCAATTGCTTCCCAAGAGAGGAGTCTGGAGCAGTGAAGATCAAGAGATTCATCTGGAGTGAACCGCTTCTCAAGGGTGAAAGACTGAATAGTCCAAAAGGGATAGGACGGGTTTGTGAGCTGACGAAGCGGAACCTGCTCGTTTAGCAGATCAACTCGCAAATGTTCAACTGTTGGCTTCTCCTCCCGCTGATTTTTCGAGAGCATACCAGCTGGCGGGTGGCTGGATCTGAGGCTCCGCTTCAAAGTAGCGGCGAACTTCTGCGAAATTGTCGTCGACACCAAGGGTCAGCGCGGCGAGGCGGTCGTATTTGGCCATTTCCGGCTCCGGCGCGGGCGGGTCGCTCAGCTGTTTGGACCAGTAGGTCGACTCCCACGAGTCCCAGGGAAGGATCTCGACCTTATTGAGAGCCAGGAAGTCTCGCATGACGTTGCCCCAGATGAACCAGATGCCGTGCATGTCGAAGATGCCGAAGCAGTCCGGGTCGGCCTGCCCGGTCCGGCACATCTGCCAGGCCTCGCTGGCGACGATAAACTGGTCGCGTGGCACATCCAGTGGGTCAAAAGGAATGGAGAGCGCCTGGCGCTGGAGCGCATCCAGCTGGGCGTCCACCAGCACCCAGCGGTCCTGCCCGGCATTCCAGACCTCGCAAACCCAGTGGTCTTCGAAGTGCCCGGGCAGGAAGTAGGCGCCGAAACCGCAGCGTGCTCGAGCGGGCCGGCCCTGGTGCCGGAGCAGAGCGCACAGCAGCAGCGAGAAATCCCGGCAGTTACCAACCTGGCGCTGCTCCAACGGGCGCGGAGTGGCTAACGGCTGGCTATCCATTTCCCGCAGGCGCGCCAGCTTGTCTCTGACCGGCCGGACCTCGACCGTTTGCTTCTGCTCATCCGCCAGATCCAGACCGTAACGATCGGCCCAAAAGATGTGGACCAGGCTGCCCTGTACCACCTGGCAGAGGCCGGCCAGATCCGTAGGCAGGTTCGTTAATAGGTCGCTCAGCTTGCCCGGGTCTGTCATGACTCCCGGGCGCGAGTAGTAAGTCAACGCCTCTTCGTTTGCTGCAGTCATTGGGGTTCTCCTTCTGTTCGGCGTGTCAGGCGACGAACGAGGCTTACACCCCCCGGCCGCGCAGCCATCTCAGCAAGCGCTCCGGTTCCCAGGTGTTGATCACGTCTTTCGGTTCCACCCAGCCGCGCCGGGCAGTGGCGACCCCGAACTGGATCAGGTCGAGGTCGGCCGGGCTGTGCGCATCGGTATTGACGCTCAGCAGGATCCCCATCTCGATCGCCCGGCGGGCGTGCACATCGGAAAGATCCAACCGGTTGGGATGCGCGCTGATCTCGAGGACAACGCCGCTTTCGGCGGCGGCTGCGAACACGGCATCCATATCCAGATCGGCCCCTTCCCGGTCGGGGATGATCCGCCCGGTCGGGTGGCCGATGAGGTCGACGTGCGGGTTGCGGATGGCGTTCAGCAGCCGCTGAGTGACGCGCTCGCGCGGCTGGCGCAGCCCAACGTGGAGAGAGGCGATGACGATATCCAGCCCGGCCAGGATCTCATCGGAATAATCCAGGGTTCCATCGGCGCGGATCTCGACCTCGGCTCCCTGAAGCAGAAGGAAGTCTTCGCCGAGCTGGCGCTGTACGGCGTCGATCTCGGCCCTCTGTTGGCCCAACCTCTCCACGGTCAGGCCGCCGGTCACACCCAGGCTGGGGGAATGATCGGTGATCGCCAGAGCCCGCCAGCCCCGAGCTCGGGCGGCCTCCGCCATCTCCAGGATGGTGTTGTGACCGTCGCTCCAGGTCGAGTGGCAGTGTAACTCACACTTCAGGTCGCTCACCTCTAGCAGTTGGGCCAGCTTCCCCGCCCGCCCGGCCTTGACTTCACCGCGGTCTTCACGCAGTTCAGGAGGGATCCACGGCAAGCCCAGGAGTGCGTAGACCTCTTCTTCCTTCGCGCACAGGATTTCGCTGCCGTCCGGCTTCAAGAAGGATTGGTCGGAGAGGGAGAGGCCCTTCTTCTGCGCCAGTTCGCGCAGGCGCACGTTGTGGTCTTTGGAGCCGGTGCCGTAAACAAGGGCCGTACCGAAGCGTTCCGGGGGATGTACCCACAGTTGGGCGCGCAGCCCGTTGTTAAATTCCACACTGGACTTGGTCTCGCCTCGACCCAGCACCCGCTGTACATTTGGCTGCTGGACGAAGGCCTCCATTACCGCCCGGGAGTCTTCAGCTGCAGCCAACAGGTCAATATCACCGATCGTTTCACGCATGCGCCTCAAGCTGCCACCCGCCTCCGCGGCCTGCACGCCCGGGACGGCTCTCAGGCGATCAAGGATCTCCTGGGCGGCGGGCCAGGCCCGGGCTAAGGGGAGCCGAGTCGTCCGCCGGCCCAGCGATTCGATCCCGGCGATGATCTTGGCCTCCGACTTCTCGCCCATGCCCGGCAGGTCGCGCAGTTTACCGGCCCTGGCCGCAGCTTCCAGATCGACCAGGTTGGCGATACCAAACTGCTTCCAGAATAGGGCGATCTTCTTGGGGCCCAGGTCGGGGACCTGGAGCAGCTCAACCAGGCTAGGAGGGACCTCGGCGCTGAGTTTCTCCAGGAACTCCAACCGGCCGGTCGAGAGCAGCTCGTCGATCTTCTCAGCAATGGCTTTCCCTATCCCGGGGATATCCGTCAGATGACCTTCGCGCCAGATCTCGTTCACGTCCCGGCCTGTATTGAGCAGGCTGTCGGCTGCTTTCCGGTAGGCCAGGATTTTATATATGACCTCGCCCTTGATCTCGAGCAGGTCTGCGATGGTGCGGAAGGTCTCGGCAAGCTGCTGGTTG
>DASWHG010000344.1:0-4373 GCA_036393315.1 Anaerolineales bacterium | reverse complement strand
ACGCATACATTTCTATCAAACGCCTCCTACTTAAGGCGTTACCCGCGTGTAAACTTCGCGGCCGATCTTCAGGGTGCCCGCCTCCCGGTCGAAGAACCATTCATCTACAAAGTGGACGTTGCCGCGCTGCCAGCGGCCCTGGATGAAATTCTCGTCGGGATTCGAACAGGAAGCCAGCCCAAAGGCCAGCAGAACCAGGATGAGGATCCCCTGGAGCCGGGAAGAAGGTTTCATTCGATAAATCCCACAGGCCAGCGAGGGTTATACGAAGAGAGGCTCGTACGCTCCGGCGGTGGCGATCAGCGCTTCCTGCTCTTCCAGACTGAGCGGGGCATAGTTCTCACAGGCCTTCAGGATGGGCGGCAGGAGCTGCAGGTCGCCGGCCGTGCATAACCCGGTGACATCCTGGGAGAGCACGAAGTTCACGCCTTTCTGGATGTCTTCCATCTCGGTAAAAGGCTGGTACCAGGTATTGTGCGTTTTGGGCTGTTCCCCCCACGGCCCGCGGGTGACCGCTTTGATGATCATCGTGCCGACATCCCTGGCCCGGCACACACGTAGCAGCTCATCCGCTTTTACCCGATAGCCAGGATCGGCATATTGGATGAAGTTGATCGGGAACAGGACCGAGTCAAAGTCGAAGCGGTCCAGGGCTTCCAGGAAGAGCTGTGGTGCGCCGACACCATGCCCCGTGATACCGATGTAACGGACCAACCCTTCGTCCCGGGCAGCGAGCACGGCATCCAGCGCCCCACCCGGAGACGTGATCTCGTCCAGTTCTTCGATCGTGCCGACGGCATGGAACTGGTAAAGGTCGAAGTGCTCGACCTGCAGGCGTTCGAGGGAGGCGCGCAGCTCGGCTGCGGCGCCGGCTTCGCTGCGCTCCATGGTTTTACATCCCAGGAAGAAGCGTTCCCGCTCCCGGGCCATCCACGGGCCAAGGCGCTCTTCCGCATGCCCATAAGAGGGGGCAATGTCGATGTGGTTGATTCCCGCGGCGATCACCTGCTCCATCGCTGCGTCGGTCTCGGCCTGGTTGGCTGCCGAGACGACAAAACCACCTAAAATGGCCACCGTGCTCATGTGCCCAGTCCGGCCGAAACGGCGTGTCTCCATCATATCCTCCTTGTTTGATGAATCTCTATTCATCATTACGCGTGGTGCGCCACAAGCGCCCAACCCTTTGCGGTTCTGATCCCTTCGATCTTACGCCCGGTCCCTCAATCTATGCGGGACATCTATTATCGATCATACACGTCCAGATCGACGATCTCCATCAGCCGGTCCGGGTTAGCTAATGGCTTGAAACTGTACTGCTCGTACAACCCGTGAGCGTCGCGGGTTGCCAGCATCCAGCGGCGCAGGCCTTGCAGCTGCGGATGTCCCATTATGCACTCCATCAACCACTTCCCGCACCCCTGGCTGCGGTGTTCTTCAAGGATGAAGACGTCCGCCAGGTAAGCGAACGTGGCGTAATCGGAGATCACCCGGGCGAAGCCCACCTGCTGCTCCAGGTGGTAAACGCCGAAACACAGGGAGTTCTCGACCGATTTCAAGAAGACCGGCATCGGGATTCCAGCAGCCCAGTAGGATTCGTTCGCCAGAAAAGCGTGTACGGTCCGCAGGTTCAGCCTGGTAGGGTTCGTGCTGATGGTATAACCATTCCATGTCAGTTCAACCGGTTGTAGATCCATCTCCAATCCACTCCACAATGGTGGCCTCTCCCTGCCCAACGCCGACGCATAGGGTTGCCAGGCCATAATATGGGTGTTTCTCCGATGGCGCGCGGCGGCTCATCTCGTGGATCAGCGTGGTCAGGATGCGTGCGCCCGAACAGCCAAGCGGGTGCCCTAAGGCGATCGCGCCGCCGTTGACGTTGGTAATCTCCGGGCGCAGGCCGAGCGCCTGCATCACCGCCAGGGATTGGACCGCGAAGGCTTCGTTGAGCTCGACCAGGCCGATGTCCGCTACGGTCAACCCGGCGCGCGCCAGGGCTTTGCGCACGGCCGGGACCGGGCCAATCCCCATGGTGCGCGGCGGGACGCCCGCGGCAGCCGAGGCTACAACCCTCGCCAGCGGTTTAAGCCCCAGTTCGGCGGCCTTCCCGGTGCTCGTCAGCAGCAGCGCGGCGGCCCCATCGTTCAGCCCGGACGAGTTGCCAGCGGTCACGGTGCCATCCTTGCGGAAAGCCGGCCGCAGGCGTGCGAGCGATTCAATGGAGGTGTCTCGGCGTGGCCGTTCGTCGGTGTTCACCAGCACCGGATCCCCCTTGCGCTGGGGGACGGGCACCGGCACGATCTCCTCGGCGAACCTGCCCGAATCGATAGCCGCCAGCGCCCGGCGGTGGCTCTCCACTGCAAAGGCATCTTGCTCCTCCCGGGAGATGTGGCATTCAGCGTTCAGGTTCTCGGCCGTCTCACCCATCGACTCCGTGCCGTACATCTCCTGCATTTTCGGGTTCGGGTAGCGCCAGCCAAGGGCGGTGTCCCAGGCGGTCAGGTTACCGAAGGAATACGGCTGCTCGGCTTTCGGGATCGAATACGGGGCGCGTGACATGCTTTCCACCCCTCCGGCGATGTATACTTCGCCCTCCCCGGCCCGGATCGCGCGGGCCGCCTGGTTGACGGCATTCAAACCGGAAGCGCACAGCCGGTTGACGGTCACGGCAGGCACGTCGACGGGGAAACCGGCCAGCAGGGCGGCCATGCGGGCCACGTTGCGGTTGTCCTCTCCGGCCTGGTTGGCGCAGCCAAGGTAAACCTCCTCGACTTCGGCCGGGTTGACGCCCGTGCGTTCGACAATCGCTTTCAGGACCAGGGCGGCCAGGTCGTCGGGGCGCACAGCCGCCAGAACGCCCCCTAATGCCCCGATCGGGGTCCGGACGGCGTCGATGATTACGGCCTCAGGCATGAGATTCTCCTCGAGTCATGGAAGATTACCCCTTTTATGAACGATCTGGCAGCGAACGAAACTCCGTTATTCTTCTCGGGATTAATTCTACCACCCCTGCTGCCGGCCAGCTTTATCACGGACCAACACCATAAGCTCGTTCACCACTCGCCCCGAAAAGCATTGATGATCGAATTTATCTATGCTAACATAGGTGATTGGCCGAAAGTTACTTTACAAAAATCATGCACCAAACGGCCGGGCGCCGTCTACCTATCCGCAGCCCTGGCGGCCCACAACCAGAAAGGCCTGCCTGCGCTCGGCCTCTACGGGCGCGACGTGCAGGACGCCGGAGATCGGTCCATCCCAGATGACGTGCATGAGAAGCTGCTGCGCTTTGCCCGCGCCGGCCTGATCACCCTGGCAGCGATGCTGCGCATCCCTGTTTACATGCACAACGTCCCGGAGGAGCAGATCTTCCGGCCGAGCGCCTGGACTGCCTTCGGCGCGCTGGATCCCCAGGGTGCGGACTTCCAGGCCTGCGCCAACTTTGGCCCGCTGTACGACAAATATCGATAAGCGGTAGAAATTAAAAGTAGAGGAGATAGGAAAAATGCAAACCCAACTCGAGCAGAACAAGGCAACCGTGATTGCCTTTTACGAC
This sequence comes from Anaerolineales bacterium, assembly GCA_036393315.1. GTDB lineage: Bacteria > Chloroflexota > Anaerolineae > Anaerolineales > UBA4823 > DASWHG01. The sequence goes on along the minus strand of DASWHG010000344.1, from coordinate 820 downwards.
TTCGCTTTCAATCAGTGCAAGCCTGCCGAAGCGATGGAACGGTACGCTGGAGAGGTGTACATTCAGCATAACCCAGCCGTCGGCGACGGAAAACAGGCTTTCATCGAATATTTCACCAGAATGGCAAACGAATATCCGGGAAAGCGTGTCCATTTCAAGCGTGCAATCGCCGAAGGGAATTACGTCGTATTACACACCCACCAGGAATGGCCGGGCGAGGATGATTGGGCCAGTATCGATATCTTCCGGCTCGACGACGCCGGCAAGGTCGTGGAGCACTGGGACGTACTCCAGAGCGTCCCCAAAGAGTCCGCCAACGAGAATACCATGTTCTAAAACGCTGTGAGCAGAGGCACCCCCCTCGCACCATCCTACTCGAGGGGCTTTCAGTCAGAAGAGGGCTGGGCGCTCCACCTCCAGGATGAAGCGGCATTGACTTCAGGGAATGCTCAGGCGGCTTATGAGCATTACCTGGCTGCCTTGGAGGTCAGGCGCGGGTTGGGGGAAGTGGAAACTAGCGATTCGCAGGCAGGCCTGGCGAGAGCCTGCCTGGGCCTGGGCGACATGGACCAGGCGATGGTCCATGTCGAGGAGCTGCTCGCCATCTGGGAGACGCGTCGCATGTTGGGTTTAGACCGGCCGGTCCTGGATATGCTGATCTGTTATCAGGTCCTGGCCGCTGCCCTCGACCCGCGCGCTCCAGGCCTCCTCGAGGAAGGCTACCGGTTACTGCAAGAATGCGCCGCCAATATCGAAGACGAGGCCCTGCGGCGCGCCTTCCTGGAAAACGTTCGCCCCAACCGGGAACTGCTGGCAATCC
>DASWHG010000343.1:0-2175 GCA_036393315.1 Anaerolineales bacterium | reverse complement strand
GTGCGCTGGTTGAATACGCTGGGTTGCCGAGCCGAGCTGTGGCGCGAGGCAGATGGCTCTCCCTTGGTTACCGACAATGGCAACTTCCTGGCGCGCTGCTGGTTCGAGGCCGGCATCCCCGACCCTTATGCGCTGGCGCGCACCCTGGCCGACCGGCCCGGCATACTCGAGCACGGTCTGTTCCTGGACATGGGAAGCCTGGCCGTGGTGGCGGGTTCAAATGGTGTCAAGGTCATGGAGCGAGAGACATGCAGCTAGAAGGCCGGGTCAAATTAGCGCCATCCATCCTGACGGCCGACTTCACGCGGCTGGGGGAGCAGGTCCAGGCAGCCCTGGACGCCGGGGCAGACGCGATCCACGTCGACGTGATCGACGGGCACTTCGCCCCGAACCTTACTTTTGGCCCCCTGGTCGTCGCCGCGCTCTCGCCGCTCACCCGGGCTGCTGGAGCCATGCTCGAGGCGCATTTGATGGTCGAGAGGCCGGAACAGCTGATCCCCGATTTTGCGGTAGCCGGGGCGGACCTGCTGACAGTGCACGTCGAGACCTGCCCTCACCTTCACCGTACCATCCAGCAAATCAAGGGGTTGGGCCTCAAAGCGGGCGTCACCCTCAACCCGGCGACCCCACTGGTCAGCCTGGAGGAGATCTTGCCGGACGTCGACCTGGTGCTGGTGATGTCGGTCAATCCCGGCTTTGGCGGCCAGGACTACATTCCCGGCAGCACAGCCCGCATTGCGCGGCTGCGCGAGATGCTGGACGCGCGCGGGCTGGCCCAGGTCGAGCTGGAGGTGGATGGGGGCATCAAGGCCTCCAACGCATCTCAGGTGGTCCGCGCCGGGGCAAACAAACTGGTGGTCGGTTCCGAGATTTTTAACTCAAATAACAGCGTGGTTGAAAGCATAGCCGCAATGAGGCGGGCGGTTGACTGGCCCATGTCCCCCGCTTAATTCGTTTCCCTGCTTTCCTCCAATCCAGCCTACCCATGCTTCATCCCCCTCCGATTACGGCTAACAGCCGTACGAAATCGCCCTCCTGCAGCCGGTAGTCCTTCGCCTGCGGTTCGTCGTTGACCACGACCAGGGCGACCAGCTGTGAGGGGATGCCCAGCTGCTCCATGGCCTGCAGCACGGTCAGCCCTGCGGGTGCGCAGGCTTCGCTCTTCCCGCCAATATACTCTTTCAACAGACCGACCGGTTTGATGGTTGCAGGCATGGCCGTATGATAGTAGGAAGGTATACGGGGGCGGCCCGGATGTGCCTTCAGACCGCCCCTTCTAGAATCTCAGTTTACGAGTGCGGCCAAACCCAGCCGCTCCAGAGTCTCCGGCCTGGGCAGGCCGTCCGGATCCCAGCCACGCTGCTCGTAGTACATGTCGAGCAGCTGCTGGACAAGCTCTAAGCAGGTGATCTGCCCGGCCGTCACGCCCACCTTGGGTGGATCCTCGTAGAAGCGCGCTGCGGGCAGGTCCCACGACCGGCCAAAGCCGGGCTGCTCCCTGGCCCAGTACATAGGGTCGTCATCGTGACCACCGGCGCGACGGACCGAGTGCCGATCAGGAAGCTGATAACCGGGATGAGCAGCAGGCTGCCGCCTCCCGCCAAAACAGTGCTGATCAGCCAGGCGATAAAACCAGCAGCCGCCAATAGGATGGCATTAAGGACCACCTATTCGATAAATTTCGCCGAATTCTGGACCATCGAGAGCCTGACCTCCCGTTCTTCGGGCAGGTTGACTGCGGCAAGGAGCAGCTGTTGGATCGCCTCAATAGGAACTTCGCTTCCTTCGGCGATGTGCACGTATCTCACCTGTTTTCCGGTCCCTTCCAGTACCCGGTGCGGGTCGGGGAGCAGAACCCCGAATTCGAAGCCAAGCCGGACGCGCCCCATTTCCGGAAAGATCCCGCAAAAATAACCCACGCCCGGGTGGCGGTAACCGATCGCACGCCAGCCGGGATAGGCTGCTTCTACAGCCGTAGGGACCGTCTCAAGGATGATCTCCCGCAGGCGCTGAACCAGGGCGCGCACTCCGGGTGTATGATCCGCAAGAATATCCTCCAGCGTAATCCCTTTAGAGGGTTTCTTCTTCATCCAATCATCCTTTGAACCGGTCATCCGATACGGTTGTCCGAACGTTCCCCCTGGCCTTTTCCAACCACCCTGCCCGAGCATCGGA
>DASWHG010000342.1:0-2333 GCA_036393315.1 Anaerolineales bacterium | reverse complement strand
CGGAAACCATTTTGTGCCTTTCGTAGGTGCAGTTTCAACTGCCCGGCTGCCGGAAGAAGCGCCGAGGACGGCGCTGTGAGCGTATGTCTAATCGACCACTCGACTAATCGACCACTCGACTAATTGACCACCTTACAACATTGTGCAGTTGCTGGGGCATATCAGCTGTGCTATACTTTCGGCGAGACCTAATCTCTTAACCCTATGAAAGTGCGTATGGAACAAATCACGGTCGTGATTGTCGATGACCACCCGCTTTTTCGCCAGGGGGTGGTGGACAGCCTGTCCCTTGAAAGGGACATCGATGTCATCGGGCAGGCCGCCGATGGGGAGACGGGCCTGGAGTTGATCCGGGAGATGGCCCCCAAGGTGGCGGTAGTGGACGTCAACCTGCCGGAGATGAACGGCCAGCAGGTGACGCGGCAGGTGGTCAGCGAGAAGCTGCCCACGCGCATGATCCTGCTGACCGGATACGACGACCTGGAACAGAAGCTGTTGGCCATGCGGGTGGGCGCCGCGGCCTATTGTGTTAAGGACGTGCAGCCGGAAGCGCTGGTGGACGTGGTCCGGGAAGTGGCCGCGGGGCATTACGTGGTCGGCGACCGCCGCTTCAGCCACGAGGAACTGGGACATTGGCTGGACCCGTCGGCCGATGAAGCCAAAGAGGCCTTCAGCAGCCCCGAGGAGATGCTCCAACCGCTCTCGGGAAGAGAGATGCAGGTCCTGACCCAGCTGACCCATGGAATGAGCAACAAAGAGATTGCGACCCATCTGAGGATCAGCCACCAGACGGTTAAGAACCACGTTACGGCGATCCTGCGAAAGCTGGGGGTAGAGGACCGCACGCAGGCGGCGCTGTACGCCTTGCGCCGGGGATGGGTACGCTTACACGAGCAAACAACGGAATCCGAGGAGTAGGGCAGATGGCGTTGGCACGAAAAAACACCGAAGAGGATCCCTGGAGCGCTTTTGCCGCAGAGGTGCGCAAGGAGCTGGAAAAATCCCGCCACGAGCTGGAAGAGATCTCCCTGATGGGAGAGCAGAGCCAGCTGGAGGTCAATAAGCTGGCGCAGAAGCATGCTCACGCCAACGCGCAGCTGCAGCAGGTGCACAACCAGTTCGACAGTTTGCCGAGAGGCGATATCCGCCAGGCGTACGACAGCGCCCTGGACGCCCAGCAGCGCCTGTTTGTGATGCGCGGGCAGATCGAGAAGCTGGGCAGCGACCAGGGCCATTTGAAGCGTTACATCGATCTCCTGGAAAGAGCAATCCAATTGATCGACGACAGCGGGCTGGGTGAACGCTCTCATAGGGGTGGATCGGCCTCCGTGGAAACCCTGGAGATGCTGATCCAGGCTCAGGAAGCGGAGCGCCTGCGGCTCTCCCGGCAGATGCACGATGGCCCGGCGCAGGCCCTGTCGAATTTTATTTTGCAGACCGAGATCGCCATGCGCCTGTTTGACATGGACCAGGTGAAGGCGCGGGCTGAGCTGGAGGATCTAAAAACCAATTCGACGGCGGCCTTCCAGCAGGTGCGCGATTTCATCTTCGATTTGCGGCCGATGATGCTGGACGATTTGGGCTTGATCCCGACCCTAAAAAGATATATTGAAGCTTTTAAGGAAAAATCGGGGGTGGACGTGCGCCTGGGGGTGATCGGCACGGAGCGGCGCTTTGAATCCTACCTGGAGGTGATGATCTTCCGGGCGGTGCAGGAGCTGCTGGGCAATGCCATCCAGGCGAGGGACGCCAACCAGGTGAAGATCCAGGTGGACATCGACCAGATGACCGTCAAGGTGGACGTCGAGGACAACGGGCGCGGGTTTGACCTGGACGAGATGGAGGGCGAGGGCGGCATGGGGATCAAGGTGATCAAGGAGCGGGTGGAGCTGCTGGGCGGTCTTTTCCAGCAGGAAAGCGCCAACGGGCATGGCGGCCAGATCAGCTTTCGAGTTCCCACGTCCAAATCGGCCTGAGTGAATGTTTTCTTGCAGAATTGTAAGCGATTAATATTAATTTTGCACTTGCAATTTTCGAAAATTTCTCTATAATAGAATTAACAAAATCAGTTCAGGGTAAACCTGAATACATTCTTCGAAAGGAGGTAAATTGACATGCTGTTCGCACCGAAAGAAAAAGGCCAGGGCCTGGTAGAGTATGCGTTGATTCTTGTTTTGGTTGCAGTCGTCGTGATTGTTATTCTCGCTCTGCTCGGACCGGCAGTCGGCAGGATCTTCAGCAACATCGTCCAAGCCATCTAGTCACTTTGACATAAGAATTGGATACCGGCTAAGATGAGAAAAAAGAACCTCGCCAACCGGCGAGGTTCTTTT
>DASWHG010000341.1:0-4266 GCA_036393315.1 Anaerolineales bacterium | reverse complement strand
TTCCACACCTTCCAATTCGGCCCGCAGGGTTTCCTGGTACTCGTACGGGGTCTGCTCCGAGCGCCGGGCCAGACCTCGCTCGCCCCCCCGCCGGACCAGGGCCAGGTAGAAGAAAATCACCCGCTGGCGCGGCGTCAACCGTTTGAGATTGACGTACCCCCAGCCCCCGCCGGGTGATCGAGGCCTTTCCGGTCGCCGCAACCGGCGAATGCCAGCGCTCACTGCCGTGCTGACCGTGTGGTTAACGCCCAGGAGCCAGATTCGTAGCCAGCGCCAAGCCCTTGCCAGCCAGGCCAACCCCGGCAGCCCGCGCAATTTCCCGAGCAGCTCCTGGTTCTGGCTGAGATACTGGTGGATGGAAAAGCCGATCACGCCCAGGAAGATGATCCAAAAAACGATCGACTTGAGCGCATCTAACCATGGGATGGGTGCAGCTTCAGCCGGCGAGACCGGCGGCAGCTGCGGTATTACCGGCGGGTTCTCGGCATTCTGCGGATCCACGTTTCGGAACCCGAGCAGGGAGAGCAGCGTGGCGAGGAACAGCATGCCGAACCCCCAAATTGAGACGAGAGCGTAGAGAAATAGCCCGATCACGTATTGCAATACAGACAGGAACCCCAATGTGTAGCGGGTCGGCAGGATCCAGGCCAGGGCGGTCAGGAACAGCAGGAAAAGCAGGCTGTAGACCAGCCAGCGCACCCCCATGTTCCTGTTGAACGGGGTGCGCTCCACGGTCCAACGGGCGCGCAAGATCCCAAATTGGGTCTGGCTGAGCAGGGCCAGTGCAAGCATAAAGTACGCCACCACGTTCAAGACGCTGCCCCGGATCGGTGGGCGGAATCCCCATTCGGACAGCAGGTCAATCCGGACCGCGGCGGCCAGGATGACCATCAGCGCGCCGGTCAGGATGACCCGGTCCACCAGCTGCTGGCGAGCGAGCACCCGGTCCGTGGTGATCGCCACCGGCAGTTCATCCTCCAGGAGCAGCTCGTCCCCCTCGAGTTCAGCCAGGTCCTCTGCAAAGGAAGAACTAAACGCCCAGATTACGAACACGAACAGGGCCGCGATCAGATACTCGCCGCTGAAGAAGGTCGAGAAGAAATCATCCGGCCAACGCGCCAGGTCGTACAACAGCTTCCCCGGCTCTCGGATCGCATATAGCAGGATTTTCACTCCGATCAGCAGGACGACCATCTCCGCCCCCCTGTAAAGCACCCATTCTCTGCTCAGCACCGCGAGTTTTCGCGTCGCCCGCTTGGTGTACATCGCTTCTAGAGAAACAACCAAGGTGACCCAGGGTAAATAGCGCCCATCCCAGTTGGGCGCCAGCCGGTTTCCCACCTGCACGACCGTGATCGAGAAGCAGGTGATCATCAGGCTGACCAGCAGGTGGCCGGCCAGGATCCAGAGCCGCTCGTTGACTCGCAGCGACTCGACCAGCTCGGGCGAAATGGTTGGGAAGCGGAACTGTGACATGTACGCTCGCCTAATGCCAGAAATTTAAATCCTCTTCGTATAATACCTGCCGGACCGGAAATCCAAAATGTGCTGCTTTCCGCTGAATCTCCTGGAACCTGGAGACTTTCCCGCAAAGCACCAGCATAATATCCAATCCAGAGCGGCGTGCCTGGAACAGCTCGTCGAAAAGCGTTTCGTCGACCTGGCTGGTGATCAAGACGATGGTCGTCCCCCAGGAAAGGTGCGAGCTCCATTGGCGCATCACTTGCGCAAGAGGGACTGTCTCGGCCATCTGGATTCGAGCCAGCATGTCCAGGATTCGCATCAGGTTCCCCCGCCCTTTGCGAGGGGGTAGGGCGTGCGGCTGGTCATCTTGAGCAAGCGGGTCACTGCCGTTCGTCACCAGGCCAACGGACTGCTTCTTGCTCTCCACCCAGGCCGCGATGGAAGCCGCCACAACGATAGCCAGCTCGGTCGCCTGGTAGCGCGTTCTCTGGTCGTATTCGGCCGCGTTCAGGTTCAGGAAGATGGACGTCTCGAGGGAAATGGATGGTTCGAACTGCTTGACCTGCAATCTGCCCGTCGCAGCCGAGGCTTTCCAGTCGACCCGCCGGAGGGGATCCCCGGCAACGTAGTCACGTTTTCCCATCACCCGGGTCGGGTCTTCGAAAACCGGCTCGTGATGGTGCAGCGTCCCCATTGGAGAATGAGAGGGCAGGTTGACGTTCACCAGCGGCACGATCCGCGGATAAACGGTCAGGAAATCCGGGCCCCATTCGAACTTGTGTTGTTCGGCCATACCGAGCAGGTCACCAGATTGAAGGTTGAGCGGGCCGATCGGATAGTAACCCCGCTTACGGGCCTTCAAGGGATAATACAGCTGCACCCGCTCGCGCGGCCCCAGGCTGACCACACTGCGGAAGAAGCTCGGCACCGCCATCTCCACCGGCAGGCTTTCGTGCAAACGCAGCCAGACAACCGGCAGAAGGCCCGAGTTTGCCAGCTCCAGCTCGACCACCACCTCCTCTCCCAGGAATACACGGTCCGGGTACCTGCGCTCGATCTCAAGTGCCTGCAAGGCCTTGCGGCTCCACCAGCGGCCGAAAGCAAACGCTCCGGCGATCAGGTACAGCAGGATGAAGACGAAATCCTCCCGCATCAGGGCGGCGATCACCAATAGGATCAACACCAGGGGTAGGAAATACCCGCTCATTGGACGGAAGCCAGGTCCCCGATCTCCAGCGGGACTCCAGCAAGGATGTCCCGCAAAATCACACCTGCCGGGCGGCCGCGCAGCTCCGCTTCCGGCCTGGCGATCAAGCGGTGTGCGAGCGTCACGGGCGCCAGGTACTTGACGTCGTCCGGGATGACGTGGTCGCGCCCGCGCAGCGCGGCCAGAGCCTGGGAAGCCTTGTAGAGGGCCAGGCTGCCGCGCGGGCTGGCGCCAAGCGCCAGATCGGCGTGCTTGCGAGTCGCTTCGACCAGCCGCACGATGTAATCTTCGATCGATCCGTCCACGTGGACTTCCCAGATCTGCGGCAGGAGGCTTATCAGGTCCTGGATTTCCACCACCTGCCCAATCTTATGAATGGGATGGACCCGCCGCAGGTTCTTCAGGATGATCTTCTCGTCGGCCTGACTCGGGTAACCGACCGGCACGCGCAGCAAGAAACGGTCCAGCTGCGCTTCCGGCAGCGGGAACGTGCCTTCATACTCGATTGGGTTCTGGGTCGCCAACACCATGAAGGGGCGAGCCAGGGAACGGGTCACACCATCGGCGGTGACCTGCTGCTCTTGCATCGCCTCCAGCAGCGCGGCCTGCGTGCGCGGTGTGGCCCGGTTGATCTCATCAACCAGCAAGATGTTGACGAAGATCGGTCCCTGCCGGAACTCGAACTCGCCGGATTGTTGGTTGAACACCGATACCCCGGTGACATCGTTGGGCATCAGGTCGGGGGTGCACTGCAAACGCTTGAACTCCCCGCCCAGGCTGACGGCCATGGCGCGTGCCAGCATGGTCTTTCCCACGCCCGGTACATCTTCGATCAACACGTGGCTTTCGCAAAGCAGCGCCACCATGAGCAGCTCGATCGCCTCACGCTTGCCGACGATCACCTGCTCAACATTTTCAACAACCTGGTTTGCAAAATCCTGAACTTGACCCATCGCAAGCCTTTCTTCTTCCTCGAGCTGCCTGGTAGGAATCCCAAACTTCCCGCCTCCTTGAGGGGCTGGCTGGAGTTTGGGGTTACATACCTTTACTTTACTAGAGTTCGCGGCAGAACGCAACCGGTTTAGGCCTTAAGGACAGCCCTGCGTCTCTTGGAGATCACGAAGCGCCTGGGCGCTCTCCTCGTCGTTAATGTAATTGAAATCTCCAATGGCAGCGCTCAGTCCACCGCACCAGGCCTGGTTCGGTTCGAGCTGCTCCAGGGCCGTGGTGAGACCTTGATAGCCATCCGATTCCCGGTCCAGCAGGTTACTTAAAGACTCTATTGAAGTCTGCACCAGCTCCCACTCCGTAAGCGTAGGGGTGAGCGCAGCCGGGCCTGTGACATCCGGTGTCTCCACTGAGGTGGGCATTTCGGTGGCCACGGCCAGGGTAGGAGACGGTTGTTCTACTTCCTGAACTGCCGATAGGGTCGCTTCGGGTTGGGGAGATGCTGCCTCCGGGCCTGGTGCGGGCGGCGAGCAGGCTGCCAGCAGTACCAGGATTCCAAAAATGATCGCCAATTGAACCTTCATAGGGCCTCCTGCGTTTTAACGATAAGATCTGTTAAAACGATACGAGCAGTGAGCCGAAGTGGA
>DASWHG010000340.1:0-6787 GCA_036393315.1 Anaerolineales bacterium | reverse complement strand
GAACCATTGATTGAGCAGAAACAGATGGAAATGCAGCGCTTCAAGGATAAGATGACGGAAGCGCTTCGAGCCCGGATCTTAGCGTACAAATGCGCTATCCTGACCGATCAGGCTCGCACTCCGATGTACAGCGGGTACTTCATCTACAAAGCGTTCTTAGACGAGGGGTTGGCGGATTTCACTGCAGTCACCCGGTACTTGCGTAGACATGGAGTAAAAATTTAGATAACAACTGTCTGCGTGTTATGGGTGGAAATGAAAAAGGCTATCCTAATAGATTGGACAGCCTTTTTCGTTTCCACCATTTTTAAGAAACACGCCTAAGGAGCGCTACCGGTTGGGCTGGGTTCCGGCGTCCACAGTGGGTCGACCGGGGTTGGGGTGATCGTCGGCTGGCGTTTCGGGGGGGTCGTGGCGGTGGGGGGCGGCTTTTCCGTAGGCGTGGCCGTCACCGTCGGCGTGGGCGTGACCGTAGGTGTTGCCGTCGGCGTCGGGGTCGGCGTGAACGTCGGGGTGGGCGTGGGAGTCTCCGTCGGCGTCGGAGTAGGCGTAGGGACCTGCAGGTTCAAGCGCATCTCCGTCTCGGCGTAGGTCTCGTTATTACTGTGGACGGTCAGACGCAGGGTCACCGTACTGGCCGGCAGTTCTTCAAGATCCCATTCGTACAGCTTCCCAGGCTCGTTGCGAGGGCTGCCATCGCTATCGAGCGTTTCCCACTGGACCGGATCGTCGCCCAAACCGTATTCCAGCACGTAGTGGTCGAAATCTCCGGTCGCGCCGGCCTGGCCGAAGATTTCCAGCGGGGAACGGTTGATGGTATCCCCATTACGTGGCGCGGTGAACTCCAGGAGTGGCTGCGGGTCTTCCGGAGCGCAGGCCCGCTCGGGGACGAAGAAGAGAGGCCGGGAGAACCCCATCTCCTCCGCCCAGGCCCGACCGGCATCATTCTGCCTGATCCAGCGGATAGCCCAGGGATCGGTGATGTTGAGCGCCAATTTCTCGTCGGTGAAATCATCACAGGAAGGCGAGGCTGCCAGGCCCGTCCAGGTGTCGATCTCCACCCGCTTCCACAGGTCCTCGCCCTGCGGGAGCGGTCCCTGGTCGGCGGCGAAGAACTCGCTGTGCTGGCTCGGGCACCACTGGGAGGGCTCGGTGCCGGAAACGGTGCAGATGACCCGCTCGACCACCCCCGGAGGCCGGACGAATGGTGAGGGGTTGCTGCCCGTGAGCTGTTGGACCGATAGCTGCATGAACTCGGCCCAGATGGGGGCTGCGCCTGTCAGGCCGGTAACGTTCTGCATGGGGGTGTAATCGGCATTGCCCACCCACACGCCTACGGCCACGTCCGGGTTGTAGCCCATCGTCCAGTTGTCGCGGAAGTCGTTGGTCGTGCCGGTCTTGGCGGCAGCCGGGAAAGGAAGGTTCAGCACCGAATTGGGGCCGAACATAGGGGTCCGGGCGCTGTTATCGGAGAGGATCGAGGAGATCAGGAAGGCATGCTCTGGCCGGACGACCTGGTCGCCGGATGGGGGACGATACTCGTAGATCACGTTCCCACTGAAATCGGTGATCTTCGTGATCGCTACCGGTGGTACACGCCTCCCGGAGTTAGCCAGCACGCTGAAAGCGCCGGTCATCTCCAACAGAGAGACCTCGCCGCCACCCAGGGTCAGCGAAAGGCCGTAATCGTCTCGGGTCAGCGTGCTGATCCCCAGGCGCCGGGCAAAGGCGATCAACCCATCCTCGGGTGGGGTATTCGGATCATCGTAGATGCGCACGAAATCCAGGGCTTTGACGGCCGGGACGTTGTAGGAGTTGGCCAGGGCCGTCCGAACCGTGACCGGACCGTGGAAGCGCTCGTCGTAATTCACCGGGACGTACGGGGGACGCTGGTCGTCCGGGTTGCCAGAGGGGGGGAATTCCGAGGGCACATCCCAGATCAGGGTGGCCGGCGTCCAACCGCGTTCAAAAGCCGCCAGGTAGGTAAGTGGCTTGATCGAGGAGCCCGGCTGGCGAGGACTGACCGCCATGTTGACCTGGCCGTGGATGGCTTCGTTGTAGAAGTCAGCCGACCCAACCATCGCCAGGATCTCGCCGGTCGCTGGTCGCATGGCAACCAGCGCACCGCTGGAAGCACGCCGGTCGGCCAGAGAAGCGACCTGCGCGGCGATGATGCGTTCCGCGGCGTCCTGCAACCCCGGATCGAGTGTGGTGTAGACGGAAAAACCCGAGCGGTAGATCGTCTGGGGATCGAACTGCGATTCCAGCAAGAAACGCACGTAGTTTACCCAGTGCGGGTACTGGATTTCGATGTCGGGTGACTGGAACTCGTAGTTCTGCATCTCACCGGAGGCCTGAGCGACCGACAGTGCGTCGACGCAGACCGGCTGCTGGCTGTTGCTGACGTAGATGCAGCCCTGCTCCTGGCTGGCCTGGTACATGAGGAACAACACCTGCTGCAGCCGGTTCAGGGTAATCTCGCGGTTGGTGTAGACATCGTAAACGGAAGGCGCCTGCGGCAGGCCGGCCAGGAAAGCAGCCTGGCTCAAGGTCAGTTTGTCGGCCGAGGTGCGAAAATAAGTCTGGGAGGCCGCTTCGACCCCGTAGGCCAGGTTGCCGAAGTAGATCTCGTTCAGGTAGAGTTCCAGGATCTCGTCCTTGGAGTAGCGGCGGGTGATCTCGGCTGCCAGGATGGCTTCGCGCACCTTGCGAGGGTAAGAGCGGTCGACTCGCTCTTCGGGCGTGAACAACAGGGCGCGGGCCAGCTGCTGGGTGATGGTCGAGGCCCCGGAGACGGTCTCGCCGCTCTGGTAGTTCTGCCAGAATGCCCGGATGATAGCGGTTATATCGAAGCCAGGATGGCTGTAGAACCCCGCATCTTCGGTCGCCACCGTCGCCGCCACCAGGTAAGGCGAGATCTTGTCCAGGGGTACGTAGGTGCGCCGGCCGGCGGTGGGGTCGAGAATCTCGTAAAGCTTGTTGCCGTTGCGGTCTAGGATGAGGGTCGTCTCGAATTGGGCGGCGCGCTGTCGCAGATCGTTCACATCGGGCAGGGTGGCTGCGATCCGGTAATACTGGAAGAGGAGGAATGAGCCGCCCACCAGGCCGGCCAAAACCAACAGGAAAAGCGCAGCCACCAGCAGGCGCAGCAGGCAGCCAAGGCTGCGCTGCCAGGATAAGGCCGGCTGTTTTATAGGGACTGCCGGGCGGGGGTAGGCTCGCCGCGGAACGGGCTGGTAGGCCGGCGGCGGTCCTCCGCGGCGCGCAACATGGCCGCCGTATGCGGCCGGGGTGACTCGGGTGGCGTCCACATCGACTTCATCGACCCGGCGCGGCAGAGGGGCGTTCCGACCGGACAGCGGCGGTCGCGCCGAGGGTGGGGTGACGCCGCGCCCCGCAGGGGGCGGGATGGTCGGCCGGTCCCAGATCGGCCGGACGGGCTGGGTATCACCGGCCTCGAAGCGCGGCTCATTCGACTCCACCAATCCCGCCGTGGGCGGCTGAGACCCCACCTCTTCGAAAGCCTCATCCTCCGGCGCATACCAGCCTCCCACCTTCACTGGGTTGGTGTCCGCCTCGGCGGGGGGCGGTTCGACCTCTGCCGAGAAATCCAACAAGGCTTCTTCTTCAGGCGCTTGCTCCGCCTCTGCGCCGGCCAGTGGGGCGGCCTCGTCCGAGGCAGATGCGTTTTCAAGGCGTGTAGCCTTGGCCGGCAGAGATCCATTTCCGAGGGCGCCTTCGATGACCGTGTTGTCTGCACCAGCGTCAGCAGCGTGCGTTGTGGCCTCACCGGCGCCATCCCCGGCGGCACCGTCGATCATGGTTTCTTCCCGAACTGCGCGCTCCTCCGGGGAAGGGACTGCGATCTCCGTTTCATCCAGGCCGGCGCCGCCAGACGCGGTTTCATCCGCCGCGGGGCTGCTCTCGATGACCGTGGCCGGATCGGGGCGAGCAGGATCGCCGGCTTCCTCCTCTGGGACCGGATAGATCCTGGCGCCGGAAGGTTGGCTGTCGTCCTCCGTACGGTCGCTGTCCGCCTGGCCATCTCTACCGGCAGGTGAACCGTCTGCAGATGGTTCTGGCTCACCCGAGGGTTGGCTGTCGACCGGGAGATCGGGAGGCAGGTTACCGGCCTCTTGTTCAATTTCATCCATCAAGCGCCGGAACCGCTTGCGGGGGTCTTCGTCTGGAGGATTCATGGGAGATTCGGACATCCTTCTATTTGGGGTGCGCGGCCACCAGCACCTTCCACGTACCCTTCATTACCGTCTCATCCTGCTGGTTTTCCACGTCCATTTCGATCATCACTGCACCACCGCCCAAACGGCGGAGTTCTTTGGTTTCGATAATATTCATCACAACCCGGATCGTATCGCCGATCAGAACCGGCTTCACAAATTTCCACTCGTTGATCTCGCGGAAGGCAAGCACCGTCCCTTCCAGCACTCCCGTGCGCACCGCCAGGCCAGAGACGATCGCCAGGCCCAGCAGGCCGTGAGCGACCCGCTGGCCGAAGGGCGTCTCCCGGCTGTACTCCGCATCTGTGTGGATCTGGTTGAAGTCCCCCGAAAGCCCGGCAAAGGTCACGATATCACTTTCGGTGACCGTGCGGCCAACGCTGGTGAAGCGCTGGCCTACTGCGAACTCCTCGAAGTACAAGCCTCGGGCTCGGGGTAACGTGTCAGTCATTCTGTCTCCACTGCTACTTGGCAAACCGCCGAATGTTTATTAATATAAGCGGAAATGTTCCTGGCGGTTTGCGGCTGGCGCTGGCTGGCGCTGGCTGGCGCTGGCTGGCGCTTAAGTGATTGGCCGTTTGGCGCTTGATTTTTGTAAAGTTACCTTCGGCCAATCACCATAATAAGGACGAAAAATTTCACGGAATGTTCCTGAAACTGCAAATCGAATCACCTCTGCAGCGGCTCGCCCAGGCCGTAGACCTTCAGCAAGGGGACGATGACGATCAGGCCTTTTCCAGGTCTGTGCAAATCGCCGACCACCTTTTCGGTCGCTTCGACCAGCCGTTCTGCCATAGGCTCATCGTCTACGATCGAGAACAGCGTCCGGCTGAAATATTCTTCATGTTCGAACAAAGCCTTTAAACTGGGCATCAACGGGAGGTCGTCGCGCAAACCGATATCCATGCGCACCCGGCCCAGACCGCTGCTGTGCAAGATCGTTACCCCGGAGACGCCTGTTCGCTCCCATGCATCCAAGACAGCTTGCAGGTGTTCCGCTTCGTTGAGAACAAACAAGACCAGGAACATCAGGAAACCTCCTCGTCCAGCTCTGCAATGGCCTCCGGCACCCGGTCGTTTCGCCCGGTAGAGAAGACGGCCCGCAAGAACGGCGGGGTCACCAGGGTGGTGACCAGGACCATGCCGACGATGGCAGAGAACACCCCCTGTTCGATCAGTTGCTGGCTGATTCCGACCGAAGCCAGGATCAACCCGACCTCGCCGCGCGAGATCATGCCGGCTCCCAGTTGGATGGACTCCTGCCAGGAAAACCCGGCCAGCCTGGCGCCCGTCCCGGCCCCAACCAGCTTGCCAAGGATGGCGGCTACTGTGATCGCCAGGAACAGCCAGAAGACGCTGGCCTCCAGCTGGCGGACGTTGACTGATAAGCCGATATTCACAAAGAAAATGGGCACGAAGAATCCATACGAAATG
Source organism: Anaerolineales bacterium (assembly GCA_036393315.1). GTDB lineage: Bacteria > Chloroflexota > Anaerolineae > Anaerolineales > UBA4823 > DASWHG01. Next base: position 1,115 of record DASWHG010000340.1, on the reverse strand, counting down.
GCGCTCACCCCCCGTTCAAGGCGTTCTTTTTCCGGGCTGCGGGCGAACATCAAGCCGGCCAGGAAGGTGCCGGTGATGGCAGCCATCCCGCCGAGCACTTCTGCTGCCAAACCATAGAAGATCATGACTACCAACGCCAGGGTCAGCACGCCCTGGCTGATCGGCAGGTGAGAGACCTGGCGGACCAGTCGTGGGAGCAGCCAAAGCCCGAAGCCAACCGAGAGCGCCAGGAAGACGATCATCCGGACGAAAATCCAGAGCAAGGCCGCCACGCTCCCAGAACCGGCCTGGATCGCGAGGAAGCCGGACAGGAACAAGATCACCAGGATATCGTCGAAGACCGCGGCCCCCAGCAAACCCAGGCCCACCCGGCTGCGAAGTACCTGCAGCTCCATCAAGGTTTGTGCAGAGATGCTGACGCTGGTCGCGCCGAGCGTCAGCCCGAGAAAGACGGCCTGATCGGTGGAAAACCCAAACCCCAGGCCGGTAAAATAACCCAGCGCTACGGGAACGACGACCCCAAAAATCCCCGCATAGGCAGAAACTTTGCTGTTGCGGGCTAACTCGGAGAAATGCAGCTCCAGGCCGGCGACGAACATAAGCAGCAGCACCCCGATCTCTGCCAGGTGGTTCACGGTTTCCGCCAGCATGGCGTGGTCGTGGAAAATCGGGAGATTCTCGAGGTCAACCAGGGTCGGCCCGAGGATCAGGCCGACCAAAAGTTCCCCGAGCACCGCCGGCTGGCCAATCAACGAACTGAGATAACCGGCGAACTTGGCTGCGATCAGGATCACCGCGAGCAGGAGCAGCAACTGTAAGAAGGGTGTCATCGAATTTAGGATTATAACATGCTCTCTTCGCCAGGTTACAGGTAGCGCACCCACAACCAGAGAGAGGCAATTAACAAGGAAACCAGGACGATCACCACACCGTGGCGCAGGAACTGTCCGAAAGCCATCCGGTACCCGCTGCGCTCCGCCACGCTGGCCACGACTACGTTGGCAGAAGCGCCCACGAGAGTCAGGTTCCCGCCCAGGTCGGCGCCTAAAGCCAGCGCCCACCACAGCGGTTCGACTCGCACCACCTGAGCCAGGTCCTGGATCACGGGGATCATA
>DASWHG010000339.1:0-2281 GCA_036393315.1 Anaerolineales bacterium | reverse complement strand
TAGGGAGTTAACAATTGACTCTGACAGGGGGATCGGTGGGCTTGCGCTGCGCTCCCTGCCCTAGCGGTCAGGCCGCTGCTCGTTCGAATTTTAATGAGTCTGTAGCCCTCAGCACGTAAGCCAGGACCGGCTCCGAGAGTCCTTTCAGGTTGAGGCTGCGCTGCTCCATCCCATCTGTATCCAGCCCGGCATTCGCTGCGCTCGCCGCGCTCAGGATCACTTCCCCAGCGGCAGCCTGGGAGGAAAGTCGGGCGGTCAGGTTGGCTTCGTTGCCCAACACCGCGATCTCTTCTACCTGTTCCTGCGAGCCGACCGAGCCCACGTATACCCGCCCACTGTGGACACCGATACCTACCGGCACCCACGGACCTTCGCTTTCCGCATGGCCGGAGGCCTTCAGCAGGTTGAGGGCGGAATGGATCGCAGCCCTGGCATGTCGCCGGCCGGTGAAGCGCGGTGCAAACAAGCCGATCACCTGGTCTCCCATCAACCGGTTGACCAGGGCATTATGCTCGATGAGGACCTCCGTGGATACGCTGTAAAACCGGCGGATAAGTTGCGCGAACACCTCTGGCGGCCTGGCTTCCGCCAGATTTGTAGAACCACGCACGTCAGCGAACAACATGGAAAGCTCGACCTCGGCACCGCCTCCATGCTTTCGCAGGAATTTTTCGCACCTGTTGCACAGTTTAGGGCTGAAGCTGGCCCGGCTGGTACCGAAGAGTCCAACAACTTTTCCCCCGACGCCTCCCAGGGGTGTATAGCACTCGAGGCAGCGCGGTTTCCCCGGCAGGGGCATCGCCATGAGCTGCATGAGGCGGTCAACCCTGCGGACAGATTGGTCAATCTCATTGTAAGCATCTCCAGTCAGGTACCAGTACCAGATGGCGTTCATGAAATTCGTTTGAGGAGATGAAGATTTTTCCACGGGTCACTTCGGGATATCTGGCGAACTGCAGAGGTATTGCAAAGCAATTATACCGGAATTCGGATCGATTAAGTGATTATTTTCGGATCAGAGCACCTCCCGCAGTGGAATTCAATGTATTTTCGAGGCGAAGCAGCCACGCTTTCGTATCCAGTCCCTGCCCCGCGCCGTATCCATGCAATCCTCCGTCCGAGCCGACCACCCGGTGGCAGGGGATCACCAGCGGCATCGGGTTGGTGGCTTCAGCCCGGCCCACGGCCCGGGCGGCGCGTGGCTTCCCAATCTGGCTGGCGATCTCACCATACGTACGCACTTGCCCGTAGGGGATGGCGAACGTGGCTTTCAAGGCCCGCTCCTGGAAGGCGGTGAGGACCGACCAGTCGATTGGGAAGTCGAAGCCGGTCCGCTGCCCGGCCAGGTACTCGCCGATCTCCCGGACGGCCTGCGCGGTGCGTGAATCGTCCCGGATGGGCGGGCCGAAACCCATCCGGCGCAGGTTTTCGAGCAGAGCCTCTGGCTGGACTTCGATCTCCACCGCTGCCAGACCGCGCTCCGATACCGCCACCCAAACATTCCCTAATGGACTTCCTTCCAGGACACCGATCCAGACCATCCGAAGATTTTCCCGGTCCATTATTCCTCCTGATGAAGACAGACATGGGCGAAGCGCTCTTGAGAAAGCAGTTCCGCGTTTTTCCGCGTACTATCTCATACCCTCGCTACGAACCCGAACTCACGTCTAATAGTTTGTGACGATGTCGATCAGGCCGCGCTCGCGGGCCTGGTGTTCGCACCAGCGAAACACCACCCGGGCGACCAGGCCGAAGACCAGGGTCAAGGCCAGCAAGATGGCCAACAGCTGCGCGTTGCTGAAATTCGAGAGAGTTGGGAAGGCCTCCGCCACCGAACCGACCAGCGAGCGGCGCAGCAGCTCCAGCCAGTAGGTGATCGGCATAACGTACCCGATCGGGCGCAGGAAACGGGGCAGTACTTCTAGGGGAAAGATCGCCCCGCTGAAAAGGTATAGCGCTCCCGCTACGGTTTCGCCGATAAACCAGACGTGGTTGACGATCAGGAAAGTCACCCCGGCCAACAAGAGGCCCATCATCGCCAACATGACCACGCCAAGCAGCAGAGAGAATATGAACAAGGGCCAGTTGACCGCGGCCAGGTCGATGCTCACGTGCAGGAACAGCATCCCCGCCGTGATGGTGATCAGCACCGAGGCCGTCCCGACCAGGAACTTGGCTACGCCGCGTCCGAACAGGTACATAGGGATGTTGATCGGAGCGATGTACATATACTTGAGCGTCTTATAGTGCTCGCGGTCGTCGATCACGGCCCAGGAGATCC
>DASWHG010000338.1:0-16778 GCA_036393315.1 Anaerolineales bacterium | reverse complement strand
CATTGAAGAAAACAGGCCTTCTCATGGAGGCTTCACCAGTATAGAGGATCGACTTTACTGTGAGGATCGTTGGAGCAACAAACGACAACAGGATTTGGATTTAGGAAGGATGCCATGGAAGCAAGAATTGGATTTATTTTTAAGAGAATCTCCCGGGTCAGCTATGTCCTGGGAAGCGTGTGCCTGCTGGCTGGCCTTATCCTCTCGTACGTGAACATTCCGGCAAGCGCAGCCGAGCCAAACTTACAGGAAGATACAACCCCGGTAGTCCAGGAAGAACTTGCCTGCACGCCACCAGATGATTGGGACCGCACCATCCGGTTCAACCGGTCAAATCCCTCCAAGGAATGGACGTTCCAGGTCGAGGAACCAGAGATGGATGTAACTCTGGAATTTATTTACTACCAGGATTACGACCAGGATGGCTGCCCCTTCGACTGCGCAACTGGAGAATGCCAGGACTACGAGACTGGAGACGTCGAGTCTCCTTTTGGGTCCTTCAGTATCACCGATGGTAAAGAAGGCGCAGATGGTGGTGTAGAGCGCCAGAGTGGCGTTCTGAGCCAGGGCACTTATACCGCCAGCTTCACCTTCACGGGCAGAAGGGGATCGATCAACGTTGGGTTGAACGTTAAGATGGACTCCATAGCGACGGACACTCCCGTTCCCACTGATGTTCCGCCCTCTACGGATACCCCGACGCCAACGGATATGCCGAGTGACACACCAACGCCAACCGCTATCCTGACCGATACGCCTACGCCTACAGGGACAATAGAATCCGCAACCAGCACGGCCACGCCCGTCACGACTACCCTCCCGCCGGGCCCGTCCGACACACCAACTCCGACCGCAACCGGTACGCTTCCAACCCAGACCCCAACGGAGACCGAACCACCCATCACGACGGTCTTACCGCCTGCTCAGACAACAACGCCTACCGAGGTCGAGCGGACGCCTCCGGCCACCTTATCCCCTCCCACGCCGCCTCCCGGTGCGGTGCGCACCCCAGCGATCATCCCGGTGACCGGACTGGACCGGGTTTATTCCGACCCACAGTCGATCCTTTCCCAAAATCAGTTCCTGAATCTTGGGATCGGTTTCCTGGGCCTTGGCCTGGTCTTCCACGGGATAAGCAGGAAATTCCGTAAACAATAATGCCCTACTCTCCGGATCACGGGCATACCTGGTCTCGCAACCAGGTATGCCCGTGAGAGGGGGAGCAGTAAGGTTTGATGGGATGATCCGGTTCTTCGAGAGTTACGGCGTAATCATTCTCGGGCTGGTGCTCGCTTTTTATGGCGTGGCGAGCACTACGTTTGCGGTTGGCCAGACAGCCGGTGTGGAAACGGAATTAATTCTCCAGCAGGCTGCGTTTGAGCAGTATTCGGAAGAAGTCTCCCGACCGGAATCAAGTGCTGGCCCGGTCTCTCGCATCGCCCCTCGATCCGCAGAACGCGTTCAAGAGAATGAGACCCAGGACAAGCCATCCCGGAAACCGGGTGCTCCGCAGCGTTTGAAGAATTCCAGCCCCATTGTCCACCGGGCGACGGCAACCCCACCGCCTTCAGAATCCCCGGTGCGCATCGTCATCCCGACGATCGAATTGGACGCACCGATACTTCTCGCTCAGACGTATTTTGTCGAAGTAGAGGGCGAAGATTACCAGCAGTGGCTCGCTCCGAACACCTATGCCGTTGGCTGGCATGAGGACTCGGCCCAGCTTGGTGAACCTGGCAACACGGTCCTTAACGGTCACAACAATATCTATGGTGAAGTATTCCGCGACCTGACCAAACTTTCTGTTGGGGATACTATCCTGGTATACGGCGAAGAGACGGTCTACAAATACCAAATCACCAATCACATGATCCTGCCAGAGAGATTCCAGCAGCTGGATGTGCGCATGAACAACGCCCAATGGATTCTCCCTTCCCAGGATGAACGCCTGACGCTGATCACCTGCTGGCCTTACGAGAGCAATACGCACCGGCTGATCATCGTCGCAAAACCCATTTCCCAAGAAAAATTGGCCCGAAAGCTGCAATAGATCGCTTGCTGCTAGAAACCATCGAGATCAAGCCCATCCTGATTTGCTTGACGCGATCTAAGGATTGTGCTAGTATCTTGGTCAGATAATCAAAAAATGAAATAAGAATTGCCAGATGATCGCCTTTGGAGAAGAAAATGGCCACCAAACGCATGATTGTGTTCATTGTGTTAGCCCTGTTCTCACTAAGTCTGGCCGCTTGCGAGTTATCCGCCTCCACACCCCCGCCCGCAGGACCCACGGATGAAGGATCCATGGGTACGCTGGAAGCTGTGCTTGCAAACATCGCCACGCAGACGGCAGCCGCTGGAGGTGTAGCCGCCACACCAGTGCAAGAGACGCCCGAAGCGCCAGCCGAAACCCCACCCGCCGAGGAGGCGCCTCCCGAGGAGGCGGAGGAACCCGAGGCCGCTGAGCCGCAGGAAGAGGCAGAGCCAGAACCTGCCGCGGCTACGCCGGTGGTTGTCCCCACTCCTACACCCGGGATCCCCACTTCGTACACGCTTCAGAAGGGAGAATTCCCGTTCTGCATCGCCCGGCGCTTCAACGTGAACCAGTATGAGCTGCTCAACCTCAGCGGGCTGAGCCTGAACTCAAAACCACAGGTCGGTTTCAACCTGCGCATCCCCCAGACAGGCAATTCCTTTTCGGGAGATCGCTCCCTGCAGGATCACCCCACCACCTACACGGTAGCGGCTGGGGATACCATATACACCGTCGCATGTAAGTTTGGCGATGTGGACCCAATGTCTATTGCCGTGGCAAACGGATTGAGCTCTCCATATAACTTGAAAGCAGGCGATCGCATAAATATCCCGGAGCATTAACCCGGGTTCGTTCCAACCGGCGCAAGGTATTCTGCGCGGTGGGATGACAATTGCCCATTGCTCGATATTGGAATGGCGGGCGGGAGAATGGATAAATAAATCACCGGAGTAGCCGCAGCAGGATAGAGGGCTACTCCGGTCTTTCGACGGCGAGGATGAACAAATGGTTTTCGAAACGGTCAGCTCCGAGTTAATTTACCAGGGCAGGGTTTTTGATGTCCGGCGAGACCAGGTCCGCCTGCAAAATGGCAGCCTGACCACTCTTGACATCGTCGACCATCCCGGCGCGGTCACCCTGCTGCCGCTCGACGCCGAGGGGCGCTTATGGCTCGTCCGCCAGTACCGCTACTCTGCCAGCGCGGAACTCCTGGAGCTGCCGGCCGGGGCCTTGGAAGAAGATGAACTGCCGGAAGCCTGCGCCTACCGGGAGGTGCGTGAAGAGATCGGGATGTCCGCGGGCCAATTAGAGAAGGTCGGAGAGTTCTTCTTGGCGCCGGGGTATTCGACCGAGTACATGTACGTTTTCCTCGCCACCGAACTGCAACCAGACCCGCTGGAGGCGGATGAAGACGAGTTCTTAAGTGTTGAAACCCTCCCGGTCGCCCAGGTGTACCGGCTGGCCGAAACAGGCGTGATCCAGGACAGCAAAACATTGGCCGCGCTCTTCCTGGCGCGGCCTCACTTAGAACGGTATCTTTCGAAAAAATAGGGAAGCGCTCTCCTCAGAGCTGGGGCTGGTCTCCGCCGATGTGCCCGCTTTTACGGCGCAGGCGGCTGGCCTTCTTGCTCCCCGCGGCAGGATTAAGCAGTGTATTCAGCCAGGTGATCGCGCGCGGGTCAAACTCCCGGCGGCCGCACATGTCGCATACCCAGGCGGGAAAATTGGGTACCGTGACCAGCTCCTCATTCAACCAGGTGAAATAAGTGATGTAATTTATACGCATGATGCCGGCCGGACATTCCGGACAAAGAGTCGCGGGTTCTCCAACCTCGACGTCGTCCCGGTTATCTTCAATGTTCATGCTGATAAACTCCTCTACCCGTTTTTCAGTGCGCAGCACTGGCTGTCGAGATCTGGCTGATCATGCCCCATTCTGTAGGGGGCCAGTAGATCAGGACTGCCTTGCCAACCACATACTCCACCGGCACCGGACCCCAACTGTGGGAATCGGAGGAGTTGTTGCGGTTATCCCCAAGCACAAACAGCGAATCAGAAGGAACGTCCAAGGTCGCTTCGTAAACTGGAGAGGCCGCAATGTACTCCTCTTCTAAAAGCTGCCCGTTAACGGTGACCCGACCTTCCTGAATCACGACCTGATCGCCAGGCAGCCCGATCACACGTTTGATGTATTCCTGCTCGGGGTCGCGCGGGAAATGAAAGACAATCACATCCGCGATTTTTGGCTGCCCAATCACGTAAGCCAGCTTATTTACGATCACGAACTCGCCGCTTTGCAAGGTCGGTTCCATACTGGCCCCATCCACGCGAATACGAGCTGAAACCGCATTGATCGCTGCGAAAAGGATCACCGATAAAATAAGCGTCTCCACGATATCGACCACGAATCGCAGGAAGCCGGAGCGCTTCTCGTTCGATTCCTGGAGTTCGGAGACCGTCTGCGTGTGGTACTGATCCAAAGGTTCCTCCTACAATCCGAATAGGAGGATTATAAAACCGCTCGCAGGGGAGGGCAAGGGTGATTGATAACTACTCCATGGCTTTCTCAAAATGGGGTTTGGGGTGGGGAAAAGCAGGGCTTTCGACTTTGAGAAAGCCATGATAACTACTCGAGCGTGGAGAGATAAAGCGAGTCCACGATGCCGACGATCACGGAAATAACCGCCCCATCCGGGTTGTTCAGCACCTGTCTGGCGCCATTGCCTTCCCGGTTCACCAACACCGTGTCGCCAATCCCGGCCTGGGTCGTATCCAGGGCGATAAAATCATCGACCGGCGAGTCGCCGGGCAGAGTCAGCGGCTGGACTACCAGCAACCTTCTATTCTTATAGTCTGGATGGCTGATCGTCGTGACGACCGTACCGACCACTTTACCGAGGATCATCGGACCTCAAAGAGAAAGAGAAAAGGGGGCTGTGCAGCCAGCTGCCATCAGGTGTATTGTCGCCAGCCTGCTTTGAGCGTAAAATCAAACTCCCCATCTGGGCGGACTTCCAATTCGTCGACAATCCCAACCAGGGCCAGATCGACCGGGACAAACGTGATCTCGGACATTGCCAGTGCGGCTTCGCGCGAGCGGACCATGACACATAAGTCACCGGGCCCCGCCTGGACGACGTCGGCAGCCACCTGCAGGATGCCAACCGGCTCCAGGCGCTTGTCTAGCTGCTGGACCACGAGCAGCTTGACGCCCTTGATATCCGGATACTTGATGGTGCAGATTGCTGTCCCGTGGACGCGGCCGAAGATCACGATCTACTTCTCCCCGAGGTTTTCCAGCACCCGCTTGATGATGTTATCCAACAGCACCGGGTCCAGCTCGTTCCCGAGCTTAGCAACCACGGCTGCCCGCACCCGCTGGTGCAAACTCTCCTGGTTTTGTGACTGGGAAAGCGTTTCGGCCGGCTTTTTTTTCGGAGCAGGCGAAATATAGGGGCGAATCGGCGCGCTGGGAGGAGTGGCATGTTCGCGCACCAGGGTCACGCCAAGCCGCTCTGCTTTTTCCGCCGCCAGCTCGGTCAGGACCACGTCATCGTCAACCACCAGAGAGCGGACACCTTGCCGGGCCAGGTCTTCGATATCACGTTCGGTGTAAAATGTTTTACTCACGGATGCCCTCCAAACTTTCCAGAGCCTGAACGGCTGCATTTCGGGCGGTGACAATTTCGGCTTCGCTGCCGGAGAGCCACATGCGGCCAAAACGACCGACAGAAGACACGTGGATGATCTTGATGTTTGCTTTCTTCTCTGCCTCGTTGCAGGCGTAGTTGATGTAGGCGGCCGGCGCGCATTCCAAAACCAGCATGGTCTCACCGGGCACCAACATGCTCCCCCGCCGGAAACGGTTGAGCAGCTGCGCCTGGTACGGGTCTACCCGCGTGATCACTTGAATAGAGGCGATCGAAGGCCGAATCCGGTCTTCAATTCGAAGTCCCAGGCGGCTTAATACCACCCGCCCGGCTTCGATTACGGCCGCCTGGTTTGGCGAGTGGACCTCGAACATCCCAAATTCTCTCTCGACGATCTGTGCACCGGGCTTCGCTTCCGTCGCTTTTACGGCGATGTCCACGACTCGGAAGACCTCGTTTCCCGGGGCCATTTCGACGTACAAGGCAGCCATCCCTTCGATAGGCAAATCCCCTTGTGTGACTGTACCGACGAAAGCCGAGTATTGGGCCTGCATCCGATCCAGAAAACAGTAACAGCGCAGCGAGAAGTTATCTCCCATTCAATCTCCACAATCAAGCTGTGATGGCTTCTCCTTGAGGTTGGTCGTGCCAGGCAATCCCCAAAGGGGTGACGAAAAGGGGATGGTCGGGGACGGAGGTTTCTATTCCCGTATACTCCTGGATCACCGCGCCCATGCCTTGAAAAGCAGACGACCCTCCAACCAGGGTCAGGCTCGTTACCGGGAAGCGAGAGACATGCCGGGCGACGATGCTGCCCACTTTTTCCATCACAGGCCTCACGAGCGGGAACAGGCGCGGCTGCTCATCCGGGTTTACCTTGATGGCTTCAGCCTCTTCAAACGAGATGTTAAGCGCCCCGGCAATCACCAGCGTGAAATGAGTGCCTCCGGTAGGTTCATCGGCGGTGTAAATGACCTTTCCATCTTCGACGATCGCAATCCCGGTCGTTCCGCCGCCCACGTCGACGATCGCTCCGTTCTCTATTCCCAGGACTGCGTTGGCTGCACTCGGCTCGGCGACCATATTGGTACACACCATCCCACTGGCTTCGACGACATTCGCAGTGGCCCGCACTTCCACCGAGGCGACTCCGGGGGGATATCCACTGGCTGCATGGGTCAGCTCACGACCCAGGCGCCTCTCCACGCGCGGTTTCATGGCTCGCAAGAGGTCGATGGCCCCAATGAAATCAACCACGAGTCCATCTCGCACCACCTGGGCAAACTGGTATTCGCCGGCCAAAGGGATACCCCGCTCATCCAGGACGACGAGGACCAGGTAAGCCGTTCCCAGATCCACGCCTACATGCAGCCTTCCTTCTGGCGAGCTGGGAAGCGGCTCGGCTTCTGCGGAGGCTTGCGGCAGGAAGATCACGGACTCGGCCAGACCCAGGTAAGTAGCTGGATCAGGCTGGACGATCATGGTGGCAGGTTCGAAGATTCAGGGATCAGGATTCTTTCAGTTCCTGATGGCAGCCAGATCTTCTACTCTTTGGCCTTCCCAGACCGGCCGCCGAAACCGCCCTTGGTGTTCTGGGGCAGGATCATCTCGACTTCCTCATGCGGGCGAGGGATGACGTGAACGGAGACCAGTTCTCCAACGCGCTTTGCCGCCGCAGCACCGGCGTCCGTTGCGGCTTTTACGGCACCGACGTCCCCTCGCACCATGACGGTAACATAGCCTCCACCGACGTATTCCGAACCGATCAGGGTGACGTTCGCAGCTTTCACCATGGCGTCGGCTGCCTCGATGGAGCCGATCAGGCCTCGGGTCTCTACCATTCCCAGGGCTATTAAAGCAGTGTCCAATGGCATAAGGTTCTCCTCTGTATAGAATAGAATATGATGGATGGATCAGATTTCAATATTAAATCCCATTTCACGCATCGCTTCTGGTAATCTCTGCGACCACCTGCCGGACGATCGCTTCGAGCTCCTGCGGCGAGGGCCCGTACACCGGTCCGGCAGGGGTGGTACCCGGCTGCAGCGCTCTTTCCGGTGGTGGCCGGAGCTCGAACGCCAGGCGCTTGATGTTGAAAAGGTGATAAACGGTAATATTATCGCCGCTGATCGATCCACCGATCCCGCCCGATCCGAGCGTCATTGAAGGCATGATGCCGGTCGTCAGGCCGATTGCGCCAAGCGTCCCGACAGTGTTCACCGCAATCCGAAAGACCGGCTTCTCGAGACCAAAAGCCATGATCACCTTCTCGTTGGTCGCGTGAAGGATCAGGCTGTGGCCGCGCCCACCGAACTGGATCAGCTCGATGCAGCGATCGCACCCGGCTTCCCAGCCATCGGCCTCATACCAGCCCAATACAGTGGTCAGCTTCTCCCGTGAGAGAGGCTCTTCCCTGCCCACCTTCTTCAGCGGGGCGACCAGAATCCGGGCCGAATTGGGGATTTGAAAGCCGGCCATGGCGGCCAGGTACTGCGGCGATTTGCCGACTGTGGCGGCGTTGATCCGCCCATCCGGGAAGAACAAGATCTGCCTCAGTGCTTGAGCCTGGCTTTCGTCTACGAAGAAAGCGCCGTGCGCTTTCATCAGTTCGGCCAGCCTGGGCGCGATCGGCCGGTCGGCGATCACGGCCTGTTCGGTGGAGCAGATCGTCGAGTAATCGAAGGCCTTGCTGGCGACGATGTATCGAGCGGCTTTCTCCAGGTCTGCACTGCGATCTACATAAACCGGGACGTTCCCGGGCCCGACCCCGTAAGCCGGCTTGCCCACCGAATGGGCTGTCCGAACCATCTCGCTGCCCCCGGTTGCCAGGATCAAGGCCACGTAGCGATGGCGCATCAGCTCCTGGGTGCCTTCCAGGCTGACGTGCTGCATGCAGCTCACCAGCCCGTGTGGAGCGCCGGCCTCCTCGGCAGCCCGGGCCATCAGCCGGGCGGTTTCCAGGCTACAGCGCCTCGCGGAAGGATGGGGCGCAATCACGATGGCATCACGCGCTTTCACCGCAATCAAGATCTTATTCATGATGGTGGAGGTGGGATTGGTGCTCGGAATCAAGCCCGCCACGACCCCCATCGGCCAGGCGATTTCGTAGAACCGGCGGTCGGTATCATGCCGGACCACGCCAACCGTTTTGATATCTTTGATGCTCTCCCAAACAAATTTAGAACCGAACTCATTCTTCAGAGCTTTGTGCGCAGGGACGCCGAAGCCCGTCTCTTCGGCGGCCATCCGTCCCAGCCGCTCCGAGGCCCGGTAAGCAACTTCTGCCATCGCCTCGCAGACTTTATCGACCTGAGCCTGGGTGGCTTTCCCCCAGACGCGCTGAGCATCCCGGGCCTGGACAGCCAATGAACGAGCTTCTTCGATAGAAAGCAGATCGGGGTTTGACAGGGTTGTCATAAGGCAGGCTACGATTTCCGGAACACGACTTCGCCGTCCACTTCCAGCGAATCGATCACCGCCATAATGACCGCATCGACCGGGCAGTCTTTGGTCAGGAAAGTCTGGCGTGCGCTTGAACCGGCAGCGGTGAGAACCAGATCCCCCTCGCCTGCATCGACGGTATCCACGGCCACGTAAGGCTTGCCGGTGGGATTGCCGTGTTCATCCGCTTGCCGGAGGATCAACAACTTGAGGCCGGTTAGTTTTTCATCTTTAATCGTGGATACGGTGGTACCGACAACCCGGGCAATGAGCATCGAGGTCTCCGTGAAGTCTAGTAATTCTTAGCCGGTGATTTAGCCGGCTCTGCGGTCTCTTGCAAAGCCTTTACGATTTTAACGCCGGCGCTCGCCCCGATCCGCGTCGCGCCGGCCTTCACCATGCTCTCGGCATCCATCAGGTCGCGGACGCCGCCGGCGGCCTTGACTCCCATTTCACTCCCGACCACCCGGCGCATCAAAGCAATATCCTCGACCGTGGCCCCGCCGGTCGAAAATCCGGTCGAGGTCTTAACGAAGTCGGCGCCAGCCTCCTTCGCGAGCAAGCAGGCGGTCACTTTTTCTTCATCAGTGAGCAAAGCTGTTTCGATGATCACTTTCACCAGGGCGCCGCCGGCGTGGCTGGCCAGGACGACGCCGCGGATATCCCGGGCAACCGTTTCAAGATCCTTCGATTTCAAGGCGCCGATGTTAATCACCATGTCGATCTCTGTGGCGCCCTGCTCGATCGCAGTCCTGGCTTCGAAAGATTTTACCTCAGGAGTCGTGGCTCCCAGTGGAAAACCGACCACAGTGCAGACCTTCACCGGGCTGCCTTTCAACAGGTCGGCGCACAGGCGAACGTGAGCGGGGTTGACGCAGACGGAAGCGAACCCGTATTTCCTGGCCTCGTAGCACAGCTGTGCAATCTGGTCGAGGGTAGCATCCGGTTTAAGCAAGGTATGGTCGATCATGCTCGCCAGGCTGAGATCGCTGGGGATTCCGCCCAGGCGGGTCGTCAGGCGTTCTGCCCCGGCGCTCACCACCTGGCCGACCTCGTCGAAGCAGGTCTGCACACACAGGCCCTCAGCGCATTCCCCTTTACAGGTCACGCCATCCGGCTGGGCTGTTTTTTGTTCTTCCTCGGCAAGGGCCAGCAGCACCTCTCTGGCGATGATCTCGACGATGCGTTGAACGTTCTGTGGGTCAAGAGGCATATCAGTCCTTGCGGCTCGAGAACTGCTTCTCGATGGCCATAATCTTCTCTACACGGCGGGCATGGCGATCCCCACCGAAGGAGGTCGCCAGCCATGTTTTTACGATCTGGCGAGCCAGGCTCTCTCCAATCAAGCTGGCGCCCAGGGTCAAAACATTGGCGTCGTTATGCTCCCGGCTGTTCACCGCGGTCGCGTAATCGTAACACAGAGCGGCCCGCACCCCCGGCACCTTGTTCGCGGCCATACAGCTGCCAATTCCCGCACCGTCCACAATTATACCCCGCCAGGCCGTCTTATCACTGACCAGGCGGGCCACGGCAAAGGCCGTATCGGGATAATCGACCGGGTCGCTGCTGTGGGTACCGCAGTCGATCACGCTGTAACCCAGCTCCTCCAGGTAAATTTTCAGCTTTTCCTTCAGCGCAAAACCGCCGTGATCGGTGCCTAATGCAACGGTCCGAGGGGAGGAGGCCAGCTGTGAGCTCGAAGGGGCCGCTGTAGAGGAAGTAGGCGGAGAAGGTGCAACCTCAGGAGAAACCTGGCGAAATGGATCGCCACTCAAAGTGCGATGCAGCACCTGGTGGACAAGATCACGCAGTTCGGCTTCAGAAGGTAAGGGCATTTATAAAAATTCCGTACAGAGAATTATAAAACCAGCGAAGAGGAAGGTCAAGAAACGTGCCTGACTGGTCAGTTGCGGGGGCGCAGCACGATCCGGATCGGCGTACCGAGGAAGCTGTACACCTCCCGGATGCGGTTCTCCAAGAAGCGGATATAGGTGAAGTGAGCCAGCTTCGGGTCATTGGCATGCAGTAGAAAAGTAGGCGGGTCGCTGCGGACCTGAGTCCCATAATAAATCTTCAGCTGCTTGCCTGCCTTTGAAGGGGCCGGGTGCCGGTCCTGGGCCTTCTGTAGAATCTGGTTGAGCTGGGACGTCGGGATGCGAACCAGGCGTTCTTCGTGGACGCGCAAGGCCATGGGCAACACCTGGTCCACCCGCTGCCCGGTCTTTGCCGAGATAAACAGCAACGGCACGTAAGGCAGGAAGTTCAGCTCCTGGCGCAGCCGCTGCGTGAAGTTATCCATCGTGTAGGTGTCCTTCTCGATGGCGTCCCATTTATTCACCACGACCACCGTGCTCTTCCATGCATCCAGGATGAACCCGGCGATATGGGCGTCCTGAGAAGTCAGTCCGGCCGTCGCATCCACCACCAGAAGGACGACGCTGGCGCGCTCGATCGCGCTCAAGGTGCGCAGCACGCTGTATTTCTCGACACCCGGCTCGATCCGCCCCCGGCGGCGGATCCCGGCGGTATCGATTAATGTGACCGGGATACCCTCGTAGAGCATCTGGGTATCGACGGCATCTCGGGTTGTCCCCGGGATTTCGCTGACGATGGCGCGCTCCTGTCCAAGCAGCCGGTTGAGCAGGCTGGATTTGCCGACATTGGGTTTGCCGGCGATGGCGATCTTGACGGATTCGTCCTCTGTTTCCTCTCCCCTTTCCTTAAACGTCGCGACCAGTACGTCCAGCAAATCCCCGGTGCCGGTGCCGTGTACGGAAGAGATCGGGTAAGGCTCTCCCATGCCGAGCTCGTAAAACTGGTACGCCTGGGCGCGGCGGGCTTCACTGTCTGCTTTGTTGACGACCAGCAGGATCGGAGGCCAGGGAATCCCTTCCCGCTCGCGCTGCGCGCGGCGTAAGATCTGAGCAATTTCGCGGTCCGCGGGAGTGACACCGCTCTCTACTTCGGTGACGAAAAGAATCGCATCCGCTTCCTGGATGGCAATCTCGGCCTGCTCCCTGATCTGGGCAATGAACTCGGACGAACCGATGGACAGCGGTTCCCGGGCGCGACCCGGGCTGATCTGGGTCGGATCGATCCCGCCCGTATCCACGACGTCGAAGACCACGCCTGCCCAATCCGCTTCTGCGATCAGGCGATCCCGAGTCGTCCCGGGTATATCGTCGATAACCGCCAACCTTTCCTCTGCCAGGCGATTGAAAAGCGTACTTTTACCGACGTTCGGGCGACCGACGATCGCGACAACTGGTTTAGGCATCTCGCTCCCTTATGGCTGGACTGTCGCGGTCGGCGTCGCTCGACTTGTAGGTGTAACCGCGCCAGTGGGCGTCGCAGTGGGGGCAACAATTACGGTGACCTCGACGGTCGTGGGCAGGATAGTTTCAACCTGCACTCGTTCCGGCAGTACGTCTACCTCAGGTTCCAGCGGGTATACCCCCAGGTCAAGATCTTTCAAATCCACGACGACGCGGATATCGGAGGATGTCATCCGGTTCAGGATCGGGATTGGGCCGGAAAGGATCACGTCTACCGTCTCGGGAGAGATTTCCGCTGCCCGCGTCGGGAGGAGCCCGATGGGCGTGACCGGGATGGACAGCTGCACGCTGCCTTCGATCGCGGCAATGTTGATCTGGACCAACACCCTCTGGTCGCCAACAACCGAGATCCCTTCCGGGAGATTGAGGTCGACGAAGGATTCTAAATCATCTTCGGCGCCCGTCAAGTCGATCAACTCCGTCTCCACAAAACTGGGCAATTCATTGACCAGCTGTGGGTCGGAGGAATACACCACCACGTTCGGCGGGGATACCAAGACGTTGTTCAACCGGTACCCGCTCTCTGGCTGCCCGGTCGTCTCAACTCTCACAACGATATTTCGATAACCTCCCTGCAAGGTGATTGGTTGGGTGACCGTGACCTCATTGGGGGAGATCGTAACTCCGGATACCGGGTTCTCCTGGGCATCTAAGGCCTGTAAGGGGATCTCCGCCCGGATGGTGTTGGTGGCATCGGTAATATCCAGCAGACCGTGAACTTCTTCCACCAGCGAGACCGCAGAATCGGGTCCAGAGACCGTGACAAAAGCAGGATCGCGGACCGCTTCACCGACCTGGTAGCCAAGCGATGGATTGCCGGTCACCTCCAGGTTTACCGGGAAAGTCTCGGAAACCAGAGGCTCCAGGGTGAGAGTTACCCTATCGGGACTGATCAGGACCCTCCGCACCGGTTGAAAAGAGGGGTTCACGTGAACTTGCACTTCCAGTTCATATGTCCCCGGTTCCAGGCCAGTCACGTCGACCCGGGCCTGCACAGCGTTATCGACGCTTGCCAGCCGGTCCGAAACGGTCCGCGGAGCTCGCAGGGTCACCCGCACCTGGGCCGGGATATTTCCCACCAGGAGCATGTTCGGATCCAGGCCAACGATCTCCAGCGGCACGGTGCGGATCCGTTCGACGTTTGGATCCGTCTCCGTCACCGACGAGATCCACACGACCACGGCTAAAGCGAATGCTAACAGAAAAGTGCTCAGGTTACTGACGAGCCAGCGTAGAGGCGCCAACAATTTTAAACCTCCTCTCGTCGGGTGCGAACCAGGCCGGGAAACAGCCGCGCCAAGAACCCAGCTACCCCTTTTTGGCGTTCGAGGGGGCGATACAGGGCTCTCAAGATATTTTCTAACCGTTCGGTATCCAAACGGCGGATCATCCGGCCACCATGGACGACCGAGATTGCACCCGTTTCTTCAGAGACGACGACAGCCACAGCATCGCTCACTTCGGAAATTCCCAGGGCAGCACGATGGCGCAGCCCCATTTGTCTCTCTGGCGACCGGGAAAGGACGCCGCTGGCAGAAAGCGGCATGACGCAGGATGCCGCGGCCAGGCGAGTCCCGATGATCACGACGGCGCCATCGTGGAGGGGCGTGTTCGGGTAGAAGATCTGCAGCAACAGTTCAGCCGTCACCCGAGCCTCCATCGGCACACCTGTCTGGACGTATTCTTGCAGGCCATCTAATCTCTGCAGGACGATCAATGCCCCATGGTGCCGGTCTGACAGGCGCGCGGCTGCGTTCACGACCGCCGTGATCGTTTCCTGGATATCCCTGGAGGCCGTAGAAGTTGGAGAACCGCCGTTCAAGATCGCGCCTGCTCTGCCGAGGCGTTCCAGGGCCCGGCGGATCTCGGGTGCAAATATCACCGGGATGGCCAACAGCAGCGCCGGCAGCGTCGTCCGCATTAACCAGGAGAAAGCCGGCAGCACCTCCAGGCTGGTGAGCAGGCTGATCAACGCGATCAGCAAGAAGACGCCGCGCAGCAACACCAGCGCCTGTGTATCCCTCAGCCAGCGCAAGATGAAGAAAAATATCAGCGTGACCAGGGTGAGATCGACGATCCCCAGCCAATCCAGACGCTCGAGTGTAAAAATCAGATTATTGATCAGGTCGGCGATGATTTCAGACACGAGCAGAAACACTCCATCCGTAAAGACGCGTTGAAACCGGATTCCCCCCATTCCCGATTCAGGTGCAAGTTTGGTACCTGATGGTCAAACTGGCCGGAGAACCCGATCTTTCCGCAGCTGCTTGAAAAGCAAAACCGTCCCATCCGGCATCGAATCCTTGGCGGCTTCCTGCCAGGCACGTACACCTAAATCTTCGATCGAGCGCGGCTCGTAACCCAGGGCCTGCCAGACTTCCGAACGGCGGGCCAGGTGGGGGGGCAAAAAAAGCAAGGAGGCCTCGCATTGTAATTCACGGGAGCTGGCTTCGACCTGGTCCATCAAGGCCTGGATGGCTTCTTCCAAGGGGAAGCCAGACTCCAGGTAGACGTCGGCCGTGCGGGCAACCAGGTTTTCTACCTGCCAGCCCGCGATACCCACGATCCTTTGCTCCAGCTTCAACAGCAGAAACGCTTTTTCGCCGAAGGCTTCCATGATATCGTCCCGGTCCAGCGAGCGGCGCCCTTTGCTGGCCTGGGTAATAAATTCGGCGATCTCTCCGGCCTGGCGCGGTCCGGGTCGCTCGACAACCAACCCACCCGCAGCCTCGATCTCGGCCGGCTCTGCATCCATCGCTCCTGCGGGAAATACCTTTTCCCAGGCCGCCTGGACCTGGTGCCAGGTGTCTTCGAAAGCCCCATCGTTCAGAATGACCACGTCGGCCGCGGCCAGCTTCTCCTCTTGCGGTGATTGGGCGCCGATCCGCTGGCGGGCCACTTCGGGGCTCAACCCACGTTTCCGCACCAAACGTTCGAGCTGGATCTCCTCCGGCGCATAGGAGACCCATATGCTGTCGCTGGCAGCCCGCAGCTCGCCTTCCAGTAGTTTAATCGCTTCGATCACGATCACCTTGTGCCTGGAACGGCGCACGAGCAAGTCCACCGCCTGCCTGACAAATGGGTGGATGATGGCTTCCAGCTGCGCCAGCGCTTCCGGGTCGGAAAATACGATTCGTCCCAGGCGCGCACGATCGATCTGCCCATCCGGCATCAGGATCCACTTTCCGAAGGTATCCATGACGACCTGGTAGCCGGGTGCATCCTGGGCTATGGCGCGGTGAGCCAGCGCGTCCGCGTCGATCCCGTACGCACCCAAGTGCTCGAGCATCTTCCGTACGACGCTTTTCCCGGTGGCAATATTACCCGTTAAACCGATGATATATTTTCCCGGCCAGGCACCCATAAGTCCTCCGCTGCAATGAAGCGTGAATGATTACCCCCATTTTAGCCGGGCGAGGGCAGAATGTCAAAGCTGCATACGCTAATGCAAGCTCACAAACGGTCTATCCAACCCCCTCTTGAGATAAACGAGGATCCAGGGCATCGCGCAGCCCATCGCCAAGCAGGTTGAAAGCCAGGACGGTGATCATGATGGCCAGTCCCGGGAAGAACACCAGGTGCGGAGCGGTGAAGACCTGGTTGCGCTCGGAACCGAGCATCGTCCCCCATTCCGGCGTAGGCGGCTGCGCACCCAGGCCCAAGAAGGAGAGAGCCGCGGCATCGAGGATCGCCGTCGCGATGCCAAGCGTTCCCTGCACGATGAGCGGCGGCAAAGCGTTGGGCAGGATGCGAGCGAAGAGAATGCTGAGGTGGTTGGCGCCGAGCGCGCGGGAGGCGTCGACAAACTCTCGCTCTTTCACAGAAAGCACGCTGGCGCGCACAACCCGCGCGTAGACCGGGATGGTGACGATGGCAATCGCAAGAAGGGCATTCTCGATCCCTCTCCCTAACACCGAGACAATGGCAATCGCGAGCAACAAAGAAGGAAATGCCAGGAGGACGTCCATGAAGCGCATGATGACGTTATCGAGCCAGCCGCTCACGTAGCCCGCCACCGATCCAAGAAACGTCCCCACGATGATGGCAAAGGATACGGTGGTGAAACCGATAAAGAGCGAGATCCGGGACCCGTAGATGACGCGACTGAACTGGTCGCGTACATTCCCATCGATCCCCATAATGTGCTGAGGCCGGTCTTGCGGGCAGCCCAACATATGAATGCAAGGCGCTTCCCTTTTCTTGACCGGTTCGACGCCGATCAAGACATCGGTGGGCTCATAGGGGGCGATCACCGGGGAGAATATCGCCACCAGGATCAGGAAAACGAGGATCGACAGGCCGATAATGGCAGATCGC
>DASWHG010000337.1:0-4330 GCA_036393315.1 Anaerolineales bacterium | reverse complement strand
CCATTCTATCAGATTACTTTTCGCCAACCCCCACATATCCCTTTTTCCACGGCGATTCCCAAAGACCCACAATCTATCCACCTGGCGCGGCAGTTGGAGCGGGGACCAGCAGAGTCTGTAGAATCCAGCCTTCTGTGCCATCCTGGGTCCTGACGTGCGCCCAGCCGGCTCCAGCGGAATCGACTTCCCGTTCGGGCAGCACCTCGACGACTGCACCATTCTCGAGCAAAGCCACGCTGGGTGCCTGGAAGCCGGGTTCCTGGCGGATGTGAGCGCCGCCCGCCGACCCGACCTCGATCGCCGCAAACACCGGGGTCGGTGTCGGTGTGGGCGTGCGGGTCGCCGTGGAAGTGCGGGTCGGAGTCAGGGTCCAGGTCGGTGTTGCGGTAGGAGGCACCGGGGTCAGGGTTGCGGTAACCGTCAAGGTGACCGTCGGCGTGGAGGTGGGGATCTGGGTCGGCAGGGCCATCTGGGCTCCGAAGACCGCGCCAGCCCCACTGATCCCGATCAGCAGGATAACTCCCAGCAGGGCAACCACACCTCCCAGGGTGTAACCAAACAATGTCAGAGGCCGGAAACCGAGGATTGCCAGGGTAAACGCGCCCAACAAGGCCGCCCAGGCCAGGTGAACGGCGAAAACAACCAGCCCATCCGGCCACAGGAACGGAACGCCGCTTCCGAACCCGAATCCCGCGGCGGTCAGAGGCAGGTAAAGCCCGTACGCCAGGGCCACGCTGGGCAAGGCAGCACCCGCCTCAGAACGGACCATCGAGGCGGCGGTTAAAGCTGCGCCAACCACCAGCACCAGGAAGTTAAACCAGGAGAGCTGGGCGTGCAGATGAGCCTGGGTGAGTTCCAGGGGCAGCCAGAGCCGCGCCACGTAGCCGGCCAGGGCGCCGGCCAGGAATACCAGCAGGCAGCCAATCAAGAGGCCGACCAGGCTGCGGAAGAAGAAACGGACGGAGCCGATCACCGTGCCAAGTGCCAGGCCCACGGCCGGCGCCATCAACGGCGAGAAGATCGCCCCCAGGACCAGCAAGGCCGGGGAATCGAAGATCAGGCCAACGCCAAAGATGGCCCCGGCGAATAATGAGAACAAGAAGAAATCGAAGGATGGGGAAGCACGGTGGGCAACCACAGCCAGGAATGCGGCGCGTTCGTCGGCTTCCAATGGAGCGAGCAAGCGCCTTGCCCTCCGCCGCCTGGCAGGCGGTAAGGAGTCTGGGTCGTCAGGGGTCAGGTTGGCGTAGTATTGGTTCATTTTCGCAGGCTGGCTACGATCCGCAGGGGTTTTTCCAACAGATCCAGGGCGGCATGGATGTTCGGCACCACCAGATCAGCCGACATCAGCGTTTCCACGGCAGCCCCTTCCGGGGAGAGAACGCAGATCCCCAGCGCCGCCTCATTAAGCATCCCGGCATCGTTGGCGCCATGACCGATGGCGACGACGTGTTCTGCTCCCAGCCTACGAACGTATTCCGCTTTTTGGAGAGCCTCGTCGCCGGCCTGGACGCGCGCCGCTTTCAGGTTCAGTTGGCGATCGATCAATTCCTGGCGCCCGTGCGTGTCTGCCGTAAGCAAATGGAGCGACAGCCGGTCGCGCAGAGCAAAGAGCGAGCGCACCAGGCCATCGATCAGCTGGCCATCCACCGCCAGGGTCCCGTTCACATCGCACACCAGGTATTCTATTTCGATAATTCCACGTCCGGGGATGTTGAGTTCGATCATGAGGTTATTATACAACATGGCTTTCTCAAAAATGGGGTTTGGGGTGGGGAAAAGCAGGGCTTTCGACTTTTAGAAAGCCATGTATTATACAACGTGAGAAGGGGATCAGAGAGGTCAAATGTAGTACAATTGCCGCCAGCGGTGTTCCGGAAACCGTTCTCCGGTCCCGAAAATATCAGCCTGCAAAACCTGCGCTCTTTTCTCCCGGAATCATCTCCATGAATTCTTATCGGTTCCTGCGGCCCATCATCCTAATCCTTGCCTGCCTTATTCTTCTGGCTTGCAGTTCGCCTACTCCGGAGACTCCGGCTCCATCGACGCCGAGCCCAGCTGTCCCAGAAATCACAGAGACGACGGCGCCTTCAGAGACACCCTCGCCGCCGCCCACCCGCTCAACTGAGATCGCCATCCTGTTGGCGCCGCCCGGCTCGGACCCTGGGCAGGTCGAAAGCTTGCAGGCTACCCTGGCCGAGTTGGCCTCCGGCGCAGGACTTGACTTCCAGCTGCACTCGAGCCTCACACCGGCCGAGTTAGACCCGAACCTGCGCGTCCTGGTCGCTTTGCCTCCCGATCCGGGGCTGGAAACCCTGGCAGCCTCGGCGCCAGGGACCCAGTTCTTAGGGATCGGTATCCCGGGTTTGGAGCCTGGCGCCAACCTGAGCGTGATCTCCGGGCAGGGCTCCGGCCCCGACCAGCAGGGTTTTTTGGCCGGCTACATCGCCGCCCTGGTCACGCCCGACTGGCGGGTGGGGGCATTGAGCCTCAGCGATACACCCGCGGGGACCGCTGCCCGCCAGGGCTTTCTCAACGGGGTGGTTTTCTTCTGCGGGCTGTGCCGCCCGACCTACCCGCCTTATCTCACTTATCCGATGTATGTCGAACTGCCCTCCGGTGCGAGCCCGGCAGAATGGCAGGCAGCCGCCGATACCCTGAAGGGCAGTTCTGTCCAGACCATCTTCCTCGCTCCGGGCGCTGGGGATGAAGCCCTCCTGACCGATCTCGCCCAGGCCGGCGTCAACCTGATCGGGAGCGCATCCCCACCGCCCGCCTTGAAAAACCGCTGGGTCGCGACCGTATCGGTGGATCTCGACCCGGCCCTCCGGCAGCTCTGGCCCGACCTGCTGGCGGGAAAGGGAGGCGCGGACCTGTCTCCCTCCCTGGAGATCGGAGATGTCAACCCGGACCTGCTAAGCCAGGGCCGCCAGAGGCTGGTGGATGAATTCGTGGAGAATCTGCAGGCCGGGTTCATCGACACCGGCGTAACAGGCGCCGGTCCTTCTGTCCCATAAAATAGCTGAAAGCAGCTGTCACAACTTAAAAAAATATGCTAAACTTGCAAAGACGGCCATTCGGAGATATACTCTATGAGAAGCTGGCTGGATCGACTCCGAAGCAGGATAACCTGGCCAGCACTTTTTAAAAAACCATTTCGGTTGAAAAGGAGGGCAGCTGATCAACTAGGTTTTTAATTCTTTCCACTTCTAAACGACAATTTCATCAACATCCGTAAATTTCTCAATGGAGGAGAAAGAGTATGTCCAAGAAAATTTTTCCGCTGCTGTCTATTTTGATCATCGCCGCAATGGTCCTGGCAGCCTGCGCGCCAGCAGCCACAGAGGCTCCTGCCCCCACGACCGCGGTTGAAGTGCCGACTGAGGTCATGACCGAAGAGCCGGTTGCGACGGAAGTAATGACCGAAGAACCGGTTGCAACGGAAGTAATGACCGAGGAACCGACCGAGGAACCGGTCGCGACGGAAGCTCCCACATTCCGGGTTGGCTTCGTGACCGACACCGGCGGCATTGACGACAAGAGCTTCAACACCACGCAATGGAACGGCGTCCTGCGGGCGCAAGAGGAGCTGGGTGTTCAGGCGCAGTTCATCCAATCGGACGAGGCCACCCAGTACGAGCCCAACCTGACGGAGTTCGCCAGCCAGGGCTACGATCTGGTTATCGCTTCCGGCTTCTTCCTGGGAGGCGATCTCGCCAAAGTCGCGGCGCAGTACCCGGACGTCAACTTCACCATCGTAGACTACGCCTATCCTGACCCATTTGGAGTCCCAGAGGGTGTGGTCGGTAACGCGGAATGCATCCCCAACGTCGAAGGGCAGATCTTCAAAACCGATCAGGCTGCATTCCTGGCAGGTTATCTGGCCGCTGGCATGACAGAAACCGGCAAGCTCGGATACTTTGGTGGAGCCAAGATCCCCACCGTCACGATCTTCGGCGTGGGCTTCCAGGCCGGAATGGAATATTACAACGAGGTCCATGGGACGGACGTACAGCTCATCGGTTGGGATAATGCAACCGGAGAGGGTCTGTTCACCGGTGACTTCTCCGACCTGACGAAGGGCAAGGAATCTACCGAATCGCTGTTCGATGAAGGCGCTGACATCTTTATGGGCGTCGGCGGCTTGATCGGATCGCCGGGCTTCGATGTCGCCCGCGAGCGCGGCGGCTACGGCATCTGGGTTGACGTAGATGGTTTCAACCTTCTCCCAGAGGCAAGTGATGTACTCCTGACCAGCGTCCTGAAGAACATGGATAACTCGGTCTACGCCGTGATCAATGACACCATGGAAGGTAATTTCAACGGCTGC
>DASWHG010000336.1:0-1719 GCA_036393315.1 Anaerolineales bacterium | reverse complement strand
CGGGGTCTGATCTCCGAGTCCCGCGACAGCAGC
This sequence comes from Anaerolineales bacterium, assembly GCA_036393315.1. Classification (GTDB taxonomy): domain Bacteria; phylum Chloroflexota; class Anaerolineae; order Anaerolineales; family UBA4823; genus DASWHG01. The sequence goes on along the minus strand of DASWHG010000336.1, from coordinate 1,686 downwards.
CCGGCCTCCGCCAGGCAGGCCAGCCCGGCCCGGACGGTATCCGGCCTGCTGCCCTCCGCCGGGAAACCCTGAAGCACCTCGGCAAGCGACCGGCCGCCGGCGTACTCCCACAGAGACAGCAGGCGGGCATCCGTGGCCACTCGCCCGCCCTGCGGCGTGGTGAACAGCGGGCGGTCCTGCAGCTTCGTCGCCTGGACGCCCTCAGGAATGCGGTAAGTGATCATCGGAATGCGCCTGCTTATCCGGCCAACGTACACCGCGCCAAGAAGGCTATTTCCCCCTTCTCAGCAGCAATCGTTCCCGCAGGCTGCCCGGCGGCGCCAGGCGCAGGCGCAGGCCCTGGGCTTTCTGCAGCAGCTGCCAGCTCCGGCTGGCATGGACCTCGTTCAGCTGGTTGCTCACCGTGTTCGCCAGGCGGTCCAATTCGACCACCTTCACGCTGATCTCCTGGACCAGGCGCTCCTTCTCAGCCAGCTGGTCCCTCAACGCAGAGATTTCTGCACGCATCTCGACCGTCAGGCTTCGCAGGTCAGCGTTCTCCTTGGAGAGCAGGAAGTACCTGCGCTCGTATTCTCGAACCATCCTGGCCAGCGGTTCGCTCTTGCGGCGGAAGCGGACCGCCCAGGCAGTGACGAACGAGGCGTCGAAATCGACGTCGCGAAAAAAGCCCTGGCGGGCAAACAGCTCGGCCCAGTACTCTGGCGGCTGCACGTTGAAATGGGTGGCCTCTTTATAGTCGAAAGGGGTCGAGGAGAACAAGATGTTGTCGCTGTGCTGGCAGAAATTTTTTACGGCCTGCTCCGCCTGGTCCTGGGGCAGGTGCTCGAGGACCTCGATGCACACGATCAGGTCGTACTTCTGCGGAAAGGGTTCGACTACTGAACCAACCCAACAGTAAGGCCGGACCTGAGGGTGGACGTTCTGGATGGCATATTCTGAGATATCGATCCCGAAGGCTTCGACGTCGCGCTGGCGGAGCGCTTCGACCAGGAAGCCCCAGGCGCAGCCAGCATCCAGGACGGTCCGCGGCTGGATATCGCTGGCGATCCTGTCGGCGATCTCGCCGAAGAAACGCAGCCATTCCTCGTCGCGCTGGTAAGGGCGCCCGCACCCGGTCGCAAAATAGTAGGCGTCGTACATCTGAGGATCGTTATTCGATTGAGGATCGTTGTTCGACAGAGAATCGTTCTTCGATTGAGAATCGTTGTTGGATTGAGAATCGTTGTTCGATTGAGAATCGTTGTTGGATTCCATCAGCAGGCCTCCTCCATCGCCAGCCTGAGGGCAGCCTCCCAGGCAGGCAGGCGCAGCCTGAAGGTCTCCGCGAACCGGTCGCAGTTGAGTGCAGAGTTGAGCGGGCGTTGGGCCGGGGTCGGGAATTCGCTGGTGGCGGCGGGCAGCAGCTCGCGAGTGACCTGTTCGTCCCGGCGTGGATCCAATTCTAAAATAGCCCTGGCCCACTCGAAGCGGCTGGCGCTGCCGTCGCCGGCCAGGTGATAAACCCCGCTCCGCTCGCGCGCCCAACCGTGCAGATCGCTGCCGCCCTTTGCAAGAAGCTGGGCATTCACCTCGGCTAACATGCGGCACCAGGTGGGGTTGCTGACCTGGTCGCTCACAATCCGCAAGCTCGGCTGCTTGCGCGACCACTCCAGGACCTTGGTCACGAAGCTATCCCGCCGCAGACTG
>DASWHG010000335.1:0-4534 GCA_036393315.1 Anaerolineales bacterium | reverse complement strand
TCTTCACCATCGAGCCGGGCCTTTACGTGCCGGAGCTGGGCGGCTTCCGCCACTCGGATACGGTGGTCATTACGCAGGATGGCATCGAGATCCTGACTTACTACCCGCGCGACCTGGAAAGCCTGACGATCCCTCTCTAGCACTGGACCCGGATGGGGTTCGATCCACAACCTGCGGAGATGTTCGGAGGAGAAGATCATGGATTTAGACCGAAAGGAGCAGAATTCCGGGTTTACGGCGCGTTTTGAAGAGGCCTTGATCTACGCCGCGCGCCTGCACTCCGAGCAGAAGAGAAAATGGGAGAGCACTCCCTACATATCCCACCTGCTCGGCGTCACCTCGCTGGTGCTGGAGGATGGCGGCGACGAGGACGAAGCCATCGCCGCACTGCTACACGACGCGGTAGAGGACCAGGGCGGGCTGGCTACCCTGGAGGAGATCCGCCAGCGCTTCGGGGAACGGGTCGCCAGGATCGTGGAGTCCTGCTCGGACGCTTACACGATTCCCAAGCCACCCTGGCGGCAGCGAAAAGAGAAATACATCGAGCGGATACGGTCGGCAACACCGGACGTGCGGCGCGTCTCGCTGGCGGACAAGCTGCACAACGGGCGCGCCACCCTGGCAACCCTTCACCGGGAGGGCGAAGGCACCTGGGCCCGGTTTCGCGGCGGCAAGGAAGGGACCCTGTGGTACTACCATACCCTGGCAGAGGTCTTTCTCCAGGGTGGTGCGGATTTCATGGCCCTCGAACTGGCGAATGTGGTCGAACGGATGGAGGCGGAGGCGGGAAAAGCCTGATGAGGCTTTCCGGAGGAAATCCTGCTTTTTGTTATAATGCTTCCATGGACGATGCGAAAGAGCTCCCGCTGATCCTCGGGTTTGTCGCCGATCTCTACTTTACGGTGCGAATCGAGTCCACGGCAGAGAGGCTGGGTTACCGGGTGAAGTGGATCGAACGCGGCGAACAAATCGCGCCTCCAGAGCCCGACCCTCCCTGGCGCCAGCTGGGCGAGCACCTGGTGGGACCGGGCGCCGCGCTGCTGGACCAGGTCTCCCTGTGGAGGCCGGCCTTGATCCTCTTTGACCTGGACAACAAGGCCGTCCCCTGGGAAGAATGGATCATGCTGCTCACCTCGGTGCCCGCCACGCGGCGCATCCCTGTCATGTGTTTCGGTTCTCACCGGGATGTGGAGAGCATGCGGGCAGCCAAATCGGCTGGCGCGAAGCTGGTGCTGGCGCGCTCCCGCTTCGTCAGCGAGCTGCCCGAACTGATCCAGAAGCACGCCCGCATCCCGGACCCGGCAGCCCTGCAGGAGGCCTGCCGCCAGCCGCTCACGGCCGACGCGATCCGCGGGCTCCAGGAGTTCAACCGGGGCGAATACTTCGAGGCGCACGAATCCCTCGAGACCGCCTGGATGGCAGACGAAGGCGTTGGCCGGGATCTCTACCGCGCGGTGCTGCAGGTTGCCGTGGCGTATTATCAAATCGAGCGCGCTAACTACAATGGGGCCGCCAAGATGTTCTTGCGGATGCGCCAGTGGATCGAACCCCTCCCGGATACCTGCCGGGGGATCGACGTGGCGCAGCTGCGCGCCGATGCTCACAAGGTCCACCAGGCGATGCTGGAATTGGGGCCGGAGCGGCTGTATGAGTTCGACTTGAGCCTGCTCAGGCCGGTAAGGTACACCCTTTCCGGGGAGGCCGGTCCCGAACCAGCGCTTTGAAGCGGCCGTGTACGTGCGCTGGAAGGCCGCAGCAGATTTTCGGAATGGAAGGAAGAACAGGGAATGGCTGACAAAATTGCGTTGACCGGGATCAAGCCATCCGGCACTCCGCACGTGGGCAACTACCTGGGCATGATCCGGCCCGCGCTGGAGCTGGCGCGCAGCTACCAGGCCTTATATTTCATCGCCGATTATCACGCCCTGACAACGGTCCGGGATCGGGAGACGATGCGGTTCCAGACTTACGAAGTCGCCGCAACCTGGCTGGCTCTCGGTCTCGACCCGGACAAGGTTATTTTCTACCGCCAGTCGGATATCCCGGAGGTGCTGGAGCTCACCTGGATCCTTTCCTGCTTTACCTCGAAAGGCCTTTTGAACCGGGCCCACGCCTATAAAGCGGCCGTGGACGAGAACCTGGCAGCCGGGAACCCACCCGACGAGGGCATCAACACTGGCCTGTACTTCTACCCCGTGCTCATGGCAGCCGACATCCTGATGTTCGGGTCTCATTTCGTCCCGGTCGGAGCCGACCAGCGACAGCACGTCGAGATCGCCCGCGATATCGCGATTGCCTTCAACAACAACTACGGAGACATCCTTACCGTGCCGGAGGCGGTCATCCGCGAGGAGGTCATGACCATCCCGGGGCTGGACGGGCGCAAGATGAGCAAAAGCTACGACAACGTCATCCCGATCTTCACCCCGGCCAAGGACCTGCGCAAGAGCATCATGCGGATCGTGACCGACTCGCGGCGGCCCGAGGAGTCGAAAGACCCGGAGAGGGACAACGTCTTTGCCATCTACCGCTATTTCGCCGAACAGGTGGACATCGATCGCACCCGACAGCGCTACCTGGCGGGCGGGCTGGCTTACAGCGAGATCAAGAGTGAGCTGTTCGAACTCCTCGAGAGCCGGTTTGGTGAGGCTCGCAGCAAGTTCGAGGCTTTCATGCAGGATTGGGGCTATCTCGACCAGGTGCTCTTGAGTGGGGCTGAGAAGGCTCGCCGCATGGCCGCACCGATGATGGACAAGATCCGCCGGGCGGTGGGAGTCGATTGAGTGTCACAGAAGTGACATCTCGTTTACTTCTGGCGCAGGTTCTCCCCCATGCTGTCGGTGTGGAATTCGTATTTCTGCCCGCCGGCGCGCAGGATGATGAGGAACCCCGGGGTGATCACTGCGGCGCAAATCTCCTGCGGACCGCCCAGGCCCAGGCAGGAATCCGGCCACTCGACTTCTTCGACGGATACGACCTCGATTTGCCCAGCCGGGATCCCTTGTGAGGCGCTCAAGGAGCGCAGGGCGGCCAGCACGGGCAGGGGTTGGTTCGGGTCAGGCAGGACGCCAATCGGCCCAGCTATGCCCTTGGTTCGAACGTTCGCCCCTTGCGAATCGGTATGGACTTCGTAAGCTGTGCCGTCGACCTCAAGGTGAATGAGGTAACCGGGCGTGAGCGCTTGCAAACACATCTCATTCGGTTGCCCCAAACCGAGGCAGGAGTCCGTCCAGGTAACTTGCTCGTATGAGATGACGGTCACTTCAATGGCGTCTGACCCAAGCGTCTGGCTGAAGGTAGCGATGGCGTTCTCGATGGCTTCCGGCAAGTCCTCACCCGCCGTTGGACCGGCAGGCGGGCGAGTCGGGGTGGGGACTGGAACGGCTGGCAGGGTTTCTTTGGTCGGTTGGGTGAGAGGATCTTCTGTTATGGGCGTTTCCGGCGGGTTGGTTGCCGGCGAGAGCGGTACAGGCGCGCAGGCAGCCAGGAGCAGCGCCATCAGCGCCAGGCCAACCCACATCGATCGAAAACGGTGCATGGAAATACCTCCTCTGCAGGTGCTAATTTTATCCTATAGACGTCTTGATTTATGGAAGGTTCCCGGTTCGATTTCCCGGGGCTGCCGGCAAACCAGCAGTTACCGGGTCACGGAGGCTGAATGTCCGCCAAGCTTTGCCCCAAAATCATCCTGGAAGGCACGCGCCTGACCTTTAAAACGGAGATCGCCTTTGCCCTCAACGAGCACCCCCGGGTGGTGGGGCCGCGACAATACCGCTACCACTCGCCGCTGATCTCTGCGGAATGGTGCGCCTTTACCAACTTCCCCTGGGGCCGCGGGTTGATCAATTTTGAGCCTCACGAAGAGGCCCTGGCGATGGAGACCTACCACACCTGGGCTCGCCTTTTCGAACTCCAGCGCTACTACTCCTGGATCGTCGACCGGTTCCACATCTCCACCCGGATGTACCAGCTGCAGAACCACGGCATCGATTACAACTTCCGCTGGCTGGAACAGCGCCTGCAGCCGGTCGGTTTCCACCTGGTGTTCGTCACCCGCTCTGCGGAATCGTTCGAGGCCGCCCGGGCTGAGCGCTTGAAAGTCTCCGGTAATCCGGGGCAGTATGACAACCTGCAAGCATTCATCGACGACCAGGAAGTGATGTGTGGTTTGGTGGCAGAATCGATCTTGCCGACGTTAAGGCTGGACATCTCGGACAACGACATCCCGTGGGCCGTGGACTGCATCGCCGATTGGATGGCGGAGACTGGAGGCCTGTGGGCCAGCTGAACCGGGAATCCAGTGTCGTGGTGCTCATCTCGGCCGACGCGGAGTGGCGCGTGGTGCGGGCGTTGTTCCCCCAGACGAAGGTGATCGCTTCACCTCTCGGGGAGTGGTTCGTGACCGGCCTGGAAGCGCTATGGAACGAGACCACCGCAAGTCCGCATTTCTCTGGGCAGGTCAGGTTCTTCCACGGCGGCTGGGGGAAGATCGCTGCAGCGGCTTCCACCCAGTACGTGATCGACCGTTGGAAGC
>DASWHG010000334.1:0-2595 GCA_036393315.1 Anaerolineales bacterium | reverse complement strand
AACATAAAGGCCAGGCTAAACATCCATCGTCAGCCAGCCGCAGCGGATGGCGGTGAGCACCGCCTCCAGCCGGGAGGAGACCTGCAGCTTGGCGAAGATACTGGTCAGGTGCGCCTGGACGGTTCGGTCGCTGATGAAGAGCGCTTCGGCGATGGCGCGGTTGTTCATCCCCTGCACCAGCAGCTGCAGCACCTCCAGTTCACGCGGAGTGAGGGCTTCGACCTTGGAGGATGGCTCCACCGCCTCGAGCGAACCGGCTTGCTCGCCGGACATGCGCACCACGACCTTGCGGGCGATGGAGGGATGCAAGGGCGATTCCCCGGCCTGGACCAGGTGGATGGCCTTGACCAGCTCGCTGACCGGTGCGCTCTTGAGCAGGTAGCCGCTCGCCCCGGCCTGCAGCAGCGAGAAGATGTACTGGTCGTCGTCGTGGGCGGTCAGCACCAGCACCTGGACCTCCGGGAGGGTCTCCCGGATCTGGCGGGTGGCCTCGATGCCCGAGAGCACCGGCATGCGAACGTCCATCACGACGATGTCCGGGCGCAGGCGCCGGGCGAGCTCCACAGCCTGCTGGCCGTCTTCGGCCTCCCCGACCACCTCGATCGCCGGGTCCCGGCGCAGCAGCTCGGCCGTGCCCTGCCGCAACATGGCGTGGTCGTCCACCAGGATGATGCGGATCGGTCTGGTCATCGTGCGGTTTCAGACTCAATTTCTTGCCAAAAATCCTCGTGCTTTATTCCCTTGCTTTCTCGCACTTGTTGTTCAGCAAGCTCAACAATACTTCGGAACTTTGGCGAATGTGCGATTAATATTCGCTCAATTTCATCCTCGTCCGTGATGGACAAAAGCACTGCCACAGGTTTGCCGTTCTTCGTTATGACAACCGGCCCTTGTTCACTGGCTCTTAAGTAGCCACTAAACTTTGCCTTTATCTCTGCAACCGAAGCAATTCTCATATTTCTACCTCCTCACCGCCCACAAAGAGACGATTTCCGATCTTTTCACAAATTGCCAATAAGATAACTTGCTGTTTGTCGTAATCAATCCGATAAAAGGCTTGAAAACGATTGACCGGTCCAAAACGAATTTCCCAATTTGCCCCGAAGATTACGGGACGCTTTAGAGGTTTACGATTTCTCGTTTCAAGATCAGGTTGATGATGTAATTGTGCTTCGAGCGATTCTCGAATGAGCGAGTAGAACTTTGGCTCGATTGCTTGGAGATGTCCCTTGATGATTAGGGGATAAATGATTTCAAATCGCTGCTGCGAAGCCATTGTGACCATAATTATAGTCACAAACTGCCTGTCGTCAAGGTTTTTTCTTCGGTAGGGCTGGATCGTTTCACCCCCCTGCCAAATTCGCGCTTTCGCGTATCCCAATTACGCGCTTTTGCCGTGGCAATCGCAAATGATTTCTGTTACATTTAGATTGACCGGGAAGGCTCAGGCCGGCTCAACGGGGAAGTCAATACTGCCCGGTCATTTTCCAAAGAGTAGAGAGCGGAGGGTGTGCTGAAACGGCCCGGTATGACGAAAACAGCGAGAATTATCCTTTTCCTGATCCTGTGCGCAGGCGGCCTGCTGTTGTCGGGATGGGGAGGCGCGCGAGCCCAGGCGCTCGGCGGTGCGGTCTATATCGTGGAGATCGAGGGGGTGATCAACCCACCGGTCGCCAACTACCTGGAGCGCGCCTTGAACGAAGCCGCAGTCCAGGATGCGGTACTGGTCGTGATCCGACTGGATACGCCGGGGGGGCTGGAAACTTCCATGCGGTTGATGATGCAGGACATCCTTGCGTCGCCGGTGCCTGTAGCGGTGTATGTGAACCCGGCCGGGGCACGCGCCGCCTCAGCAGGCCTGTTCGTGCTGACCGCCGGGCACATTGCCGCCATGACGCCCGAGACCAACACGGGCGCTGCTCACCCGGTGGGGCTGTCGGGGGAAACGGACGAAGTCATGTCGGCCAAAGCGGTGAACGACGCCGCCGCCACCATCCGTGCCCTGGCAACCGAGCGCGGCCGCAACCCCGAGTGGGCCGAGCAAGCCGTGCGCGAGAGCGTCTCGATCACCGCCCAGGAGGCCCTGGAGCTCAACGTGATCGAGGTCGTTGCGACCGACCTGGACGACCTGCTCCGCCAGATCGACGGGCAAACCGTCCACACCACCTCCGGGGAAATCACCCTGCAGGTTTCTGAGGCGCCCCATGTGGACTTCCCCATGACGTTCCCAGAGCGGCTGTTGCACGTCATCAGCGACCCCAACATCGCCTTCATCCTGCTCAGCGTGGGCGGGATCGGGCTGATCGCCGAGCTGTACAACCCGGGCACCTTTATCCCGGGCGTGATCGGCGCGATCGCCCTGATCCTGGCCTTTTTCTCGCTCGGCAACCTGCCCACCAACTGGGCCGGGGTAGCCCTGATCGGGCTGGCGCTGGCGCTGTTCATCGGCGAACTGTACACCGAGGGGACCGGTTTCATGGGGTTCGGCGCGGTGGTGGCGTTCCTGTTGGGCGGCCTGATCCTTTTCCGGCCGATCCAACCAGTCTCGCCGGTGCTGCCGCGGCTTGGCGTAGACCCGTGGGTGATCGGCCTGGC
>DASWHG010000333.1:0-2639 GCA_036393315.1 Anaerolineales bacterium | reverse complement strand
AGAAGTTAACTTGAGCCTGTTAGGCACCGCTGGAGGTTCTTTCAATGGAATTGCCCTGCTGGAAGATATTGCCGTTCTGACCGTTGGCATCCGGCTGAAGTATTCGACAGCGTATTGTGAAGATTTTCCTATAATTGACTTCTTTGTAATAATTCCTATAATCGATTCACAATAAGATATTTTTTCCCAATTCTTACCTTATTATGAGATCCATTACCATTGCGCTAACATCCCAGGCCAGCACGCCAGGGTTGTTAGCGCAGTGGCTGGTAACGAATTTGGAACCTTACTGTCCCGAGAGTCGTTCTTCTGTAAACCTACCTGCTGGCCGTTTCCTGCCCCGGTGATGCGCAAATGGTTAAGTTGCCGTGAACGATGGGGATCATGCGAAATTACGAAAATGAGTGCGCCGCTTCGCTTAACGTGCGCTGCTGCGCGAATATTAAGAGAACGATTGTAAAGACCGATCCATCCAATCCGGTATCCCGGATCCTCGCCGCCCTGCTCATTGGAGCGCTCGCCCTGGCAGCCTGCGCACAGGTCCCGGGGCCCGTGGCGAGCCAACCCACGGCGCCCGCTGCGGAGTCGCCGGGGACGCCCGCGCCCCTGCTGCCGCACACGTTCTACTACCTGGCCTTCGACGAAGCCGGGCTACGGCAGGTCTTCCGCCTGGAACGCGACGGGACTTCCCGCCGCCAGGTCACGACGGAGCCGGCTGGCGTACGGGATTACGACGTCTCGCCAACGGATGGCCGCGAAGCCGTGGTGACGAATGACTACCAGCTGGTCCTGCTGGCCGCGGATGGCTCGGTCTGGTCGAACCCAGGACCGAGATCCGCAGCCCGGTTTTCTCTCCGGATGGGCTCACACTGGCCTTCGGCCAGGACGGCCTGAACCTGTACGACCCGGCGAGCGGTGATGTGGAGTGGGTGCTCGAGAGCCGCTGGGAAGAGGCCGGTCCAGGGTTCTCCCTGCCGGTCGAAAATTACTGGCCCGAGCGTTATTCCCCCGATGGAACGAAACTGCTCGTCACCATCGGCCACTTCGAGGGCGGCTCGCTGGGGATCTATGAGCTCGCCCGAGGTGAACTCGTCCGCATCACCGGCGAGGAGGAATCCCAGGTCTGTTACCTCCTTTGCAACGGAGAGGAGGTCGCCTGGCTGGCGGACAGCGCCGGCTTCTTCAGCGCCAACGGCCAGAACGACTTCACTTACAAGACGGGAGGGTTGTGGCACGTGGATGCCGCCAGCGGCGCGGTGACCACGCTGATCCCCCTGGGCCCGGCGGGCGGGCGGATCAACTTCCCGGATGAACCTCATATCGGTCCCGACGGGTTGTTGTACTTCTTCTTCGTCAACTACCCGGAACTGGCTGGGACTCCCATACGCCCACCCCTCAAGCTGGTGCGCTCCGCGCCAGATGGCATCACAGGGCGGGAGGTCCTGCGCTCGGATACGTTCGAGTGGATGAACGAGGCGCTCTGGGCGCCGGATGCGAGTTTTGTGTTCGTGGCCATGGCGCCGGATCCGGACGTGTACGACGGCAAGCAGGCGAAGATGGTCTACCTCGACGGCCGGCCGGGCGTGGTCCTGGCAGAGTTCGCAGAGGAGATGAAGTGGGGGCCGTAGGTGCAGATCTTTATGAAAACCAACCACTCCTACCTGCTCATCCTGATATGCCTCCTGGCCCTATTCTTGCTCACCGGTGCCTGTGTTCCGGTCGCCGCGCCAGCCACGGCGGAGTTGGAGACCACGCCCTCTAACCCGCAAACCGATATGAAGACCCCGGAAATCCCGCCCACGAACGGCGCCATTACACCGGCCCCGGCCGGGGAGGCAGGCACGGGCACGCCGCAAGAGCTGGTTCAGGAATACGCCTCCTACGGTTTCCGCTTTTCCCTGCCGCCGGGCTTCCACCTGGCCGAACAGCCGGTCGAGGGTGACCTGCGCCTGGCCCTGGGGATCACCCGGGAGGGAGACGAGGCGACCGGCTACTCGCGGGCGCCGATCGGGCTGCGGGTCTTCGAGAAAGCGGAGCAGCTGGACCTGTTGGACTGGTTCAGCGGGAAGCTGGCGGATTGCTTTGATTCCAGGGAGCAACTCTGGCGCTGGGATGGTTTCATCGCCCCCTTCCTGGAAAGCCAGGAGGAGTTCCGCGGCAACCCGGCTCTGCGCTGGTCGAGTGGGTGCTGGCCGGTCCCCTCCGAAATCGTGATCGATCGCGGGCGCTGGGTTATTACCCTGGACTACCTGCTGGATTATTCCAGCAACTACGAAGCGGATTACCGGCGCATCCTGGACTCGCTGGAATTTTTCGAGCCGGCGCCGGGGGCTGGCGCGACCCTGGCTCCTCCAACACCGGCTCCGGAGGTCTGCCTGGACGAGGCCGCCCAACCCATCCCATTGCCTCCTAGGACGGTCCCCCTGCAGGTGCGCTTTATCAGCGAGGGGGATATTTGGGTCTGGAACGAGCGTGATCCACAGGCCACGCAGATTACGGACACTGGAAACGTGGCAAAGTTTATTTTCTCCCCGGATGGCCAGGAGATCGCCTATCTGACCAGCAAATATTGGATCGACCAACCGGAGGAGCTGTGGGTCGTCGCCCGGGATGGTTCCAAGTTGCGCCAGCTGCTGGCG
>DASWHG010000332.1:0-18114 GCA_036393315.1 Anaerolineales bacterium | reverse complement strand
CAGGGTTGTCTGGGGCGCGGAACACCGGGCTGCTCACCGCCCAGGGAGATTTTATCGCCTTCCTGGACGAAGACGCACGGGCAGCCCCGGACTGGCTGGAACAGCTGCAATCCGGTTATACCGACCCGAAAGTTGGTGGCGTGGGCGGCTTCATCGAGCCCTTCTGGGACGCTGGGAAACCCGACTGGTTCCCGGAGGAGTTCAACTGGGTGATCGGCTGTTCTTACCGCGGGCTGCCGGAAGAGCGCGCTCCGGTGCGGAATCTGATCGGCGCCAATATGTCCTTCCGCCGCGATCTTTTCACGGCGACCGGTGGCTTCCGCAGCGGCATTGGCCGCATTGGAAAGACGCCGGTCGGCTGCGAGGAGACTGAGCTCTGCATCCGCGCCAGTCAGCGCACGCCGGAGAGCGTCCTGCTCTACATTCCGGAAGCACGGGTGTTGCACCGGGTGCCGGCCAGCCGCAGCCGCTGGAGGTATTTTTTCGCGCGGTGTTATTCGGAAGGGATGTCTAAGGCATTGGTGACCCGCTTCGTGGGCGCCAGGGACGGCCTGCAGTCGGAACGGGTGCACACCCTGCGGGTCCTGCCGCAAGGAGTGCTGCGCGCTCTCTCGGATGGCTTGCGCAAGCGGGAGGTGGGGGGATTTTTGCGTACTGCCGCAATCATCCTTGGCCTGGTGTTCACAACAGCCGGCTACCTTGCCGGGCTCGTAGCTCAGGGGGCAGCCAACGTAAAGGAACGCCTGCCTTATCTGCGGACGGGGGCGCCCAGAACCAGCATATGAGCTCTGCCAGCCAGTTGCGGCTCTTACTGGTGACGCCCAGGTACCCGCCCGAGATGGGCGGTGTTGAAAACCACGTTTACCAGGTTGCTCGCCGATTCGCCGCCACCGGCCTGGACGTCAGCGTCCTGACGACCGACCGGGAGAGAACGCTGCCCGCTTTCGAAGTTTGCGAAGGAGTCAAGGTCCAGCGGGTGCCTGCCTGGCCACGAAATGGAGACGTCTATTTCGCGCCTGGGGTTTATCGCCAGATCCGGAGAGGGGACTGGGACATCATCCACCTTCAGAGCTATCATACACTCGTCGCACCGCTGGCGATGATGGCCGCCTGGCGAGCCGGCATCCCGTACGTTGTGACCTTCCACGGAGGCGGTCATTCCTCCCGGCTTCGGAACGCCTTGCGGGTACCGCAGCGGCTGTTGCTGCGCCCCCTGTTGAGGAAGGCAGACCATCTGGTCGCTACTGCCTACTTCGAAATCCCCTTCTTCAGCCGGATGCTGGGCGTCGAAGCGGAGCGATTCGTCTACATCCCGAACGGGTCCGACATTGTGCAGCCGATCCGCCGGATCCGGCAGGAGGAGAGAGAGCCGCTGATCGCTTCCGTTGGTCGGCTGGAGCGCTACAAAGGCCACCACCGCATACTGGCGGCCCTGCCTAACATTGTTGAGAAACGGCCGGACGTGCGCTTGTGGGTCGCCGGGAAGGGCCCGTACGAAGGCGCACTGCGTGAGATGGCTGCCCGTCTGGGAGTAGCCGACCGGGTTGAATTCGGCTCCATTCCGGCCGTGGACCGGGGAGCGATGGCGGCGGCGCTTTCGCGTGCTTCCCTGGTGGTGCTGTTGAGCGATTACGAGACCCATCCAATGGCAGCCCTGGAAGCGCTTGCCCTGGGCTGCCCGGTGCTGGTCGCGGCCACTTCCGGCCTTCAGGAGCTGGCAGAGCGGGGCTGGGCTCGCTCGATCCCCTTGGACAGCTCTCCCGAGGGCGTCGCTGCGGCCGCACTCGAGCTGTTGGAAAGGCCGCTCATCCCGGAAAACATCGACCTGCCTACATGGGATGCTTGTGCAGCAGGACTGCTGGAACTGTATGAGCGTAGCCTACGGAGGGTCGGATGCGCATCTTAATGCTGGCGCAGTTCTACCCTCCGGTGGTCGGGGGTGAGGAGCAGATGGTCAGCCGCTTGAGCCACGGCCTGAGGGCCCGCGGCCACTCGGTGGCAGTCGCCACGCTCTGGAGGCCTGGCTCCCCGGAGTTCGAGAACGAAGACGGGGTGCGCATCTATCGGGTCCGCAGCACGGCCCAGCGCGCCCGCTGGCTCTACAAGGAGGCAGAACGTCCGCACGTCCCGCCCCTGCCCGACCCCGAGACCGTCCTCGGCTTGCGGCGGGTTCTCGAGCTGGAACGGCCCGACATCGTCAACGCCCATAACTGGCTGCTGCACTCGTTCTTGCCACTGAAGCGCGCAGACAAAGCGCCCCTTGTTGTGACTCTGCACGATTTCAGCCTGGTGTGCGCCAACAAGCGCTTGATGTACCGGGGAGCGCCTTGCACGGGGCCCGGGTTTGCAAAGTGCCTGGAATGCGCGAGCGGGTACTTCGGACCGGCGAAGGGTGTACCGACCGTACTGGCCAATTGGGCGATGGGCGGTCTGGAGCGATCGGCCGTCGACCTGTTCCTGCCGGTCAGCCAGGCGACTGCGCTCGGCAGCGGCCTGGAGGGCAGCGGCCTACCCTACCGGGTTATCCCGAACTTTGTGCCGGACGATACCGGCGTGCCGCGCCAGGAAGAAGACCCCCGCCTTGAAGAGCTCCCGCAGGGGGACTTCATCCTGTTCGCCGGCGACCTTTCTCCGGATAAAGGCATCCACGTGCTGCTGGAGGCCTATGCCGGCCTGCTGGGCGCTCCCCCGCTGGTCTTGATCGGGAGACGGCTGCCGGCCACGCCGGTCACCTTGCCGCTCAACGTGATCGAGATCGGCCGCTGGCCTCAACCTTTGGTTTTACAGGCCTGGCAGCGCAGCCTGTTTGGTGTCGTGCCCTCTGTGTGGTCCGAACCCTTCGGCCTGGTCGCGATCGAGGCCATGGCGAGCGGCGTACCCGTCGTCGCCAGCCGGATAGGCGGTCTGGTGGACATCATCGAAGAAGGGGTATCAGGTCTGCTGGTGCGTCCGGGGGATACTCTCGCGTTAAGGGAGGGAATCAGCCGCCTTCTTTCCGATCCGGGATTGCGCCAGGAGCTGGGGCAGGCGGCCGGTTGCCGGGTGCGCCAATTCTTCGCCAGCGCGGTCCTCCCCCGTGTGGAGCAGGCCTACCGGGAGGTCGTCGAGAAGGATCATGTGATCCGGGAGAAAATAATCCAATAACGGCCTTCGCGATCGTCGCGACATTAGCCTGGCTACTCTATACGGCGAACCAGACCTTCAATTATCTGCTTCCGGTACTCGGCGGCACGGTCCGGTCCATCGTTGCCGTAACCCTTACCGGCGAGCCTGCCCGGGAGCTTTTCCGTTCGAATGCCGGGACGCTTGCTCCGCTTTGGGAGCAGGTCGTTGGGATCACCTACGTCATTCTCGTGCTCCTGGTTATGCCTTATGGGCTATTGCAATTATTCCGTAAGTACAGTGATAATGTGCTCGCGATTGCCCTGGCCGGTACAGCTTTACTTTATTTCCCACTCTTAGGGCTGAGGTTTACGTCCGCCGGCTGGGAACCCTCGAACAGGTCCTCTGCGTTCCTGTTCGTCGGAATTTCTTTTGTTATGGCATTAGGCATCGAACACTTCTGGTTATCAATACACAGGCCTGGCTGGCTTCGAATCTTTGGCCTGCTTGTAGGCAGCCTGCTTTTCGGAGGCCTCGAGTTTCTCCGGGGTTCGGCCGGCCTGCTGTTCGTGCTCTTTCTTCCGGGTTGGGCCATCTCAGCTCCGGTCTTTCCCGGACGGGAATTTGGGTTCCCGGAGCGTCTTGCACTGGCGACCGGATTCAGCATCGCTGCGGCGATCTTGAGCGGTCTGGTACTCCACCTGACCCCTTGGGGATTGCAAACCGGGATATGGGTGATCCTCCTGGCCGGTATCACGGTGATCGCGGGAGCAGCAGCCTGGCGAAAAAGGCGATCCAGTCCCATCCCCACCGGGAGCAGGACCGTGGGGCTGAAGCCCATCCAGCTCGGGCTGATCGCGCTTGCCGTGCTGGTCGTGGGAATGGCAGTGTCGGTCGCCCGACAACCGACTCCTGCCGCCAGCTTCGAAGGTTATACCTCGCTCTGGATCTTTCCGGTCAGGCTGGAGGATAGCTACGCCCTGCAGGTAGGGGTGAGCAGCATGGAGTTCGAGGAGGTTGCATACCGGCTCGAGCTGCAGCTGGGTGGGCGGGTCATCGAAGAATTTCCGCAGATCGCCCTGTCGCCCGGTGAGTCGACCGAAGTCGTCGCAAGGTTGGATGAAGACCAGGTCGGAGATGGCCCGGTCGAGGCGATGCTCTACCGCCTGGACACTCAAGGTGAGATCTATCGGCATGTCACCTGGTGGCCAACAAGTGGTCCGGATTGAGATACCGAGAACGGGTCTTTTCCAATGGGTGGGAACGATCCGGTCGTATTAAGAGGAGGCTTTCGTTAATGTAGCGTTATTCTTATCGGACAAACGATCGGACGGTGCCGACACCTACCGGTGCGAGTCGTTACCGGGGTTTACCAATATTAGAACACTGACGAGGAGGGGTACAGGCTGATGTAGCGCCAGGTCAGGGACATTGTGAAAGGAACAGCGATGAAGCGACTGATATGGATTCTTCAGTTCACCTTACTTCTGGGAATCTTGTCCACAAGAGAAAATACCTACCAATGGCAGTTGACATTTCAGGATGAGTTCGATGGCACGAGCCTCGATACGAGTAAATGGAATACGGCGCCCCGCTGGGGCCGTGTAGATTGGAAGGGAGAAGAGCTACAATATTATGCAGATGACGCTTTTGAGATCAGTGATGGAGTTTTACGCATCAGGGCCGATCAGAGATCGATAGAAGGGAAGAGCTACACCTCCGGCCTGATCGAGACGCGTCTATTCTACATGCAGACGTATGGCTATTTCGAAATGCGCGCGAAAATGCCGAAAGGGAAAGGTCTCTGGCCGGCATTCTGGATGCTCCCAGACAAGGATTGGCCTCCTGAGATCGATGTCCTGGAGTACCTGGGACACGACCCGACCACCGTGTATATGAGTAACCATTGGTCCGATTCGGAGAACTGGCATCTTTCGGATACCAAAGGGTATACAGGCCCCGATTTTTCCCAGGATTTCCATACCTTCGCAGTAGAATGGAATCCGGGCGAGATCATCTGGTTCGTGGATGGGGTCGAACGTCACCGGACAACCACCGGCGTACCGGACCGCCCGATGTTCATCATCGCCAACCTGGCCGTTGGCGGCAGCTGGCCGGGGAGCCCGGATAGTTCGACTCCCTTCCCCAGCTACCTTGAAATCGATTATATTCGGTTGTATACTCGAGCTGAGTTCAGCCAGATGGGATTTCTGAATTTCATCCCCGGGATTTTTAAGGCGGAATCGAAAGGTCCCTATCCTTACCCCTAGAGAAGGAGATGTATGGCCTCGACCGTCAAGGCGAGCATCATCGTCAACAACTATAACTATGGGAGATACCTTAAGGACGCGATCGACAGCGCATTACACCAGACTTACAACCCCCTCGAGGTGATCGTGGTCGACGATGGCTCGACAGACCATTCGGCCGAAGTCATCCGCGGTTTTGGAGACCGGATCACCGCAGTAATGAAGCCGAACGGGGGGCAGGCCTCCGCCTTCAACGCCGGGTTTGCCACCAGTCGTGGGGAAGTAGTGTTCTTCCTGGATGCCGACGACCTGCTGGCTCCCGGCGCAGTCGAGGCGGTGGTTGAGGCACTTCAAGAGACGCCACAGGCGGTCCGGGTCCAGTACCGTATGGAGGTGATCGATGCGGATGGGAACCCGACGGGCATCGTAAAACCGTTCGGTCACCTGCCGCTCCGTAGCGGAGACCTGCGCAGGCATGTGCTCACCTTTCCGTTCGATATCCCCTGGATGCCAACCAGTGGGAATGCCTTTACCTCGCAAGTCCTCCGCCAGATCCTACCGATGCCGGAGGAGGAATTCCGAATCCTGGCGGATTATTACCTTTCGAATGTTACGCCACTCTTCGGTCCCGTGCTTTTTCTGGACGAAGTCCTGGCTTCCTACCGGGTACACGGTGCGAATTCCTATGAACAGCTGCAACCGGAGATCGACCTGGAGCAGATCCGCAAGACTATCACCCACGCTTGCCAGACTCGGGAATATCTCGAGAAGTTCTCCGGGAAGGTCGGGGCAGACCTGGGAGGCATAAATAGGGAAGAAATTCTTTCGGTTTCCTACGTCGCCAACCGGCTGGTCTCCTTTAAGCTGGACCCGGCGCGGCACCCGATGAAGGACGACACGCTTAGGAAGCTGTTCTCCCAGGGAATCTCCGCATCGCTGCGGCGCTTCGACGTCAGCTGGTTGATGCGGCTGGGTTTTGTCCTTTGGTTTGCAGCCATGGCAGTTGCCCCAAGGCCAGTCGCGGGGTGGCTGGGCCGTTCATTTTTGTACCCTCAAAGGAGAGGAGGTTTGAACAAACTTCTCGGATCGCTCCACAGGGCTTAGCTCGCATGATTGATTAAGGGTATGAGAATTTTGCTGGTTACGCCGATGCCGCCCCAGCTGGGTGCGGTGGGAGCGATCCCGGTCGTCCTGCACGCACAGCTGGCCGGTCTTACTCGCCGCCACAAGGTTACGCTGGTGACCGTAGCAGGGTTGGAGCCTGGAGAGCAGGCGGCCGTCGATTGCTTGCGTTCGGATGGGATCGAGGTGCACGCAATCCGCCGGACGGAGCTGCGCGGCCTGCGCCGCTGGCAGCGCCGCTGGCAGCTGGGCAGCACCTGGCTGAGAGGCGTCTACCCCTGGCGCACCGTCTGGTTCTGGGAGCCCGGACTGCAGGACATCCTGGACCGGCTATTAGCCGAGGAGCGCTTCGACCTGGTCTCGGTCGAGGATAATTCCATGGGGATCTACCGGTATCGCACCGGTTTGCCAATATTCCTCACCGAGCATGAAGTCCGCCAATCGAGACCGGTGAACTGGCGTGGGCTGTCCGGCGGCGAGGCGGTCCACTGGGCGCTCGCTGAACTGGACTGGAAGCGCTGGCAGCGGTACCAGAAAAACGTTTGGAAGCAGTTCGACCGGATCCAGGTCTTCACCAGGCGAGATGCAGAAGCTATCGGCCAGATTGCGCCCGACCTGGCAAACCGGGTGCGGGTAAACCCGTTCGGAATCCACCTGCCGCCCCAGCCCGATCCCGGCAAGGAGGTCGATGGGGAGCTACTGTTCGTTGGGAATTACACGCACCCGCCGAACGTGGATGCGGCCCTGTGGTTGGGTCGTGAGATCGTTCCCCGCCTGCGGCAGCGCTTCCCGGCCGTTTGTCTCACCCTGGTTGGCATCTACCCTCCCGAGTCCGTCCGGGCGCTGGCTGGTGAGAACATCCGCGTCACCGGCCCCGTCCCGGAGGTTGAACCCTACCTGGAACAGGCAGCTGTGGTGCTGGCGCCAGTGCGGACCGGCGGTGGCATGCGGATGAAGGTGCTTCAAGCGATGGCGTTCGGGAAAGCCGTCGTCACGACCCCTCTTGGAGCCGATGGGATGGAAAGTTCCGGGCAGGAACCCCCACTGGCTATCGGCGAAGACACCGAGCAGATCGTGGACCTGGCCGCAGGCCTGCTGGCAAACCCGCCCCGCCGAAGAGCCTTGGGAAAGCAGGCCAGGGCGTTCGTCGAAGAAAATTACAGCGTGGAGGCTTACACGCGGCGGTTAGAGGACGTGTTCATCGAGTTAGCCGAGAAGAAAAGGGATTGAATCCCTGAGGCGATGTCAAGAAAGTATGGGGTGGCGAGAATAAAATGAGTACAGCCTTACCTTCTAAAGAAGCGGAACAGGCGCAGGTTTATCGTTCTCCGCGCGAGCAGGCCGGACTGCAGACTTCTTCCCGAATTTCTGAATTGACCCGGCAGATTCCCTGGATCTGGGTGATCCTTGGCCTCGGGGCATTTCTACGTCTAATCACGCTTGGACGGCAGAGTCTCTGGTTGGACGAAGGGATCAGCTTTTGGATCGTCAACCGGCCGCTCCCCGATTTGCTCGGTGAGCTGAGCAGACACCCGCGGCCGCTGCACTTCCTGGTGCTTCACCAAATGGTCGCTCTGGGCGGAGACGAATGGCTCCTTCGCTTGCCCTCGGCGCTGGCGGGGATCGCCAGCATCGGTTTAATCTACGCGCTTGGATTCGAATTGTTCGACCGGCGGACCGGGCTGCTTGCTGCATTGATCCTGGCCTTCTCGCCGTTTCATATCTGGTACTCCCAGGAAGCGCGCTTCTATGCCTTGCTCGCATTTTTAGGCCTGGCAGCGGGCTGGTTCGCTGTCCGGGCGCTGCGCAGGAACCAGCCGGTGGATTGGGTCTTGTTTGGGGTGTTCGAAGGCCTGGCATTGGATACGGAGTCAGGCGCTATATGGACTGTGATCGCCATGAACTTCGCCGCGCTGCTGCTTGTGCGGTCACTTTGGCGCACTGGACGCTTCTTCGCCTGGGGAGCCTCTCAAGCGATCGCCCTCTTGATCTACCTGCCGGTCCTGCCTTTTTTCTTGGAGGCGGTGGGAGGGGACAATACGCTCTGGATCCCCCCGGCGACTTTCACGCAGTTGGGACGGACGGTGGCCGATTTCTCCGGCAGTTTCATGCGCACGCCGATCGAATCCAGACTGGTATTGCTCGTCCTGCTTGCGGGGATGGCGACCGGCGCGCCGGGCTTGATCAGCGAAATCCGCAGGGGGAAAGGGTTCAAGATGGAACGCTATCTCGTGCTCGGCAGCTGGATGGTGGTCCCGGTTGGGCTGTCATTCTTAATCAGCCAACGCTATTTTTCCCTGCCTTTTTTCTCCCTTTTCTTCAACCAGGAGCGTTCAGTTTTCCTGACGCGCAACCTGATCCTCGCATCTTTCCCGCTGTACCTGCTACTGGCGCGCAGCCTGATACTGGCACAGCGGCCCTGGGGAACGGTTATCCTCGCCGGCCTCATCCTGCTCAACACCTTTGCCTATTTTGGGAACGCAGTGGTGGTTCGAAAAGAGGATTACCGCAGCGCAGCGGACCTCATCTCCGAACATGCACAGGAGGATGATATCATCTTATTTGCGCCGCCATTTCTGGAGACTCCTTTCGCTTATTATTATTACGGAGGGGACGGACTGCTCGAAGAAGGTTACGATCGGGCTGTGCTTGAGGATGGTGTGATTTCGGACGACCGGCAGCGCATCTACTCTTTCCCAATCCAAGCGGTACGTGGAGACCAAGATGTCTGGTTTGTTTCCAACGAGAACGAATTCCAGCCGGACAACAAAGGGACCGAAGTTTCTTTGGAAGCCTGGGGTGAACCGGTCGAAATGTGGCAATTCGAAGGGGTAACCGTTCAGCGGATCACAAGGTTAGAATAAGCCTGATAGTATGAACCGTTCGGTGCTTTTCTTCACGGATAGTGCGGAGTTCGGGGGAGCGGAGCAGGTATTGGTGAACTTGATGGCCGGCTTGGACCGCCGTCGCTGGCAAGCAGCCCTCTTTTACCACGAATCACCCGGGATTTCTCCGCTGGTCCTGGCAGCCAAGGATCTCAGCTTACGGGTCAGAGCGATCCCGCCCATGCCGTTAGGCGTGTGGGGGGCCTGGCGAGTAATAACCCTGGCGCGCGAAATCCGCAGCCAGCGCCCGGCTGTATTTCACGCCAACCTGACCTGGCCGTTATCCAGCAAGTACGGGCTTTTCGCCGCGATGCTCGCCCGTGTGCCCGTGGTGATTGCGGTGCTGCATGCGTTTGTAGATTTCCCCTACACTTCTGCCACACGGCTGCAGCTGCGTCTCCTGACAAGCCGGATAGATGGCTACCTCACCGTCTCGCATGACCTGGCGAACCGGATGAGGCGGACCTTCAACCTGCCAAAAGGGAAGGTCCAGGTTATCCACAACGGTATTCCGGCGGATAAGTATATCCGGACGTATAACCCGGATCTGCGAGCCAAGTTCTCCGGGCCCAGTGGGTGCCCGGTCATCTTGACCGCTGCCAGGTTGGTGGAGCAGAAGGGCTTGAGCAATCTGCTGCAGGCGGTCGCCCGGGTGCCTGAGGCTGTTTTCCTCCTGGCAGGCGATGGCCCGCTGCGCAGCGCCCTGGAAGAACAGGCCAGGTCGTTGGGTGTGGACGACCGGGTGATTTTTCTGGGCTACCGGAAAGATATCCGCGAGTTGCTGTCCGCCTGCGATATCTTCGTTTTGCCCTCGGTTTACGAAGGTCTACCGCTTTCGATCCTGGAGGCCATGGCTGCAGGAAAGGCAGTGGTGGCTTCCCATACCGGTGGGATCGGCGAGGCCGTCATCCATGGAGAGACTGGCCTGCTGGTGACTCCGGCCGACCCGGACCAGTTGGCCGGTTCGATCCGCAGCCTGCTGGCAGACCCGCAGCTTGCCCATCGGTTCGGTGAGGCGGGCCAGGAACGCCTGCGGCGAGAGTTCACCGTGGACAGGATGGTAGAGCAGTACGCTTCGACCTACGACACCCTGCTGGCCCGCAAGGGAGTTGTAAATGGTACCTGAATCCCACCGGGCAGCGGCAGTGGAAGAAGGCCAGAGCCGCGACCTCCTCCTGCGCCGGGCAGATTGGCGCTTCCTGCTGCCGGACCCGCACCCGCAGTGGAGCGTATGCTATGCTGGAGGGCGGCTCTCTCGAGCCACTGTGCTGGTCTCGCAGGAGATCGTTTCACCGGTTGAAGCGATGCCGGGGTCCTGCGGTCTGGCTGTGGTCTCGGACCCGGATGCTAGAACGCTTCAGGCAGCCTGGGAAGCGCTCTGCCCGGGTGGGATGCTTTATGGCGAATGGTACTCACCCCTGACAGGCGGTCCGCCACAAATCCGCGGGCAGGTGGAGAGAGCCGGCTTTAGAGCAACTCATAGCTACTGGCCCTGGCCCTGGCCGGATCGTGGGGCAACGTTGTTCTGGCTTCCCCTTGAGGCGCCAGCAGCCCTGGATTACTTCCTTATCAGCCGCCCGCCTTCTCAGTCACTGTTGGAAGGAGTTTTTCGTTCGATCCTGCGACCCGCCTGGAAGCTTGCCCGGCAGGCCAGGCTGCTCGTGCCTGTCTGCGTTACGGCACGCAAGCCAGCCGCAAGCTCGCCTCACCCTGAGAGCCAGGATGACGACCTGCTGCAGGCGGTCAGGGAGGGCTGGCAGGCGTGGGGATTTGGCCGCCGGCCCGATTCGCTCTACTGGCTGATGCTGACCGGAGGCTTGACCAGCATCAACAAGGTTGTAAAGTTCGCTTTTAACGCTTCGGATCGAGCACCTCGTCTGGTGGTAAAACACGCCCGTGTTCCGGAATCGATCCCGGCGCTAGTCCGGGAGGCGGAGAACCTGGACAGCCTGGAAGGGTTGCCAGAAGGCGGACCGCCGAACGTTCCCCGACTTTTATTCCTGAAGCAATCGCAGGAGGCGTTTGCCTTAGGGGAAACGGTGGTCAACGGGAATCCGCTATACACCCTACTGCGGGGAGAGAACTACCGTTCGTTGGCTCTGAAAGCCACCGCCTGGCTCGGGCAGCTGGTGACGCGAGGGCCGCCAATCCCTCGCTCGGAATGGTGGGCGCGGATCGGCGGACCGGCCCTGGATGCCTTCGAACGAAAATTTGGCCAGGAACTTGGCGCTGGTTTAGTCGAACGTATCAAGGACCAGCTTCTCTCGCTGGAAGCCTTACCGGCGGCTTTCGAACACCGAGATTTCTCCCCCTGGAACGTGCTGGTCACGGATACAGGCCAACTGGCCGTTCTGGATTGGGAAGGTGGGGAACCGCACGGGTTGGCGGGCATGGACTTGATTTACTTCTTGACCTTCCTGGCTTTTTTCCACGATGGCGCCATGGAGACCGGGGAGTTCCGGCCGGCTTACCGGTCAGCCCAGGATCCAGAGTCGTTCACCGGATCCGTCCAGGCGGAGTGTCTGCGAATCTATTTCGAAGCATTAGGGCTCAACTCTGGGATTGCCCGCCCGCTGCGTACGCTGGCCTGGACGATCCACTCGCTCTCGATCTTCCCTCGGCTTGGCTCGCCGGTTGACCGGAATGGTGAGGAGGATGTCACCCCATTCATCCAGCTCCTGGTGGAAGAACTCGGGGGAGGCTGATCCATGGCAGAGATTTTCAGGACCTGTGTGCTGAACGACCCTTCACGCATGCTCCAGATGGTTAAGCCCAGTCGACTCCGGTCAGTGGGGAGGCGCTAGATGCTGCGCAGGCGCGTGCTGGTGGGCACGATTAGCAATTACGCGAATAAGATCGTCACCCTGATTGGCCTTTTCTTCCTGACCCCGTTCATCCTTCGGGAGCTTGGCAGGGACCTGTTCGGGTTGTGGACCCTGGTCGGCTCGGTGGTCGCCTACGGCGCGCTGCTCGATTTTGGCATCGCCACGGCCGTCACCAAGTACGTCGCAGAGTATCACTCCCGGGGAGAGATGGAGGAAGCGAACAGGTTGATCGCCACCTCATTATGGCTGTATATCGGGCTCGGCTTGTCGGTCTTTATCCTCAGCGGCGTACTGGCTTTCATTTTTCCACTCTTCTTCCAGATCTCCCCCGACCAGCGCGAACTCGCTATGTGGATGGTCCTGCTTTCCGGGCTGGGGCTGGGCGTCTCGCTGCCTGGCGGCACCGGCAACGCCATCTTGAAGGGCCTGCAGCGCTACGACCTCGCCAATATTGTCAACACTGTGGGATTCCTGATCTACATCTTCTCGGTTATGATCGTTCTGCTCCTGGGTGGAGGGATCCTCGGGATCGTGGCGATCAACATCCCCCTGACCCTTCTCCTGCAGATCCCGACTATCTGGCTGATCCGCCGTTCTGCGCCCGAGCTACGCTTCAGTTTTAGAGGGGCGAGGATGAGCCTGGTGCGCCAGGTGGCTTCCTTCAGTTCTGCGCTGTTCGTCATAAATATCGCCGGGCAGCTACAGACGAAAACGGACGAAATCGTCATCGGGGGTTTCATGCCGATCCGAAACGTCACCCCGTACGCGATCGCCCGCCGGTTGAGCGAGACGCCCCAAATGCTCTCCGACCAGTTCATCCGAGTCCTGCTGCCGGTCGCTTCCCAACTGAACGCGGAGAAGAATAAAGACCAGCTGCGAAAAGTGTACCTGGCCAGTACCCGGCTGGGTCTGGCGAGCTTTCTGCCGGTCGGTACGGGCGTGGTTGTGCTGGCGGCCCCATTCCTGACGATTTGGGTCGGAGCCGCCTATGCGGAATACGCTTACCTGGTCTTGATCCTGGCTGGTGCCAGCCTGTTCGCGACCAGCCAGTGGCCGGCAGGCGTCATCCTGCAAGGGATGTCGAAGCACCGTTATCTGGCAGTCACCTCGCTCGCCTCCGGGCTTGCCAATTTAACCCTATCGCTTATACTTGTGAAGAGGATCGGCTTGTTGGGTGTCGCCCTGGGGACCCTGATCCCAACGATGATCGAAGCCTTGTTTTTTGTCCTTCCTTATGCCATGCGGGAAATTGGAGTCGGCCTTAAGGAGGCTTTAGCCGAAATGATCCTGCCGGCCGTGCTCCCGGCGGCGCCGATGCTGGTGGTCCTGTACGCCCTGCGCGAAATCTTGCAGCCCGAGTCCTTTTTTTCAATCCTGGTCGTGGCGGGGATCGGTCTGCTGGTCTACCTGGCCGGCTACTTGAGCATGCGGGCTACCTCGTTGGAGCGTGAGTTTGGACGAGAGCTGGCGATGAATCTTTACCAGGTGGCAAGATCGCACCTGAAGGACGCCTCTGGCAGCTGAGGGATCCTTTCCTCAGCAAAAAGATGGGTATTGATTAGTGGGGGTTATTCGAAAACCCAGCCGTCGATGCTGCGCTCCCAGGAGACCAACTCCTCCGGATTAAACCAAAGAGCCACCTCCCCTGCGCCGTTCTCCACAGAATCGGAGGCGTGGGTGAGGTTCCGGCCGACTTCCAGGGCGTAGTCGTGGCGCAAGGATCCCGGGGCGGCCTCGGTCGGGCGGGTTGCGCCCATGGTCTGGCGCACAGCAGCGACCGCGTTCGGACTTTCCCAAACCATCGCCATGACCGGGGATGAGGTGATATAGCTGATCAAACCTTCATAAAAGGGTTTGCCTTTGTGGATAGCGTAATGGGTCTCTGCCAGTTCCGGGCTGACCGCCATGAACTTCGCGGCGACCAGGCGCAGGCCACGCCGTTCCAGTCGGGCGATGACTTCTCCGACCAGGCCGCGCTGCACGCCATCGGGTTTGACAAGGACGAGGGATCGTTCCAAAGCTCCTCCAGGGAAACTTAATCAGAATAAGGAAATCAAGCAGCCAAGCAGTGCGATCCTGCTGACCTACTTGAGCAGATCCTCGGCTTTATTGTATGCATCAAGGGCTTCCTGGAGCCGGTTGGCGCGCAGGTAAGCATCACCAAGAGCCTGGTGAAGCGAGATCTCCTGCGGGTAAAGGAAAGCCGCTTCGCGCAGGTCGTGGATGACCTGATCCAGATGCTGTTCTTTGCGAATGAGGTCGCTGTACTGGTCCATAGCGGTGGAGACTTCGCCTTCTACCAGCTTGGCCCAAGCTTGCGCCAGGACGGGCGGTTGGCTGCCCGGCTCGACTTCCGGCAGGACCTCCTGCGGGGCTTCTACCTGTGGGGCGGCTGCTGCGGCGCTCTCGAAGATTCCCCAATCTTTGAGCCTCTCGATCACATCCGGGCTCATGCCGGGCACGTCCTCCAGGTCTTCAATGCTCGTTAGAGGCCCGTGAGCTTCGCGGTAGTTGAGGATATTCTGGGCCAATACGAAGCCGACTCCGGGGATGCGCTCCAACTGGGCCAAAGTGGCGGTGTTGAGATCCAGCGGTTCGGCAGGTGGCGCGGGGGGCTCAACGGAGGGGATCCCCTCCTCCACTGAGGGTCCGGGTTCTTCTTCGACAAAGTCGCGCAGCCAGTCCGGCAGCTCCGCAACAGGTTCAGCAGACTCTGCCGGTACAGACGAGATCTCGACCTCGGCCTCCGCCTCCTGCAGCCAGCCGGGCTGGTCCATCCCAATCTCTTCGCCTGCGACGCCCCCCTCTCCGGCTTCCTCCGTCTCTGTGACGGCATCAGTCGCCATCTTCTGCAGCCACTCAGGGATCGATTCCGGCCGCTCTTCCGGCCGGGTGAGGAGTTCTTCTTCCAGGGCGCCCTGCCGGGCTGCCAGGCTTTCCAGCCAGGCCATAGCCGCGGCCTCCTCTTCGCCCTCTGTGGGAGGAGCGCCTTCCTCGCCGGGCAGGAAGTCGTCTTCCTGGGCTTCGAACGCTCCCGCCTCTGCGGGCGCTTCCACATAGGGCTCCACGGGCTCAGGTAACTCTTCCGCCTCTTCAGCCTCGGGTACCTCCGTGGGAGCCTCTTCTTCGAAGGCCTCCGACCAGGGTTCTGCTTCCGGCAGCTCTTCCACAGGCTGGATGTGCAACGGCTTGGTGTCGCCGGCAATCGGTGGGGGCTCCTCCGGAAAGCCTTCGGGGATCGAGGACCTCAGCCAATCGGGGATGTCCGTAGGCTGCTCCGCCTGGGACTGCTCCTGCTCTTCCAGGGCTGCCCGCAGCCAATCGGGTACCTCAGATCCAGAAGGTTCTTCCACACCGGCCGGCTCTTCTGCTTCGGGTAGGAAGGGCTTCTCGAACTCGCCTGCCGGCAGTGTGCTCTTCTCCTCGAGGCTCTCTTCTCCTAGAGACTTCAGCCACTCGGGGATTTCTGCCTCTCCAGCCAGTTCTTCTACCCCTCCTGCAGGCTCGCCAGCCGGTTCACCGGTTTCCAAAGCCTGCTCTTCGGGGAGTTCCTCTTTCAAGGAACGCAGCCAGTCGGGGATTTCAGCCTCTGCCTCCGCCTCGCCGGGGGGGCCGGCCTCGGATTCGGGTTGGGGAACATCCTGGCCAGGGGCTTCGGCGCTCATCTCGCGCAGCCACTCGGGCAGCTCCGCTTCTTCGCCGGTCCCGGCGTACTCGGTCGCTCCGCTGTCAGCCTGCTCTGCGGATACCTCTGCTTCTTCACCCGCCGCTGGCAGCCACTCGGGCAGTCCGGACTGCTTACCCGGTCCAGCCTCAGCACTCTCCGGCTCCATTTCTGTCTCTAATGGGAAGATCCTGGCTTCCTCACTCTCGAAAACTTCTTGTATAGGGGCCTCCTCTTCCTCTGCCTCCATCCATGTGAGGGTCTCCTCACCCGGCTCGGGTTGTCTCTCCTCAGCCGCTTCCAACCAGGCTGGGATCTCCTCTTCCGGTTCAGGCTGTCCCTCCTCCGCCGCAGGCTCCTGCCCTTCTGCGGCCTGGTCGACCGGCAGGCTGGCTTGTGGTGCGGACTCCGCTTGGGTTTCGGATGCCTGCGGCCAGGGTGCTGGTTTCTCCGGGCCGCCGGGCTGGTCCTCGGTGGACCAGGGCAGGGCACCCTCCTGGGCTTCTAGAGAAATGGGCTCGTCTGCCTCGCTGGGCGCCAGGGGCTTCAGCCAATCAGGGATCTCGGCCTGCACCAGCTCTTCCTCATCCTCGGCATACTCATCCTCTTCGCCGTGCAATTCGAGCGCGGCTTCGTCGCCGACGCCGCTGGCAGGCTCCCATCCTGCGGACTGCATCCAATCCGGTATTTCCTCCTGCGGGGTTTCTTCAGCCGGCTGAGGTCCGGCTGGCGGCTCGTCCGGTTCAAGTGTCGCTTCTTCCATGAAATCCTCCTGGGCCTGTTCCGGCTGCTGGTCATCCCAGGCAAGGCCGGATGCGGGCGCATCCGCCCATTCCTGCTCCGCCAGCGGGCTGGCGACCGGCTCGCCGGGGGAATATTCAAGCTGTTCCAGCATCACAGCGTCGTCTGGGACCAATTCGGGGTTTGGTTGGCCCTGGGAAATATGAGCGGCATACGGGTCCAGGGCAGCGGCGCGCTGGTAGTGTGACCGGGCTTCGGCAGCTCGTTCGGTCCTGGAGAGGATGTCCCCCAGGATGTAATGGGCCTCCAGGCAGTTGGGAAGTTTGGTGAGTAGCGAGCTGCTGGTCTCGGCCGCTTCTAAAAGCTGGCCAGACTTCGCATACATCTTCGCCAGTACGACCTGCAGGTCCGGCCGCTGCGGTTCTTCCGCCAGGGCAGCTCGCAGTTCGGCGATTGCCTGCGAGTACAGATCACCCTTTGCATACATGCGCGCCAGCGCCCCGCGTGTCAGGTGGATCTTCTGGGGCTCGAGTCCGTCCCGCTCCTTGTACAGGCGGCGCAGTTCTCCCTGGATGATGGCGTTCGCCGGCTGTACATCGAAAGCGCGCTCCATGTGCCAGATCGAGGTGTCCAGATCGGCCTCGTGCTCTCGAATTACACTCATGCCAAGGTGGGAAATGAAGTCGTCGGGGATGCAGTCCAGCACGTGCTGGAACACGCCGGCTGCCTCCTCGTAGCGATGCAGCTCCAGGTAAGCTTTGCCCAGCAGCCGGTGGGTGGCGAGGTGCTGCGGGAAATCCTGCAGGATATGGCGGCTGGGTGCGATCGCCTCTTCGTTTTGACCGCTCTCGATCAAATTTTCGATCTCGCGGTTGTATTCTCGTAAAGTTGTTCTGACCATGAAGTTATGCTCCTTAGCAGCCATCTGCTGAAGCGGGCGAGGACGGGTTTCAGGAGAAAAAGGGGGGTGAAGATATTCTTCTGAATTTTCGTGATGATTGCCTGTCTTTTGTTTAGTATGCCTCATTCTCCCCAAAGATGCAAGTATTTTTCCAAAACGAATTGCATTTTTGTTAGGGTACCTGTCCCCCCGATCATTTTTTCTCGATTTGTGCTTACATGAAAACGAAAGGGATTGTGTGCCGAGAAGCGCACACAATCCCCTTCGTTTTCATATTCATCATTGCCAGGGCGGCACCAAGGGTCACACTCAGATGCCGCCCGCCGAAGGATCAATCGCCGGGCACGGGGGCGACTTCCGTCTCGGCGATTTTTGCGGCCGGCCGCTTGCTTTGCAGGATCGCCCATACCAGCGCGGCGACCAGGAGCGCCACGATGAGCCAGCCGGCGACGCCCAGATCCTGGTAAGCGACCACGATAGGAGCGATGATCAAGGCGACCAGGTTCACGACTTTAATCATCGGGTTGAGGGCCGGGCCGGCTGTATCTTTGAAAGGATCCCCGACCGTATCGCCGACGACCCCGGCCTTGTGACGCTCGGAGCCTTTGCCGAGGTTGTGCTCGGG
>DASWHG010000331.1:0-14510 GCA_036393315.1 Anaerolineales bacterium | reverse complement strand
CGCTCAAAGATCAGGCTGACCCGGTCCGGACGGCCCAAGTCGAGATTGTCCCGGATCAAGGCTTCTACCAAAGCCCAGCCTTGTTCGGGATCCTGGAAGACTTGGGTCCGGCTGACTTCCAACTGCCAGATACTCAGTTGGTGGGCATAACCGGCCGCACGCTGCTGGGGAGAGATTGGCCAGGGAAGTTGTTCGACCCAATGGTCGAAAAGGGCCTGGATCTTCTCGGCGTCCAGTTGGTGACAAATGACTTGCAAACGCTCCGGGTATGCGCAAGACAGAAAACCGTTATTCAAGGCTTCGAAGCTGATGTTTTCCTTGCGCAACTGCTGTTTGGCCCACTCATGCCCATTGAAGCACACCTTCACATCAAAGGGAAAGTAGGTGCATACTTTGATAAAGAACAATCCGAAATCTGCGTCCAGAATGTAGAAGTAATAATAGGTGACGAACAAGCTTTGGCGGCTGTAATCAAACCACACTTTCGTTCCATGATCTTTCCGTTGCCCCTTGTAGCCCAACGCTTTTTCTTGGGCTTTGCCGATCAGCACCACACCCTGCTTTTTCTCAAAATTAGCCAGGTGAGCACGCGCCTTCTCATCCTTGTCTTCCCCTTTAGCAAAATCAATGATGCTCAATCCCTGTTCCTTAGCGTATTGCTCTACTGCTTTTCGGAAGGCCTGGGTAAACGGAGGCAGAACTATCGGCGAAGGGATGGGAAAGCCCATTTGCTCACGGATAAACGTGATCAGGCCACCGGGCAATTGAAGATGCTTCACATACCCATTCAGATAGACGCGGTCGATGCATTCAATGTCCAGAGCAATCTTGTCCGTCAAGATTTCTTTTACCGTGAGCATAGTTCACCTCCTACTGACTATGCTACAGGATTATGCCTGAGCCGTCAAACTTGTCGGTTTGAGGCGAAGCTTCGTTAGGTAGTTACAATGGAAATAGCATAAATACTGGCTGCTCTCAAGCTAACTTGATCAAGCCCTGGAAAGTAGAGGAGAAAATCAATTGATGGATCGCGAGTTGATCACCAGGGCGTCTTGCTTCTGTGCCTCGATCCCCCAGAATGTTGCAGCAACGGAAACCGCCACGAGCAGAAAAAAGGCGGTAAAGAGGAGATTCGACCTGCCCTGGATGCTGGTGATGATCACGGGTCTGATCGATTCCAGAGAGTCAGCAAAGCTCCGGTGGAGGTTATTGTACCACCCATAACGAATAGGCCTGATTAAAATGGCCGCGGGGATTGATGGTGCTTATTTGACCTAAATCAACGACGGGAAATGGATTCTTCGATAATATAGGGTACAGAACGCAAAATGATCATGGATACCCGTTTGAAGGAGGAATGAAAGATGAAAACCACACTGCGAAGCCAGGAGCTCTCCTGCCCGTCCTGCGTGGAGAAGATCGAGAAGGCGCTCAAAGCCCTGGAAGGGGTCGAAGAGGCAAAGGTGCACTTCAACACCGGGCGGATCGAGGTGCAGCACGACTCGAGCCGCGTTAGCGCCGACGAACTGTTGCGCACCATCCGCGCGGCGGGGTACGAGGCGAAAGTGGCAGCGTATTAATTTCATGAACGTAACCTGGTTGCAAAACCCACAAAAGCGGCGCCAGCTGCTCTCGATTACGAGTGGGCTGCTCATCCTGGCCGGCTTAGCAGCAGGGCGCACCCTGCAGGCCGCTCCGGGGGTGAACGGCAGGCTGGTCGCGGATGCGCTCATGATCGCCGCGGCCGTGATCGCTGGGATGGACATCGCCCAGCGCGCCTACCTGAGCCTGCGCAGCCGCCACATCAGCATCGAACTATTAGTGACGATCGCCACGTTGGGGGCGTTGGCGATCGGCGAGTACTGGGAGGCCGCCGCGGTGACTTTCCTGTTCATCTTCGGGGCCTACCTGGAAGCGCGTACCTTAAGCCGCACCCGCCAGGTTCTGAGAGAACTGCTCGACCTGGCGCCAACCACGGCCATCGTGCTGCGAGAAGAGCGCCAGGTGGAACTGCTCGCCCACGAGGTCGAGGTGGGTGAGATCGTACTGGTAAAGCCCGGTTCGAAGATCCCGGTAGACGGGGAGGTGATCGCCGGGCATGCGGCGGTGGATGAGAGCGCGATCACCGGAGAACCGATCCCGGAGGAGAAAGTGGCCGGCTCGGCGGTCTTCGCAGGGACGATCAACCAGAACGGCCTGCTGAAGATCCGGACGACCGGGGCCGGGGCGGATACGACCCTGGCACGCATCGTCCGGCGGGTGGAAGAAGCCCAGGAAGAGAAAGCGCCAACGCAGCGCTTCATCGAACGCTTCGCCCGCTGGTATACCCCCGCCATCATCGGCGGGAGCGCGCTCCTGTTCCTGATCACGCGGGATATCGAGCTCAGCCTGACGCTGCTGGTGATCAGCTGCCCCGGCGCGCTGGTGATCTCGACCCCGGTCTCAGTCATCGCCGGCATCGGGCGGGCGGCGAAGAGCGGCATCCTGATCAAGGGCGGCGAGTACCTGGAGAACTCGGGGAAGATCACGGCTTTAGCCCTGGATAAGACTGGCACGATCACGCGCGGGCAGCCGGTCGTGACCGACGTGCTGGTCCTGTCCGAGGAATGGGCCCTGGCCGGGGAAGCGGCTGCGGGCGCAAGCGCCGGTGATGACGGATATTTGGCAAGAGAAAGCCTTCCGGGCGCGCTGCCCGGTTCCCGGTTCACTGATCCGGAACAGGAAGTGATCCGCTGGGCTGCCATCGCCGAGTCGAGCTCCGAGCACCCGCTGGCCCGGGCGATCATGGAAGAGGGGGAGGAGGTCTTCGACGGCCCAATCCCGCACCCGGACGAGTTCGCGTCCTGGCCCGGCAAGGGCATCCAGGCTATCTACCAGGGGCACACCATCGCGGTCGGCACCACCGATCTGATGGAAGATCAAGGCATACCGGTCGGGGAGACCGTGATCGGGCAGCTGGACCGCTTGAAGCGGCACGGGAAGACTTCCGTGCTGGTTTCGCTGGACGGCCGCCTGCTGGGCATCCTGGGGATCGCCGACCCGTTGAGAGAGAGCAGCCCGGCGATGATCCGCAGGCTGAAGCAGGTCGGTCTGAAGAAGATCGTCATGCTCACCGGGGACGACCGCCTGACCGCAGAGGCCATCGCGGCCGAAGCCGGGATCAAAGAAGTGCATTCCGACCTTCTGCCCGAAGACAAGCTGGCCATTATCCGAGATCTGCAGGCGGCGGGCTACGTGGTGGCTATGACCGGGGATGGGATCAATGACGCGCCTGCACTGGCGGCTGCGGATATCGGCATCGCCATGGGTGCGGCGGGGACGAGCATCGCCATCGAAACGGCGGACATCGCCTTGATGGCAGACGACTTGATGAAGATCCCGGAGGCGATCCGCCTCTCGAAAGCCGCGCTGCGCAACATCCGGCAGAACTTCACCGTCGCCCTGGTGACGGTCGCCGCTCTGCTGGTCGGGGTGCTGCTTGGAGAAGTGCACATGGCCGAGGGTATGCTGATCCACGAGGCTTCGGTGCTGATCGTCATCCTGAACGGGATGCGGCTGCTGAGGACTTGAGAAATCCCTGTCATAATTGGGAGAGAACGGGTAGAATTAGTGCCATAAAACCGTTCATGGAGAAATCGAATAACCGATGAGCACTTTTTTTATCCCCGAGAGCGCCATGGCGATCGTGGCGCATCCTGATGACATCGAATTTTCCTGTGCAGGGACCCTGGCGCGCTGGGTGAAAGCCGGGGCGCGCATCTCGTACATGCTGTGCACGAGCGGCGAGGTCGGCATCGCCCAGACCGAGATGACAAAGGCCCGCGCCGCCGAGATCCGGGAAGCCGAGCAGATGGCCGCAGCCCAGGTCATTGGCGCCCAGGAGGTGATCTTCCTGCGAGAGCCGGATGGGATGCTGGAAGCCACGATGGAGCTGCGCAGGCGGCTGGTGAGAGAAATCCGCCGGTTCCGCCCGGAGGTGGTGATCTGCGGCGATCCGACCATCGTGTGGGTGGGGGATGACTACATCAACCACCCCGACCACCGGGCGGCGGCGACGGCCGCGCTGGATGCCACCTTCCCGGCTGCCGGCCAGCCAAACCTGTTCGAGGAATTGGCCGAGGAGGGCTTCCAGGCCTACAAGCCGCGCAAAGTGTACGTGACCGGCTGGAACCAAAACGACCTATTTGTGAATATCGAGGAAACGATCGATCTCAAGATCGCGGCGCTGCGCGCCCACAAGAGCCAGATGCAGGATTGGGACCCGGAGCCGCGGATCAAGGAGTGGGCAGCGCTGCGCGCCCAGGGGAAAGAGATGGCATATGCCGAGGGCTTCCGGGTAGTGACCCTGGTGAGCGAAGAAGATTGGGAAAAAACCAAGGGTCAAGTGCTGCCGGCGCAGGTGGAGGCCAGCTCTTCTTAAAGCTGCAGCAAGAGCGCGGCCAATAGCGCCGTGCGCACGGGTAACGGGTCGACCTGGATGTGCTCATGGTCTGCGTGAGCGCCATCCCCGATCGCCCCAAGGCCATCCAGGGTGGGCAGGCCGAGGGCAGCCGTGAGGTTGGCATCACTACCTCCACCGGTCGCGCTCTCCTTGAGGTCTAAACCCAGCTGCCGCCCGACCTGTTGGGCCCGAGAGAAGAGCCCGGCGATGAGGGGGGTACGTTCCATCGGTGGGCGGGAGAAACCACCTCGCACCCGGAGGATTGCTCCAGGGTGGACCGGCTTCAGATCCCGGATGGCCTGTTCGAAGCGCCCGGCCTCCTGCAGAGTCCAGACACGCACGTCGATCTCGGCCTCGGCGCGCGCCGCGACCACATTCCGGCGCGTCCCCCCTCGCACGACACCAACATTGACAGTCGTGCCGCGCTCGGGATTATTCAAGCGTTGGAGATTGAGAATCTGGTGCGCCAGCTCGTGGGTGGCGCTCACCCCCTGACCCGGCTGTGTGCCGGCATGGGCAGCCTTGCCGTCGATCTCCAGGATGAACCGGCCTACCCCTTTGCGGGCGGTCTTGAGCGCTCCTTTATTCGAGGGCGGTTCGACGACGAGGGCGTACTCAGCCTGGCGGGCGTGCTGTTCGATCCAGGGGCGCGAGCCCGGGCTGCCGATTTCTTCGTCCGAGGTCAGCAAGACCACAAGCGGGCGGGGCAGGCGCAGGCGGAGCGCCGCGATCGCCCGCAGGGCGAACTCCACCATGACGATGCTGGCCTTCATATCGAACGCCCCCGGACCATAGGCCTTGCCACCCTCCAGCCGGAACGGCAGCTGCTCGAGGGTGCCCAAAGGCCAGACCGTGTCGTAGTGGCAGAGGACCAGCCCCGGGCGGAGGGAATCCAACCCCGTCGCCGGGAACACTGCCTGGACATGGTCGCCGTGGACGGGATCGGGAAGCAGGCTCGCCTGCGCTCCCAGGGAATCGAAGCGCTCGTGGAGCAACCGGGCCAGGCGATCCAGCGCTACTTTCGCTGTGCTGGGCGACTCGTGGCTTACCAGCAGCTCGAGGTCTGCCAGCATGTCAGGCAGAGAGCGATGGATTTGGTCTAAGAGGGCCTGTGGATCCAGACCAGCAGGGACATGAACCGTCATCCGGCTTGTTCAGCCCCGCCCTTGGCCGGCTTTTTATTCCTCAGCCCGGCATTAGCCTGCTCTTCGTTCTTCGCTTCCTCCTGCTCGGCCTGCTGAGTTTCCTTGTCAATTTCCGGAATCAGCAGGAGCAGGAAGGCGCCGCCGCCGTGGGTGACGGAAACCATATCGGTGACTTTCCCCAGGTATTCATCGCGGGCCAGCGAGCGGTGGAAGTACAGCTTCCCGTCCTTTTCCACCCGGCCCAGGTATTCGTCCGGGCCTAACCTCTTTAAATAGACTTTTCCGGTGCCGATATCTACCCGGCCGATGTGCTTATCCGGGCCAAAGCGGGATTCGAATATTTTGCCGCTCTCGAGTTCGACACGGCCGACGTACTTATCCGGGGAAAGACGGCTTTCGTAGACTCTACCATCGGCGGACACCCGGCCGAGCAGTTCATCGCGAGCCTTGGGACGGTGCTTGTAGACTTTGTTCATGAGAGCTTCTCCATTCCATGAGGCCTGAAAAAGGGTGGCGATCAACCGGTTCGCAGAGATCCTTTTACCGGTTCATCCGGGTTGAGGGGATTGAGAAAGCTGCGACAGGAGCGAAGGCAGCTGTCCCAGGGTTTCAATGACGGCATCCGGCTGGATCACCTCGGCGTGGGCGCGATTGGCGGCTGCGTCGGCGCGGCGCGTGATCCAGATGCTGAACAAGCCGGCATTCTGAGCCCCCAGGATATCCGCTCCCAGGGTGTCGCCGATCATGGCTGCCCGGCCGGAGGCCACCCCCAGCTTTTCCAGCACGATCCGGAAGATCTGGGGGTTGGGTTTGCGGATCCCGGCCGCTGCAGAGGTCACGATCATCTCGAAGAAGGGGCGAATGCCCGCTTTATCGATCAGCGCCTGGACGTCGGCATCGTCGGCGGCGTTCGAGATCAAGGCCAGGCGGTAGCCCTGTTGGCGCAGGGCTGCCAGCGTGGGGATCACGTCCTCTTCCGGGTGCCAGTGAGACTGCGAGACAGCGTACATGGCCTGCAAAGCCGCGCGCAGCTGCGCTTCCGGGTAATCCGGAAAGCCGAGTTC
Source organism: Anaerolineales bacterium (assembly GCA_036393315.1). Classification (GTDB taxonomy): domain Bacteria; phylum Chloroflexota; class Anaerolineae; order Anaerolineales; family UBA4823; genus DASWHG01. Next base: position 7,860 of record DASWHG010000331.1, on the reverse strand, counting down.
GCCGAGCAGCGTGCGCAAGACATAACCTGTGGTGTACTCGATAAACTCGGAGTCGCGCTCGGCATAGTAGCTCCCCAGTCTGGCATTGAACTCTCTCAGGAAGTCCTCACCCGGCAGGTCCAGACTGGCTGCACCCAGGTGTTGGAGCAGCTCTGCATTCGCTCTGGCGAATACTTCTGGCCAGTCGCCGTCGAAATAGATCAGCGTGCTGCCCAGATCGAAAACCAACAGATCGAACGACCGCATCGGTTAATAACCCGAGTGAACGTCGATCAGGTTGTAGAGGGGCAGCCCGGCCAGGTAGCGGTGCAGATTTTCGGCAAACAGGTCGACGGCCCGTTCATCGTAGCGCGGGGTTAACCCGGCGATGTGAGGGGTGACGATCACATTCGGCATTTTCCAGAGCGGGCTGTCGGGGGGCAGGGGTTCTTCCGGGAAGACATCCAGCGCGGCCCCTGCGATCCGCTTCTCGCGCAGGGCGGCTACCAGGGCAGACTGGTTTACCACCCCGCCACGGGACACGTCCACCAGGTAGGCGGTCGATTTCATGGCAGCCAGCTCTTCTGCGCCGACCAGGTCCTGCGTCTCGCTCGTCAGGGGAACGGTGATGACGACAAAGTCGCACTCTTTGAGCATCGAGCGGATCGCCTGAGGCGGGTAGAGCCGGCTGACCAACCCGCCCTGCGGATCGCCCAGTCCTTCCGGAGTATAACCGGGGTCCTCCGGCTGCATGGCGTCCCGCTTGGTTGCCAGGACGGTGGCGCCAAACTCGTGCAGCAGGCGGCCCACCTCCCGGCCGATACTACCGTAACCGACGATGCCTGCGATGCTGTCGTTCAGCTCCTTGGGGCTAAAGCGCTTCCAGCGATCCCGCGGCCATTCCATTTTCCGCTGGTTCTCCAGCAGCTCGGGCAAGCGGTGGCCGAAGGCCAGCAGCATCAAGAGCACGTATTCGGCCATTTGTGGGGCGGCTGCCCCGCTCAGGCTGGTTGCGTGCAGGCCGGGTTTTTTTAAAATCGGGGCATCCATGAACTTTTCCAGCCCGGCCCAGTGGAACTGGATCCAGCGCAGCTTGGGAGCTTGCTCAGGCTTCGGGAGCACGCTATCCGTATAGAGTACTTCCACGCGCTGCCACAGCTCTGCGGGGACCTCTTCGGGTTTGCCGGCTTTGTGAACGGTAACATGTAAGCGGGGCGAAACACTGCGGAGCTGGGCAACCAGGTCTTCAGGGAAAGGCAAGGTGATCAGGACTTCGACCGAAGGGGTCATAAGGGATTAGCCGGTGAGAGAATGTGGGTTATGTGTGGGATAAATGTGGGATATGTGGGATTTAAGCGAAAATGAAGATGAATAAGGTAAGACCGAACTCAACCCTTATAATCCAGATCGAGCGTTTTGTCAAATTCCCTGTAAATCGACTACTCGTCGAGGTGCACATCTGCCAGGAGCCCCATCTCGGCCAGGGCGGCCAGGATCTTGTCCCGGGCGCCCGGTTTGACGATGACGGCTGCCGGGCCAAGCGGGTCGCCCAGGAAGCGGGCGGCGCGAGAGGCGCGCAGCTCCTGCAGGATTGCAGGGGAGCTCAGGCGCAGCACCACGAGCCGTCCCAGGCGGGCTTCCGTTCCCCGCTCTTCCCAGCGCTCCAGGGCCTTTACCAGGACCGGCGGCACGGCTGCCGCGTGGCGGCGCAGCAAGGCCAGCAGGTGGATGGCCCGCAGCCCGTTCTGGCGGGCGCGTTCCAGGGAGGCAGCCGTCACCCGGTACCGGTAAGCGTCACCGCCCAGGCCTTCCCACTCGCAGAAACGGGCCAGCTGGTAGCGTACGGAGCGGGGGACCCGGCGCGGCAGGCGCAGGCGCGCATCCGAGCGGACTTGGATGGCTTCGTCTTCGAGGGGCAGGCCGGTGGGAACGGAGCGCTCCAGGAGGGCACCCGACCATTTCGAGGTTCGAAAGGCCGTGGGCGGGTCGCCTGCTGCGGGAGCGGCCAAATCCATCACGCCGAGCCAATGCAGCGGGCCGGTGATGATAAAGCGGAGCAGAGCGCCATCGACCGAATCCCAATGCTGGAAGCCGCGCAGGTATTCGCCGGTCAGGCAGTCACGGATAAACCAGGAGTCGTAATCACCTGCTGGCCGCTGGTAATCCGGGTGGGCCTGGCGCACGGCCTCCACAAAGGCTCCCAGGCTCCACCAGGTCCCCCGCGGTACAGTCGACAAGAAGTCGAGTACCGCACGCCTGGCCCGCAAGGGATCGTTTTCCCATTCGCCTTCCAGGTGGATCCCGGGGATCAAGGCGAGTTCGTTGAAAACCGGGCTGTCCAGCCAGGCGGAAGCCAGCTGTGCCAGGGCTTCGCCGCGGGGCGCCTCCAGGAAGAGGCGAGCCGGTTCGGGCCTGGGCAGCTGATTATCATCGACCAGGCCGGCCGCGGACAGGAGAGCCGCCAGGGCGCCGGGGGTGAGCGAGAACGGGGACAGGGCCGGGGTGATCCAGGCGGGCTCGGCTTCCGGGAGCGGGAGCCCGAGGCGGAGGGCCGCCAGCAGGGTACAGCTGTCGTCCAGGATGCGTTCGGAGGCAGGGATGGGATGAGTGCGCTCCCCGGGGTTTGCCGGTCGCCCGAGAGCGGCCTGAAGGGCGGGTTGTGCCACGGACAGTAGCGGGACCAGGTCCTCCGGGATGAAGGCGAATTCCTGCGGGCCTGTCTGCGTGTCGAAGAAGGTGCGCGCCACCAGGCCGCGGTACCAGAGCGCCTCGGCTGGCGAGGCCGGTTTCAAGAAGGGGCGCTCGCGGTCGCGCCGGCCGGGACCCATCTCGCGTACAGATCCGAAACGGCGGATGAACAAAGACCAGGGCTGCCGGCCGCGATTGCTCAACAGGTCTGCCAAAGCCGCCTGTGCTTCTGCCGGCAGGGCTTCAACTACTTCCTCTACCAGGGACCGGTCCAATATTGCCTGCGCCAGGACCATGGCTGCCTGGCGGGCATCCTGCGCGTTCAGCTCCACGCCCCATAACTCGGCAATGATTTTCAAGTGGCCGAGGTCGTGGTTACGCAAGTTTTGCAGCAGGTTTGGCATGTGGAGACTGCCGGACGAGGTGGAGCGCTCCTTTAAGGGAACACCGGTCAGAGGATCAGCTCCATGGCGCAGGGGAGAACCTCCACGGAGAGCTGGCGGACATCGGTGCCGAACCCGGCGAAGATCTCGCCATCGATGTGGATATAGAGCGGGCGATCCGACTGCAGCTTCATTTGCTGGAACTTCCCCATGCGCACCTGCCGGAAGCGCCCGTGAGTCCCGCGCATGAACTCGGGGATCAGGCGAAACATCATCGGGCGCGAGACGCGTTTGATCGCGGTGTAATCCAACCAGCCATCGTCGATGCGAGCATCGGGAGCGACGAAGAAGCCGCCGCCTTCGCGCGGCCCGTTGCAGAGCACGATCATGAGCATTTCCTCGTTCCACTGTTCCTGGTCGGTCGTGATCTGCAAGCGCGGCGCTTCGTGGTTCAACATGATGGTCTGCAGTACGGAAACGAAATAAACCAGGAAACCCCTCACCAGCGGCACCCGGCGTGAGCGGATGGTAACGGTGGCATCGAAGCCAACCCCAAAGGTGTTATCCCAGTACTCACGGCGCCCGTGCCCATCTTCGACGACGGCCAGGTCGATTTTCTTCGGCTGTCCGGTGAAGATCTGGCGCATGGCCAGCTCCGGGCGCCTGTTCACACCTAAATTGAAGGCGAAATCATTGCCCGTCCCTACGGGGATGACTCCGAGCTTCGGGCGGCGCTCGGGAGGCACCTCCATCAGGCCATTGATCACTTCGTGGGTCGTGCCATCACCCCCCACGGAAATGACCCGTTCGTAGCCCTCCTCGGCGGCCTGGCGGGCCAACTCGGTGGCGTGCGTGGGATAGACGGTGCCGGACCAGTCCGCGCCGCCGAACTCCTCCACGATCGGGCGCAGGACGGCGCCCCAATGCCAGGCCCGTCCTAAATCGGCATTCGGGTTGATGATGAGTTTCGTTTTGTGTTTTGGCATAGACCTCTCAATAACGGTTCTTCAATTCTGCGACCGGCAAGACCAGGGTGCCTTCATCCGGGTGACCCAGCAGGGTGACCTGCCCGGTCTTGGTGCTGGCAAGCCAGGCGGTATAGGCAGCCACCAGGGCATCCAGCTCTTCCGCCGGGTGAAGGTCCTCCAGGGGAAGGATGCCCTGAAGCAGGCGATGGGGAGTGATCTCTTCAAAGATCAGCATTGGATCGGGAAGGTTTATCCGGATTTGGTAAAGGACCAACTGGCGCTGCAGGCGACCTTCCAGGGAGTGTTTTGGGAACGGGAGATGGTTGAGCAGGACCGTGAAGCAGGCGTGGGGATACACCTCCAGGCATTGGTGGGCGCTGCCCTCGTCCGGGTAGGGGCGGTAGTCCAGGTTCTCCAGCCGGTGGTAAAGGCTGAACCCCATACGCATCCAGTTCGGGCAGTCGGCTTCACGAGCGGGGGTCTGCGGGACGGTGATGTTATGCTGGCGCAGCTGGTACTCGGCCAGGCGGAAGTTCGTCCAACGACCGGGGCGGGGTACGGGGAGGAGCCCGGCGCGCACGTCCGGTTGCTCCATTAAGCCGAGGTTGGGCCGGCGAGGGGCGCAAACGGCCACCACCGCGGCGCGCTGCCCGGCGACGAAGGCCAGCACCTCGTCTATGTCGCCCTGGCCCAAAGCCATCAGCTGCAAATCGCTGTCGAGCGCAGCGTAGGTAAAAGGGCGCACACCGGCAGTAGGGTCAATGCCCATGAATGTCGTATTGGTGAAGAACATAGCAGCAGCCAGATGCAGGGTAATTGGCCGGAAGGAACTTTGTAAAATCCAACGTTTTACGGCCAATTACCTAGAGTTTAGCGCAAAACCTGCCAGGACGCAACCTGAAAAACTACGAACTCTTTTCGATCTTCCCGCTCTTTTGCGCCAGGAGCGCCGCTTCCACCCGGTTGCGCACCTGCAGTTTCTGCAAGATATTGGTCATGTAGTGTTTCACCGTCTTTTCAGAAAGGAACAGCTTCTCGCCGATCTCCTTATTGCTCAACCCCCCCGCCAGGCTTTCCAGTATTTCCCGCTCGCGCTCGGTCAGCTCGTTAATCGGGTTCACCGGCGCCTTGCGCGCAAGCGTGTGCGGCTCGTGCATTTCCAGCAGCAGGCTGGCTGCCAAGGCTGGGGGCACATAGCTCTCCCCGGCTGCCACGGCGCGCAGGATGCGCATCAGCTCGCGGGCTGCCACGCCTTTTAAAATAAAGGCCCGCGCCCCGGCCTTTAGCGCCGCAATTAAGTGATCGTCTTCCTCCGAAGCGGTCAGTACGACGATTTTACACACCGGCTGCTCGTTCGCGATGATCCGGGCAGCTTCCAGGCCTCCTCCTGGCATATCGATATCCAGCAAGATAATCTCAGGCAGCAGGTCCCGCGCCAGGCGGATTGCATCTTGGGCCGTCCCGCCCTCACCCACCACTTCGATGTCTGCCTGCGTTCCTAAGATCGTCGCCAAGCCCTCCCGGAACAGGGCATGATCGTCTACAATCACCACGTGCAGCTTATCTGAGGATGGTTGCATATCGTTCATTCCAGGCTCTCTCCTTCGATCTGGCAGGGCAAATGTGCCCGTATCCTGGTGCCCTGCCCGATTTCACTCTCGATCTTGAACTGCCCGCCCAGGCTTTCCACCCGCTCCCGCATGCCGCTCAAGCCCAGCCGTCCATCCCACTCGCCGCCATGTTCCGCCTGGAAGCCCGAACCCCGATCGGTTATTTCCACCACCACTTGCTCCTTCTCACAATAAACGCGCACCTGCTGCTCCGCGCCGCTCGCGTGCCGGTAGGCATTGTTCAAGGCTTCCTGGATCAGCCGGTAGACAGTTATCTTTAAGGGCATGCCGATCTGCTCGGGCACCGTCCCTAATTCCAGGGTCACCGCCGTACCGGTGTGCCGCTCGTGCGCGCGTACCACCCGCACTACCGTTTCAGGCAGACCCAAATCGGTTAGTTGCGGCAAGCTCAGCCCAGTGGCGATCCCGCGCATCTCCTTCAGCGCATTTTGCAAAGAAGCCTCGATCTCCGTCAGTTCATCCAGCTTTCCCGGCTCGAAAGCTTCCTGCGGGTGCGCCTCAACCCACTCTACAAGCGCATCAAGTTTCAACAGAGATAATCCCAGGTCCTGGGCCGGGCCGTCGTGCAGTTCCGAACCTACCCGCCGCAGAAAACTTTCATTCAATAGCGCCACGCTGCCAGCCGCCCGCCGGACGCGTTCGTGTAGTTCCAGGTTTTGCGCCAGCAGCTCGGTCAATTGCTCCACTTTCCGCCCCAGCTCGCTGCGCTGCTGCGTGATGGTGTCGCTGGCTCTGCGTACAAAACCCGAGAGCAGCAGGTACATGAGCAGGATCGCCAGGCCTACCACCAACCAGGATCGCGACCTCAATATACTGATCTCCCGGTCGAGTTCATCCGTCAATTGGTAAAACTCTGCCACAGCGATGACCTGATTCGTCCCGCTTAACCACACCGGGCTGTAAGTCTCCAATAGTTTATCGTGCACCTTTCCTAGCGGCGCATTTTCTTCCTCGTCTAATGGGCTGAGCTCCGAGACCACCTGTCCCAGCCTGGCGCGCAACATACCTTCGTGCATCGGGTAAGTTTTTCCGATGGTGGACTGATCGGTGCTGTAAAGCAGCTTTCCGCGCGTGTCCCATACCTTGAATGCAACGATCTGTTGCCCCATGGGGGTGTTCTGCAGCAGCTTGCTCAGCTTTTCGATTTGCTCTGTAAGCAGCTCATCCGATTGTCCGAGCCCTTGAAGATAGGGAGCGACGAAGCTATCTACATACAGGGCGGTGGTCGCCCCGGTGCGGTGGATGACACCCGTTTCGATTTGTTTCGCAACCCAAACGGAAATGCCTACCATCCCCGCAAGCAGGATGACAAGGCTCGCCAGCATGAAACGCTGGCTGAGGTTTAGGTTAGAAAAGAAATTTTTAACCCTGACCGCCATGCTCGGCCTCCCGAAGAGCATAAATCTGAAGAACCTCTCAATTATACAGTGCTGGTTGAGTTAAAGAATTAGCCGAAAGGCGCTATTTGCTTCCGACTTAAGTCTTAAAAATCTGGGACGCAGGTCTTCTGGCTTTTTAGACGGATGGCGGTTACGCCAGGACGGCGTGTTGGATAAGATAAGGGCATATTAAAACCTTTGGAAACACAACAAAAAGGAGAAACAAATCATGAACGCACACACAAAGCAAGTTGGAATACGAAGCATCGGCCTGATCCTGGTGATTGCAGCCATTTTGTTCGGAGGCGCCAGCATCACCGGGGTGGCTGCCCAATCTTCCATCCCCGGAGATGCGCTCTATCCGGTGAAGACTTCGATCGAGCAGACCCGCCTCACCCTGGCTCAGGATGCAGGCAACCGGGCCCTCATGAAGATGGACTTCGCCGAACAGCGCCTGGAAGAAATCGCTGCTCTCATCGCAGAAGGGCGCTACCGTGAGATCGGCAAAGCCGTCCTCGCCTTCGAAGCCGACATTAACAGCGCTCTTCTGGAGCTGGAGACGGTTTCAGAGATCGATCCAACCCGCGCGGCCCTGATTGCACGCGAAATCACTACCGCCCTCACCCGTTACGCCCAGACTTTGAGCGCCATCGCTGCCAGCGCCCCAGACAGCGTGAAGCCGGAAGTGACCCGCGCGCTCGACTCGACTCACATCGCCGGCAGCCTTGAATTGCCCGCCGCCGGATTGAGCAGCGGCGATGACGGCAACACCAACGATGACAGTGGTAATGCCAACACCAACGACGATAGTGGAAACGCCAACACCAACGAC